>JBPCKZ010000243.1:0-14093 GCA_051003795.1 Bryobacteraceae bacterium | reverse complement strand
ATACGTCACGAATGGCCTGAATTTCTCGTATCCCGGATACAGCGAGACGCTTTGCGGTTTTGCCGATCCCCGTATAAAAAGCAACGACAAAGTTCCCAACCCGAACGTGACCGTTTTGGAATGGCTGGCAGACGTAAAGGAAATCCTGCGCGCCGATATGAGAGCCGACCGATCCGAAACCAGCGCTCGATTCGACAGGCTCGAAGCCAAAATCGACAAGATTGCCGACACGCTATCCCAGATGCTTGCCGATCGCGAACAGCGTATCAGCCGTCTGGAAGAGCGCCGATCAACGACGTAAAAGAACTACGGCAAATATTCCGCGGCCAGTTCCGCGAAATCCGTCGGCGTGACCAAATGGAAACGTAATTCCAGCGAGGAAAACTGCTTCAATTCGAGATTCATCTTCTCCGACGGGGCGTCGGTTCCCACCACGTAAAGCGATCCGGCGGCCACGCGGAACGGCAGCACCTGCCAGCGCTTCGCGACCTCTGCCGGAAACGACCGTGTCACCGGCCGCGACACCGTTTCCACTTCGGGCTTGCCCAAAGGCATATTTAGCTGCAAGCTCAGAGCCTCGTAGAGGTCCACTTCGGTCAACTTTCCCGTCTTCATCAGATGTTCGCCCAATCTGCGGTTCGGCGGCTTCGAGGCAATCGCGTCCGCGAGTTCTTCCGCCGTTATGTACTGCGATCCCACCAGGACCTCCCCGAGCGACCGGCGGTTCTCCATGAGTGCCGCGCGATTGGGGTAAGCATGCTCGGTTTTCAGCCACACGAGCGGACGCCCATGGAGCTTCGCATTGAAAAAACGGAAAACCGCGGAGCCGGTCGCGAGGCAATTGATCCAATTGCCCCAGATCACGCGAACGGGCACGCCTGAAGCGAACTTCCATCCGTAAACCCGAGCGCAGCACCACGCGCGCACTCCCATGTGAAAAGCTTGAAGCATCAGAATCGCGGCGTAGATCCAAACCAGATCGCGTACGCGGCCCGCAAGCGCCCAGGGCCTGTGCTGGAGCCGGCTGGCGATCCAGGTAGCAGCGCCGTATAGGAACAGGAGGTTGATGAAGGGGGCGATCAGATTTCCCGCCAGGCATTTCCTATCCCGCCAGAACCAGTACAACTGCGAAAGTGTCTCGTGAAATCCGTGCCGCTCCCAGGATTGCAGGGCGATGCCCGTCACCCACCTCGTCCGCTGCCGCACCGCCGCTTCGAAGCGGCGCGGGAAATATTCGCGGGTCGCAACGAAACTCCCGTTGTTGAAGTGCACCGGCATGAAGATTTGCGGGCATTTCAGCTTGTACATGCGGTATCCATTCTCGTAATCCTCGGTGAGACATTCGGGCTCGAAGATGCGGTTTCCGTGCGCCGCCGCCAACCGTTCGAGCCCTTCCCGCGAGAACCCGGTTCCCACGCCGTTTGAAGGCACGAACCCGCCCAGAATCTGCCGCGCGGGCATGTCTTTGAACTGAAATTCGGCGAATTCATCGCAGTAAACTCCGTGTGTCAGCTCCCTCCAACCGGTCGGCAAAGCCAGCACCGGAATCTGAACCATGTCGTTCCATTGCGCGTAGTAATTGATCCAGCGCAACGCCTCCGCGTGGATCAGGTCTTCCGCGTCATGCGTCAGGATCATTTCGAATCGAACGCCGTGCTCTTCTTCATAGAGCAGCATGCGCTGATAGATCCAGTTCAGGCAATCCGCCTTGGATGTGGGGCCGTCATGCGGGCACACGGCCATGTGAACGTTATGAAAACGGCGCGTCACTTCGCGGATGGCGGCGAGCGTCGGACCGTCGTTCGGATACGCCCCAACGAAGAAATCGTAGTTCTCGTATTGCTGCGACTGGATGTTGTGCTCCACCATGTTCTGGATCACCCGGTGCTCCTTCCAGAGGGGAACGAAAATTGCCATGCGCCGTTCGGGGATTTCCGCGCGTTCAGCGTCCGTGGGCCAAGTCCATTTGTTGTGGCGGGAGAAGTGCGAGGACAACCAGCGATAGAAGCACGCCGCGTCAAGGATCAGATCGTCGAGGGCATTCAACAGAACCCAAATTGCAAGAGGCGCGAGAATGGCGGCAACCCACCGGTCCATAAACATACTTGTAAACCGTAGTAGGCCGGGAAGCTGGAAGTTCGCAAAATTTACATGGGCGATGCGTTGGCCGCGGCGGCCTTTTCCTTTAGCCCGATCTTGCCCCAATCGGCCGGGGTGGTCACGCGGCCTTCGCCGAAAGGCGGTTTTAGCTCTTTGATCTCCAGACCGGCCTCGGAACCCCGCACGGTCGCCAGCGTGTACGCGAAAAACCAGCCATCTTCATATTTCTTCGAAGCGCGGAGGTGGCCCCCGGCGCTCGGTATCGAGACATACGTCACGCCTTGCAATTCCGCGTGAAGCATCTCATGAACATGGCCCGCTACGATGTACTGCACGCCATACTTCTTCGCCAGCAGGTGGAGAGGAAATTCCGTGTTATTGAAAAGCGTCTCCATAAGCCAGGAGGGCCGGTGAGAAACGATGAACTTCAAGGGCTGCGCGGCGTGCGCTTCCAGATCCGCTTTCAAGAACGCCATTTCTTCGATTGAAAACTGTTCGGAACGGCTGTTATCGAGGATCGTGAAGTGCGCCTGTCGGTAATCGAAGCTGTAATGCGGCTGGCGCTCCGCGTACTTTTCAAAAAGCTTCTGGGATTCGTCCGACCAGATATCGTGATTGCCCGGAGCGAGGTACAACGGGAAGCGGCGGTAAGGATGGAGAATCCGCCTGACGTCTTGCCACTCGGTTTCGGCGGTCTCATCTTTTAGCCCCTGAATTGTATCGCCGACGCTGACGACGAAGGCGGGATTCGCGGCCGCCACGTCTTTCCAGGCGCGTTCGTAGACCCCCGGTTGCGCCTCGCCTGTTCGATCGCCCAAAATCGCAAAACGGAACGAGTCGCGATTGGTTGTAAGGCGATTCGCCGTGCGGGCCGCTAAAGCGAACGTCGCTAGCACTGCCGCGAGCAGAGCCGCCAGCAGCGTGGCGGTAAATCGTGACCTGCTTAGGAAACCTCTCACTTTTCCACCGTAACAGCTTCGCCGGAATGTTTTGATATAGTTGCTCTCGGAGCATTATGAAAAATAGATTACATATGGCAATTCTCGCGGCATGCGCAGCCGCGTTTTTCCTTTCGGGCGCCGCGGCGGGCATGCAAGTTCCCGCTGGCGCGCCACCGAAAACGACGGCGGCGAACAAGGCGAATGCCACGCTGCCCCCGTCCGCGCAGGCTGTCTCTGACGCGAAGTCCGCCGGGCAGGTCTGGGTAAACCTGAATAGCGGCGCCTATCACAAGGATGGCGAGTTTTATGGCAAGACCAAACGCGGCAAATTCATGAGCGAGGCGGACGCGAAGAAGGCCGGTTACCATGAGGCAAAAATATCCGGAGCTTCGAAGAAGGCCGTTGTTGACGTCCACAAGAAAACCGCCGCGACGTCGGGAACCGACGCCTCGGAGTCTACTCACAAGGGCAATACGCCCCCTCCCGGCAAACCGTAGGTTCGTTTGCGACGCGTCCCGGGATTCATCTTCGTTTCCTCCGCCCTCTGTTTCGCGTGTCTCGCGCAGGATAACCCGTACGCGAAGGACGCGGCCGCCGCGGAGACTGGGCGCGGCGTTTTCCGCATCTACTGCGGCCCCTGCCACGGGATGCGCGCGCAAGGCGGCCGCACCGGGCCGGACCTCACTCGCGGCGTGTTTCATGCGGGCGATAGCGATGCGGACCTCTTCGGCGTCATTACCAACGGCGTACCGGGTACCGAGATGCAATCGTACTCGTTTCTACCACCGGATATGATCTGGCGCGTGGTTGCCTTCATCCGTTCGACGGCCCGGCCAAGCGCTGAATTAGCCAAGGGTAACGCGGCGCATGGCGCGGAACTTTTCTGGAACAAGGGCAAGTGCGGATTTTGCCATGCCGTGGGCGCGCGCGGCGGGTGGATCGGCCCGGATCTGACGCGTATCGGGCGGCAGCGCAGTCTCGCGCACCTTCGCGAATCCATCGTATCGCCCAATGCCGATCCCACGCCCGGATACGAAACCATAACCGTAGTCACGCGGACCGGCGCGAAGGTCGCGGGCATCGAGAAGGGTTTCGATAACTTCACGGTGCAATTGCTCGACTTGTCGCAGAACTATCATTCCTTCGAAAGGAACGAAGTAACTTCGATTGCGCGGGAGACCCGCTCGCTCATGCCCGATAACTACGGAAAGAAGTTTGACGCTTTGGAGCTCGACGACTTAGTAGCTTACCTAGCTAGTTTACAGGCCGCCAGTCCGCGGGGAGCGGGCGTCCCATGAAAGCACTGCTGATTGGCGTACTTGCAAGTGTTTTGCCCACTTATACGCAAACGGCGGATAACTGGACGACTTATGGCAAGAACTACTCCGGCTGGCGCTACAGCGAGTTAGGCGAAATCAATTCATCCAACGTGGCGCGGCTAGCGCCGCGATGGGTGTTTCAAACCGGTGTTCCGGGAAACATGGAAACGACGCCCTTGATCGCCGATGGCCTGATGTTCCTGACCGCCGCTTCGAATCACGCGTTCGCGCTCGACCTGCTCACCGGAAAGCCGTATTGGCACTATGCGAAGACCCCGCCGAAGGTTCTCGACCTCTGCTGTGGGGAAGTGAATCGAGGCTTCGCCAAGATCCGAAACAAGCTTTTCAAAGTCAACATCGAGGACCGCCTGATTGCGCTCGACTCACGCTCCGGCGCGGTCCTATGGGATATCGAGCTGGGTGATTACCGGAAAGGCTATAGCGGGACCGCCGCGCCGCTCGGGATCGCGGAAAAGAACCTGGTGATCACGGGCACGGCCGGCGCCGAATTTGGAATTCGCGGCTTTGTCGACGCCTACAACGCGGATACCGGAAAGCGCGTCTGGCGTTTCTATACCGTGCCGGAAGCGGCGGAGCGCGGTGGAGCGACCTGGGGACCCGCGAGCGCCAAGCGCGTCGGCGGGTCGACGTGGATTACCGGCACATACGACCCCGAGTTGAACCTGATCTATTGGGGTACGGGCAACCCCGGACCCGACATGAACGGCGACGATCGCCCCGGCGACAATCTTTACACCGACAGCATCGTGGCGCTCGACGCCAACACTGGCGAACTTAAGTGGCATTATCAGTTCACTCCCCACGACGTTCACGATTGGGACGCCGTTGCCGACCCGGTCTTGACCGACCTGACCATCGCTGGAAGGACCGTGAAAGCTTTGATCCAGGCCAATCGCAACGGGCACTTTTACGCGCTTGACCGGACGAGCGGCAAGTTACTCGTGGCGAAGCCGTACACCAAGATCAGTTGGACCACCGGGATCGGCCCCGATGCGCGGCCCGTATTGGTGCCGGGTCAAGATCCCACTGAGGAAGGCAATCGCGCCTGCCCGGGATTAGGCGGGGGACATAACTGGCAAGCTACCGCATTCAGCCCGCGGACGCGACTTTTCTACTTTGGCACAACCGACGGTTGCAACCTTTTTTACAAGAGCAAGCACGAGCTTGTCGCAGGGCAATGGTTTCAGTTGAGCACGGCGGACGACGTAAAAGGCGAGCCAAGCACGGGAGCGGTGGTTGCCGTTGATCCTGTAACCGGCGCGACTAAGTGGCGCTATGAGATGGTAAGCGCGCCATCGGGCGGGCTGCTGGCGACAGCGGGTGGATTGGTATTCGTGGGAGATCCGCAAGGCTACTTAATCGCGCTGGATGCGGTTTCGGGGAAGCCGCTATGGCGCTTTCAAACCGGCGCGGCGATTGTCGCGCCGCCGGTGAGTTACATGTTTCAGGGCAAGCAGGTAATCGCGGTCGCGGCCGGATCGTCCGTTTTTACGTTTGGGTTGGTTCCTTGAGCTTTCTCAACCTACTCGGCCAACCAATCCGAACGAGAGTTTCCGGGGACAAGCCACCCTTCCACGGCGGTATTCAGATGAATCTCTCCTCCCTTGCCGTCCGATCGAATGCGATAGTTGTCATCCCAGCCTTGACGCGTGAACCCGGGCCTGGCGTAGAAAGCCTCGCTGGCATCGAGATCGTTACAAGGAAGAATGGCCGTCAACGCATGTGCACGGGACATAGACACTTGTAGCGTATCCGAATTTCAAGCTGCAATTTCGACGATAATGGTGCAGCGGGAAATTCCGCTTAAGAGGAGCTTTCCAATGTCGCGTTCAACGGCTGTGTTGACGTCAATATTTTGTTTTTTGATTTCGCTTATTTTCTCCGGCGCTCACGCGCTTCATAGCGCGCAGGGCGGCGGCACTCTGATCGTCGCGAACAAGGGAGAACACACGCTCGGAATCGTCGACCCCGCTTCGGGACGGCAGGTGGCTACCGTGCAGGAAGGCGGCGTCACCGGACACGAGTTGACCGCATCGCCCGACGGGAAACTCGCCTACATCCCGATCTATGGAAATTCGGGCGTTGGAAAGCCCGGAACGGATGGCACGAACATGGTGGTGATCGATATCGCCAGCCGCAAGGTCGTGGGTAATTTGGATTTCGGGCACGCCGTGAGGCCCCACTGCCCTGTGTTCGGCCCCGAGGACGGGATGCTTTACGTCACCACGGAGTTGGACAAGACCATTAGCGTGATCGATCCGCATGCGCTGAAGGTTATCGGGACTGTTCCGACCGGGCAGGCGGAGTCGCACATGCTCGCCATCGCGCACGATGGACGGCGTGGTTATACGGCCAATGTCGGGCCGGGCACCGTCTCCGTTCTCGATCTTAAAGGCCGCAAAACCATCGCGATCGTCCCGATCTCGGGCGAAACGCAGCGCATCGCGGTCTCGGCGGACGATAGCATGGTGTTCACGTCCGATCAGACCAAGCCGCAACTAGCCGTAATCGATACGGCAACCAACAAGGTGAAAACGTGGGTGCCCCTGCCGGCCTCGGGATATGGAACTGCCGCCACGGCGGACGGTCGCTGGCTGGTTGTCGCCATGCCCAAAGCCGATAAGGTGGCCGTGGTGGATCTGAAAACCATGAAGGTTGCTCACGTGATCGACGTCCCCAAAGCGCCGCAGGAAGTGCTGATTCGTCCCGACGACAAGGTTGCCTATGTTTCCTGCGATTCGAGCCACCAGGTTGCGGCTATCGGAACCTCGGATTGGACCGTGCAGAAGCTGATTGAGGCGGGGAAGGGAACCGACGGTTTAGCTTGGGCCGCGGCGCGATAGCGGAGGATACTTATGGGCGTTCACTACATCCCTGAAGGCCATACCAACGTTGTCCCGTACATCGTGGTTCCCGGTATTGGAAAACTGATCGATTTTTTGAAAGCCGTCTTCGATGCCGAAGAAACGGAGCGCATGGCGCGCCCGGACGGAGCGATCATGCACGCCCAGGTGAAAATCGGCGGCTCGATACTAATGATGGGCGAGCCCCAAGGCGAATTTGGGTCGATGCCTTCCCAGTTGTATGTCTACGTTCGCGATACGGACGATGTTTACAAGCGCGCGATCGAAGCCGGTGGGACATCGCTCATGGAACCGGCGGACCAGTTTTATGGGGACCGCAACGCCGGAGTGAAAGACCCATTCGGGAACCAGTGGTGGATCGCCACGCATAAAGAAGACGTGTCGCCCGAAGAGTTGCGGGTGCGCGCGGCCGCTTACCGCAAATAGACGTGAAACGAACGCCGGTCCTTCTCTTTTTCGCCTGTTTCCGCGTAATCGCGCAAGACGCGGCAACATTCACCAATCCGCTGCTTCCTTCCGGTCCGGATCCGTGGGTGGAATATCGCGATGGCTATTACTACTACATGAACACCACCGGCCGGAATTTGACCGTGTGGAAGACGCGCAGTATCCCGGATCTGAAAAATGCGCAAAAGAAAGTTGTGTGGACGCCGCCGGCCACGGGACCGTACTCGCACGATATCTGGGCCCCGGAAATTCACTTTCTCAATGGCAAGTGGTACATCTACTTCTCGGCCGATGCGGCGAACAATCTTACGCATCGCGTGTGGGTGATCGAGAATCCTTCGCCCGATCCGCTCGATGGCGAGTGGGCGATGAAGGGCAAGCTTTCCGATGCGGCGGATAAGTGGGCCATCGACGGATCGGTCTTTGAAAATCGCGGCAAGCTTTATTTCATCTGGTCCGGGTGGGAAGGCGACGTGAATGGCACGCAGAGCATTTACATCGCGCGGCTGAAGAATCCGTGGACTGTTGAAGGCAAGCGCGCGAGGATTTCCACGCCGGTGTATCCGTGGGAGAAGGTGGGCGATCTCGAGAAGGAGGGCGAGCCGCCCCATCTCGACGTGAACGAAGGGCCGGAGATCCTGAAGCATGGCGATAAAGTGTTCCTGATCTATTCGGGGAGCGCTTGCTGGACGGATCATTATGAATTGGGAATGCTCGAGGCCTCCGCGCGGAGCAATCTGATGAAGCCGGCGTCCTGGAAGAAATCGCCTGAGCCGGTTTTCCGGGAATCGCCGGAAGCGGCCGCGTACGGTCCGGGGCACAACACGTTCTTCAAATCGCCGGACGGAAAGGAAGATTGGATTCTGTATCACGCGAACCCTGGGCCGAAACAGGGATGTGGAGGCCGGCGTTCCCCCCGAGCGCAGCGTTTCACATGGAAAGCGGATGGCACGCCGGATTTCGGCAGGCCGATCCCGTTGACCACTCCGATTCCGCGGCCTTCGGGCGAACGGTTGCAATAGCGCCCCGCGCGGCGGCGGAGGGACCTCCCCCGATACGCCCGTGATAAAATCGATCTTCCCTTTATGCAAAGCTCCATGTCCCGTCCTCTCGCCGAAGTCGATCCCCAAATCTTCGACGCGATTCAGCGTGAAACCGAGCGGCAGAATTCGCAAATCGAGTTGATCGCGAGCGAGAATTTCACCTCCGAAGCGGTTCTCGAAGCTAGCGGCAGCGTTTTCACGAACAAGTACGCGGAGGGTTATCCGGGCAAGCGCTATTACGGAGGCTGCGAGTACGCCGACATCGTCGAAAATCTGGCGATCGAGCGGGCCAGGAAGTTGTTCGGGGCCGAGTACGCCAACGTGCAGCCGCACTCCGGGTCGCAGGCCAACCAAGCGGCATACGCCTCCGTGTTGCAGCCGGGCGATACCATCATGGGCCTGAACCTCGCCCATGGCGGCCACCTGACGCACGGCCACAAGCTGAATTTTTCAGGGAAGACCTACCACGTCGTCGCGTACAACGTTCGCAAAGACGACGAGCGCATCGATTTTGACGAGATGGCCCGGCTTGCCGATGAGCATAAGCCGAAAATGATCATTGCGGGCGGCAGCGCTTACTCGCGGATTCTCGATTTTCCGCGATTCCGCCGGATCGCCGATTCGGTTGGCGCCGTGTTGGTGGTCGATATGGCGCATTTTGCCGGCCTCGTGGCCGCTGGGCTGCATCCGAATCCTTGCGAGTACGCCGACATCGTCACCACCACCACGCATAAGACGCTGCGCGGTCCGCGCGCCGGCTTGATCTTAGCGAAAGAAAAGTATGGCCCGGAGATCAATAAAAACGTCTTCCCCGGCACGCAGGGCGGACCGTTGGTGCACGTCATCGCCGCCAAGGCCGTCTGCTTTCGGGAGGCCTTGCAGCCGGAGTTCGCGACCTACCAGAAGCAGGTGATCGCGAATGCCCGGACGCTGGCCGAAGGCATGATCGACGAAGGCTTCCGCGTGGTATCGGGAGGCACCGATACGCACGTGATGCTGGTCGACGTATTCTCGAAAGGCGTTCGCGGCAAGGAAGCGGAAGCGGCGCTAGACCGCGCGCGCATCACGGTGAACAAGAACGCGATTCCGTTCGACGTGAATCCGCCAATGAATCCGAGCGGCATCCGGCTGGGCAGTCCCGCGGCCACCACGCGCGGATTCCGCGAAACCGAGATGCGCGAGGTGGCGCGGTTAATCGCCGAAGTGCTCGGCGATGTTTCGTCCGAGTCCGCCATCGCGTCCGTTCGCCGGAAAGTTGCGGCGCTAACCGGCCGGTTCCCGCTGTACTCCTGGAAGCTCGACGCCGTGCGCGCCTGAGCGTGTGAAGATCGCCGTCGATGTGCGCCGCATTCGCGATTTCGGCGTTGGCACGTACATCCGGAATCTTCTCGCCGCGCTTGGCGCGGCCGATAACCAGAACGAATACTGCCTGATCTCGCTTCCCGCGGACGCGCGCGAGCTGGCGCATTTGCCGCCAAATTTCCGGCCGGTTCTCCATGCGCGCAGCGACGAAGACCGCCTGGATCACTTCGCGCTGCCAATCCTGCTGCGCGAACTCCGGCCGGATCTGGTGCATATGCCGTTCAACCGCGTGCCGCTGTTCATGCCCAAGCCGTACGTGGTGACCATTCACGATCTGAGCAGCCTGCTTTTTGAGCAATCCACTGGCGCGATGAAGGACTTGCGGCGGTTCCGTTTCCGCCGGGGCTTGTCGCGCGCGAGCAGAGTGGTCGCGGTCTCGGCGGCCACGCGGCGCGACGTTCTGAATCTTCTCGCGATTCCGGAAGCACGGGTGCGCCTGGTTTACAACGCGCCCGATCCTCAATTCTTCGGCCACCGCCACTTGGCGGACGCGCGCGCGGCGGGGCCCGAAGCCGCCGGCCGGGAGCGCCAACGCATCCTGGAGCGTTACCAGATCCACTATCCGTTTCTGCTCTACGCGGGCAACATCAGGCCGCAGAAAAACATTCCCCGCCTGGTGGAAGCGTTCGCCGTCGCGCGGACCGAACTCGCGCGCCATCCTTTCTACGGCGATCTTCGGTTGATCATCATCGGCGATGAGATTTCGAAATTTCCTTCAGTCCGGCGGGCCGTGATTCAGAGCCGCGTCGAGCACAGCGTTCGCTTCCTGGGCTTCGTTCCGTTCGACACGCTGCGTTTGTTTTATGAGCTGGCCGCGGCATTTGTGTTTCCCTCTTTGTATGAGGGGTTCGGATTGCCTCCGCTCGAGGCAATGGCTTCGGGAACGCCGGTCGTGACCTCCTCCGCCAGTTCCCTGCCGGAAGCGGTGGGCGATGCGGCCATGCTGGTGAATCCCGAAAACGTGTTCGACATCGCCCGCGGGATATGCGAAGTCTTGTTGAACGACGACCTGCGCGCCAGCCTGATTCGCAAAGGCAGAATACGCGCCGCGAGCTTCAGTTGGGAGCGGACCGCGCGCGAAATGATCGCGATTTACGGGGAAGCCGCGGGATCGCGCAAATGCTAACCTTCGACAGGTTCTTGCGGGAAAATACGAAAAAGGGAGCCGCTATTAATCTCTTGTTCGAAGAGCGTTTATTCGGATTAGTCGAGATCCTCCACGGCGTGGCGGAAATGTTCGCCGCGGAGGACATCCCCTACGAACTCGTCGGCGGAATGGCGGTGGCGGCGCGGATCGAGCAGGTGGACCGGGATCAAATCATGCTGACGAGAGACGTTGACATCATGATTCGACGTTCCGACCTGGAGCGGGTGAAACAAGCGTCGGAGCGTTACGGTTTTCATTTCCGGCGCGCGGCGGGGTTGGACATGCTGTTGTATGGGGAAGAGAAAAAAGCGATTAACGCCATTCATCTGATTTTTACTGGAGAGACGATAAAACCCGATCAGGCTCCCAATCCCGCGCTCGCGCCGGAGCATGTGATGGTACATGGAAGAGAAGTCGCGGTAATTCCGGTATCCGATTTGGTGCGAATGAAACTGAACTCTTACCGCGACAAGGACCGCGTTCATGTTCGCGGGATCGATGCCGCTGGATTAATCACCCCGGCGGTGGAACGGGCGCTGCCGGAAGAACTTCGCGCCCGGCTTAAAATCGTCCGCGAGACGGAATGACGACACTAATGACAACACTACCGGCGCGATTTAGACCAGCCGCCCCATTAACGTAATTAAATAGTTTTGGTCGAGATCCGCCGTGTGGTAAGTGCGCGGATCGAACACGCGCCATTTCGACTTGTTCCCGTCGACGCAAAAATACAATTGTTCTTCCTCGATCGCGCCGTGCTCCAGCAACTCCTGGTTGAAGCCCCGGATCGCGCCCTCGAGCGTGTAGGGCTGGGGGAAATTTTCGGTCGAGATCAGGTTCTCGGCGGCCTCGAACTCGAACTGCAGAATGCGTCCTCGCGCATTAATTTGGAAAAGGTTCGCCGCCGCGTCGTTGAAGCTCTCCGGCTCGTACTTGGCCGGGGCGACCGACAACTCGGTGGTCGTGATCAGGCTATTCAAATCGCCGACGAATTGCGCGCATAGCGCGTGCAGCCAAGCGGCGCCCTCGATTCGCAGCCTCTCGATGCGCTGGGATTCCTCGAGCGCGCTAGTATCTTTGATCGCGAGCGCATCCACGCTCTCGGCCAGTTTCTTGAGGCGATCCGGCTGCTTACCGCGATTCCATCTGTCGGCCCATCCAAACAATTCGCGCCCTCACAATCTCAAGGATATGCCGACCGGCAAGAGAAACGCAGTCCCAGCGCTCGCGATCTTCGAGACAATCTTCGGCGACGAGGTAGATTCTCCGGCCGCCCTGCCGCACGTAGCGTACCAGAGATCCCCCCACGGGACCGGCCGGAGAATCTCCGGAATCGCCGATTACATAAGCGCAGCCGGGTTGTGGATGGGTCCTCGCTTCTTCGGAGAAGTCGAGCAGGACCGTATCGCCGCGCCGGAATCGCGGCAGCATTCTGACGTCTTCGGCAAGGGTCGCAATGGCCGGTCCGATTACATTCTCGACCGCCCGCGCCGGCATGGGATAAGCGGCTTCGCTGGCCATGGCGGAAGACCACAACTGTCCCGGTCCGATCGGGTGACTCAGTTTGGGAATCCAGCATACCGGACTCAAAGCGGCCGGACTCAAAGCTGCCGGCAGCAAACCGGCTGGCAGAGCGCCATGGATCGAGCCTAGTTCCCCGCGCTCGCACAGGTCTAGAACGGTGATTTTCAATTGGCGAAGAACCTGATCCGCGAATTCCGGCGAGAGAATTCTGACTCCTTTCAACACATTGTGTATATGCGGTTGTGAAACCCCGGAAAGGCGTGCCAGCCCACGCTCCGTCATCTCGCCACTGCGCACGCGCTCCCGAATTGTGCACACCAACCGTTTTTGCAGTATCTGAAAGTACATTTCCGCCTTAGCTATATTTCCTCGGGAAATACATCCGCCTATAAAGACAGTAGTTCGGCCAGAGCCGGTAAAAATATAAAAGAATAATTGTCACTGCATTTAATGGCGCCAACTCCTTTCTTAATCAATAGCTTACCTTAATACAGCAAAACGATTGAACGCCGTGATCCGCGATTTATGCCGGAATTCTAATTGACAGTTTGCGGGAAGAGATTAAATTTGGAACAGTTTTTAGATCGGCGGTTCCGAGTTGAAGGGCCGCCGGGAGGAATCAATCGACAATGGAATGGAATCGGTCGGAAGCGATAGCGCTAGCAAAATCGGGCTGTACGCATTGCCAAGGAGATGGATTGCGTCGCAACAGCAGGAAGGGGCCCGAGAGTCCCTGTAATTGTGTACTACGAGGGATTTTCCGGGCCTGCTACGCTCGTTTCCGTTATTGCGCCTCTAAAGAGAAGTACATGAGCAAAGTAACTCTCGAGTTGTGCGCGGGGGGAAAAGATGGGAAGCGGACTTGGGCGCGCCGCGACGAAGATTATATGGCGGACTTCTGCCTGGTGAGCAAGCGATCCCTCGACGAATATGAGTACAAGATTTTCCGCTTCCATTTTCTGCTGGGGGCGGATTGGAGGCTTTGCTGCCGCCAGCTTAAGATCGACCGGGGGACGTTTTTCCACTCGGTTTACCGGATACAGCAGCGGCTTGGCCGGATTTTCCGGGAGCTGCAACCGTTCAGCCTGTATCCGCTCGACGAATATTTCGGCGGCGTCATTCAGAAACAATTGCCTGCCGCGTATACGAATCTCTTGCCGATGCTCCCCCGCCCCGTCAAGAATATCGTGAGGCCGCCGCTCCGTAAGGTCGCGTAGTACAGTTTGTAGAATGGCCGGTAGCGGGGGGGGGGTGGGGCGGACGGGGGGAGAACGGGAACGGGCTTTTCTTGAGGGCCATTTCCCTCGTACGAGTGTGAGGGAGGG
>JBPCKZ010000242.1:0-10521 GCA_051003795.1 Bryobacteraceae bacterium | reverse complement strand
ACACTCGTGTGGACACTTGTTGTGCGAACGGGAAAACCCTGTGTCCACACGAGTGTGGACACGGCAGGCACGAGTGCCCGCGCCACAAAACCTTAGCCATTGATTCGCACCTCGATGGATCGCGCGTGCGCTTCCAGACCTTCGGCGCGCGCGAGCGTGGTTATCGCGGGAGCCAACATTCGCAGCGCTTCGGGGGTCAGCTGTTGCACCGTGATCACTTTGACGTAATCCCAAACCGAGAGACCGGCGCGCAAGCGCGCGGCCCCGCTGGTCGGAAGCACGTGATTCGGTCCCGCGGCGTAGTCGCCCGCCGCCTCGGGACTGTACGGGCCGATGAACACGCTGCCCGCATGTTCAATTTTCGGCAGCAGCGACGCATCGGGAATGCTGAGGTGTTCCGGCGCGAACCGGTTCGAGATTTCGACGGCTTCATCGAGCGAGCGCACGACTACAATCGCGCTGTTCTTGTCGATCGCTTTGCGCGCCACGGGCGCGGTGGAAAGCGCCGGCAGTTGCCGCTCGATCTCTTTGGCGACCGCGTTCGCGAGCCGTTTCGAAGTAGTGAGCAGGATCGCGCCAGCATCCACGTCGTGTTCCGCCTGCGCCAACATGTCGGCCGCCAGATAACGCGGATCGCCGTCCTCCGCGATGATCAGGATTTCGGTTGGGCCGGCGACGAAATCGATCCCGACTTCCCCCGATAGCATCTTCTTCGCGGCGGCGACGTAGATGTTCCCGGGCCCCACGATCCGATCCGCCTTGGGCACGGTCTTGGTTCCAAACGCGAAGGCGGCGATGGCCTGCGCGCCGCCCATCTGGAAAACGTCGCTTACGCCCAGCATGTGCGCGGTTCCGAAAACTTCATCGACCGCGCGGGGCGACGCGGCGCAGATATTCCGCACGCCGGCGACTTGCGCGGGGATAACCGTCATCATCAGCGTCGAAGGCAGCGGATACCGGCCGCCCGGAATATAAGCGGCCACCGTTTCGAGAGGCCGAACTATCTGACCCACGTGGAGACCCGGCTTGAGCGGCTTGAAATGCTCCAGCGGCATCTGGCGTTTGGCAAACGCGCGAATGTTGGCGGACGCTTCCAGCACGGCCGTCTTGAAGAGCGCGGGCAGACGCTCGGCCGCTTGCCGAAGCTCTCCATGGGGAACGCGGACCGTTTTGCGATCGAGCTGGTCGAACTTGCGCGCGTACTCGAGCAGCGCCCGGTCGCCCGTTTTGCGGACCGCATCGAGAATCGGGCGCACGACGGCTTCGGCTTCGAGCAGGCGCGCCGAACGCCGGGCTAGCACTTTGGCCATGCCGCCGGAGTGAAGAATCCGAATCATCACATTACAATCTTGTTCAACGGATATTCCACAATTCCCTGGCCGCCCGCTTGCTTCAATCGCGGGATAATGTCCCGCACGGTCGATTCGTCGAGGATGGTATTCACCGCGAGCCAACTATCGTCGCTCAAATGCGAAATGGTCGGCATTTTCAGAGCCGGCAAAACGGCCAATACGGCCGCCAGGCTGTCGCGATGCACGTTCATCATCAAGCCTACCTTGCCGAGCGCGTTGATCGCGCCTTCGAGAAGCATCCGCAAATCTTCCAGCTTGCGGCGCTTCCACGCATCCTGCCAGGACGCGTTATTCGCGATCAACTGCGTGTTCGATTCGAGCACCGTGTCGATGATCTTGAGCTTGTTCGCCCGCAGCGAAGAGCCGGTCTCCGTAACCTCGACAATCGCGTCCGCCAGCACGGGAGGCTTCACTTCGGTCGCTCCCCAACTGAATTCCACTTTGGCTTTCACGCCATGGCCGGCGAGATACCGCTTGGTCGTTTCGACCAACTCGGTGGCGATGATCTTCCCTTCCAAATCCTTCACGGAGTGAAATCCGGATTGCTCCGGCACGGCGAGCACCCACCGCACTTTTCCAAAACTTTGCTTGGCATAAACCAGATCGGCGACGGCATGCACGGAGGCGGCGTTTTCTTCCACCCAGTCGCGTCCCGTCAGGCCTGCGTCCAGAATGCCGTCCTCGACGTAACGCGCCATTTCCTGGGCGCGGATGAGCATGCATTCCATTTCCGGATCGTCCACGGCCGGGAAGTACGAACGGCTGCTGGTGGTGATGTTGTAACCGGCGCGCCGGAAGAGATCGATGGTCGCGTTCTCGAGACTGCCCTTCGGAATGCCCAATTTCAGCTTCACGACTTGCCTTGGTAGACGGTGTCCGGATCGTACGCGCGCTCTTCGGTTTCGACCCACGCGCCGTCCGCGAGATGCCGGTAAAAGCAGCTTTCGTAGCCGTTGTGGCACACGCCAGGGCCTTGCGGCTCGACGCGAATCAAGAGCGCGTCGGTATCGCAATCCGTCGCGATATCTTTCACGATGAGCCGATGCCCGGAAGTCTCGCCCTTGAGCCAAAGCTTCCGGCGGGAGCGGCTGTAAAACGTTGCGAACCCCGTTTCAACCGTTTTCCGGAAGGCTTCGTCGTTCATGAAACCGACCATCAGAACGCGGCCGGATGTATCGTCCTGGATCACCGCGGTGACTAGTCCGTCTTGTTTACTGAAATCGAGATTCATGCGTTTGGATAATAAAAAACCCGCCAGATTAAGGGCGGGCGGCTTGTCCGATTTGCTCGAAGTTGAAGATCCTCGAAATCGAAGATCGAGAAGCGCCCGCTAGATGGAGATGGCCCGGTGATGACGATGCCGGACGACGCGGGCTGCTTGCATGAAATTCAATATAACAGAAAAGCTACCTGGCCGTTGGTTTCCTCGGTTGGTCTAGAATAGGAAACCGATTGGAAAGTTCCAGGAGACCTCTATGAAGCGGATCATGATGTCGTCAGCGGCTCTGGCAATCCTTCTCGCCTCGCCTTCTCTTGCGCAGCGCAAGGCAACCATCGAGAATGTTCGCGAGATTCCATTCTCATCCGTGCCGAATTTTTTGAAACTTCCACCCGGAGAGTACCTCGGCGAATCGGTTGCCGTGGCCACCAACTCCAAAGGCCATGTTTTTGTCTTTCATCGAAGCGCCAATACGAGGTTGTTTGAATTCGACCGGGCCGGCAACTTCGTAAAGGAAATCGGCAACGGTTATTACGGCTTCGAATTTTCCCACTCAGTGCGCGTCGATAAGGATGACAACATCTGGACGGTCGATGAAGGCACCAACATAATCACCAAGTTCAGTCCCGATGGAAAGGTGCTGATGGTGCTTGGCAGCAGGCCGCCAGCCGTTCTTGGCGCGCTGGCTTACCCTGTCGGCCCGAACCAACCATCGCAGAAGTATATTTTCTGCCGGCCGACGGATGTGGGCTGGGACCCGCAAGGCAATATCTTCGTGTCCGATGGTTACTGTAACAATCGTGTCGTGAAATACGACAAGGACGGACGCTTTCTTGCGCAGGCGGGCAGCGAGAAACCAGGATCCGCTCTGGGCGAGTTCAATCTGCCGCACGGCCTGCAGGTTGACGGCCAGGGGAATGTCTGGGTAGCGGATCGCACCAATAACCGTTACCAAGTGCTCGACAATAACCTGAAGCCCGTGCGGGAGATTACAAACCTTGGCGTGGGCTGGACAGTGTGTATTTCGCCGGGGCCGCACCAATATGCCTTCTTTTCGAACTCGAACCCGAACGGGAACATGCCGGGGACCTGGAATATTACGGGCGAGATCTACAAGGCGGAGTTGGATGGGACGGTGCTCGGCAAATTCGGCCACGCCGGCAAATTGGCGCCTGGATTCCAGGTGGTGCACATGATGGATTGCCGCGATCCGAACGCGATTATCGTGGGCGAGATCGAGTCGTGGCGGGTGCAGAAAC
This sequence comes from Bryobacteraceae bacterium, assembly GCA_051003795.1. Classification (GTDB taxonomy): domain Bacteria; phylum Acidobacteriota; class Terriglobia; order Bryobacterales; family Bryobacteraceae; genus JALYXS01. The sequence continues at coordinate 6,691 of JBPCKZ010000242.1, read as the reverse complement.
TGATCCTCCAGCCAACTTCGGTAGGCGCTGTAAGCAACGCAAAACAGGGAGAAGGCAAGTGAAACGCGCGAACTACGCGATGCGAGCCCTGCTGGCCGCGATGTCAATGGCCGGGTCCTGGGCGATCGCCCAGAACGAGGCGCCGGAAATCAAGTTCGATTCCGTGCCCAATGCGTTACGGCTCCCTGCCGGAATCTATCTTGGCGAAGTCGCCGGCGTAGCCACGAATTCGCGAGGCGATGTGTTCGTCAACACGCGCACCGGCCATCCCACCATCACGATCGGTACCGCGCGCCCGTTCGCGCATGGCGGCTCACGACTGTTTCAGTTTGATCGCAAAGGCGCATTCATCCGCGAGATCGGCAAGGATTCATATGGCTTCATGGTTGCCGCGCAGGTCCGGGTCGACCCCGCTGACAACATTTGGGTGGCGGACGAGATGACCGCCATGGTCATGAAGTTCGATCCTCAAGGGCGCGTCGCAATGCTGCTTGGACGTAAAGCGGAGAATGTCAATGTTCCGGCGCGCCCGGGGAGGACAGGAAACGGCGCGGGACAGCCAACCGACCTGTTCGACCGTCCGTCCGACGTCGCTTGGGACGCGGCGGGAAACATATTCGTCGCCGATGGTCTCGGCAATGCTCGGGTGGCAAAGTTCGACAAGACCGGCAGGTTCGTGAAATCCTGGGGCAAGAAGGGGACTGCAACGGGAGAGTTCGCCGATGTCCGCAGTATCGCGGTGGACGCGCAAGGCAACGTTTACGCCGCGGACGGCGGAAACAAGCGCATCCAGGTCTTTGACAATGACGGCAACTTCAAGGCGGCCTTCGACAACGTTGGAAATGCGCAGGCGCTTTGCATCACGAAAGGACCCAATCAGGTCCTTTACGTCTCGAATTCCAATCCACCCAACGATATTGATCGCGATGGCGAGATTTACAAAATGCGCCTGGATGGAACGACGATCGGGAAGTTTGGCAAGGCCGGTAAGCTGCCGAAGGAGTTCGGGACCGTGAATGCCATCGACTGCCGCGACGAAAACACGCTCTATGTTGGCGAGATTGGGAACCTGCGGGTGCAAAAGCTCGCGCTGCATTGAACCATCGACGGAAATTAGAGCCCTCGAAAAGTCCGACGCTCGCGTTTGACAGATTTTCCCCTTCGGCGGTATTTTAGAAGTATCCGTGACAACCAAAGGCATCAGGCAAGCGGTTGTGTGCCTTCTCATCCTGACCGTTGCCGCGTTGGGCGGGGCTGCCAAGCGTAGTCAGTATCCCTCCGAGAATCACAAATCCACCTATCTCTGCCAAGCCGCTAAAATGAGCGAGGCTGGTTTGCATCAGCCGGTTTCCGGCATCGCTATTCCCGATCTTCCGCTTTCTTTCGGCATGCCAGCGGTTTCTCGCGACCTTCTCAATCCGGGTTTGCCTTTCCTAACCACGCCGGAACGCATTCTCCGCATCGAGCTGCAATCTCCGCCTCTCCTCGTCTGATTTCCGATTTCCGATAGTCTAGACCTAGCCGGACTCCGCTGATGCGGAGAGATGTGTTTCGGGAGAGATTCAAGAATGTGCAGGTTTGCGTTCATTAGCATTGCGTTGATATGCGTCGCGTCCTGTTCGCGGACGGATAAGAGCGAAGGGAAACCGGACCCCGCGAAAATCGTCACCGTTCCCGTGGCGCAAGCCGCGCGGCTTGATCTCTCGCGCGAAGTCGCACTTTCGGCCGAGTTCCGGCCGTTCCAGGAGGTGGAGATCCACGCGAAAGTCTCGGGATACCTGAAGAAGATCTACGTGGACGTCGGCGATCGCGTGAAGACGGGCCAAACGCTGGCGGTTCTCGAAATTCCCGAGATGGAAAGCGATCTCGCGCGGGCCACGGCGACCACGCGGCGCAGCAGCTCGGAAGTGCAGCGCGAGCGGGAAGAGCTCGACCGCGCGCAGGCCGCGCACGAGGCGCAGCACAAATCTTACGAACGGCTCGCGGCGGTAATTAAGACGCGCCCCAATCTGGTGGCGCAGCAGGAAATCGACGATGCCATGGGGCGGGATCGCACCAACGAAGCGGCCGTCTCGGCGGCCAGGGCCGCGCTCGCATCCGCGCAGCAGCAGGTGGACGTTTCCCAAGCCGACGAGGCGAAAACCAAAACGCTCAACGCATACGCGCGCATCACCGCCCCATTCGCCGGTGTCATCAGCAAGCGCTACGAGGATACGGGAGCGATGGTGCAGGCCGGAACGGCATCGCAGAGCCAACCTCTGGTGCGGCTTTCTCAAAACGATCTGCTGCGGCTGATTCTGCCGGTTCCCGAATCGATCGTTCCGAAAATTCATATCGGCTCGCCAGTCCAAGTGCGCGTTCCAACGCTGAACCGGACTTTCGAAGGGAAAGTCGCGCGGTTCGCCGAGCGTGTTTCCTCCGCCACGCGCACCATGGAAACCGAAGTGGACGTACCCAATAAATCCATGCTGCTCATCCCCGGCATGTACGCCGAAGCGGTCCTCACCACTGAGCAGCGGCCCAATGCCCTGGCGATTCCGTTGCAGGCGGTTGTTACCGAAGGCAAGACCGCGACCGTGTATCTGGTGAATCGGGACCAACGGATTGAGGAGCGCCCCGTAACACTCGGATTGGAGACGCCGGACAAGGTGGAAGTTCTCTCCGGGCTGAAGGCCGGCGATCTGGTGGTGACTGGCGGACGCAGCCAGTTGAAAACCGGCGAAAAGGTGGATCCCAAAATTATGGAAACGGCGGACGTAAAAGGAGAACGGTAATGTCGCGGTTCGCCATCCGCAATCCCTATTTCATCGTTGTCATCTGCCTGATTATTTTCGTGGTCGGAGTTTCGAGTCTGGCGCGCATGCCGGTCGATATGTTCCCGGCCATGAACATTCCGGTTGTCGTAGTTGCGACATTCTACTCCGGGATGCCGCCCGAGCAGATTGAGACCGATATCACCAGCCGGTTCGAGCGCTTCTTTACGCTCGCGGCCGGAATCGAGCATATCGAATCGCGCTCGCTGCCGGGAGTCAGCATCATCAAAGTTTTTTTCCAACCGGGATCGAATGCGGATTCCGCCGTCGGCACAATTTCCAATCTCGCGATGGCGCAACTGCGCCGCCTGCCGCCGGGCACGCTGCCGCCGGTGGTACTCAAGTTCGATGCATCGAGCCTGCCCGTGTGCCTGGTGACGCTGCAAGGCGAAGGCCTCAGCGAAACCGAGCTGCGGGATCTCGCGCAATTCACCGTGCGCAATCAGATCGCGAGCGTTCCCGGCGCGTCGGTGCCGCAACCGTTCGGCGGACGGTACCGGCAGATCATGGTGTACGTCGATCCGTACAAGCTTGAATCGCACCAGTTGAGTTTGATGGACGTTGTCCGCTCGGTGAACGATTCGAATTTGATTCTGCCCGCGGGCGACGTGCGCATCGGCGATTACGACTACAACATCTACACCAACAGCCAGCTTCCGAATATTCAAACCATCAACGACCTGCCGCTGAAAACAGTGGGCGAGGCGTCGGTCAAGGTGGCGGACGTGGGCATTGCGAAGGACGCGCAGCAGATTCAAACCAACGTGGTGCGCGTGGACGGCCAACGCTCGGTCTACGTTCCGGTGTTGAAGCAGGGCGGCGATACGAACACCATCGCGATTGTCGACGGCATTCGCAGCGCGATCGCGCACCTCTTCGACATTCCGCCGCAACTGATCACCCGCGTGGTTTTCGATCAGTCGCAATTCGTGAAGACCGCCATCGAAACGCTGCTCCATGAAGGGGCGATCGGCCTTTTTCTCACGTCATTGATGATCTTGATTTTCCTCGGCAGCATGCGGGCGACGGTTGCGGTGTTCTTCTCCATCCCGCTCTCCGCGCTGGCGACGTTCATGGCGCTATCGCTCGGCGGCAATTCGATCAACAGCATGGTGCTGGGCGGCTTGGCGCTGGCTTTTTCGCGCCTGATCGATAACTCGGTCGTGGTGCTCGAGAACATTTACCGGCATTTGGAAATGGGAGAGCCGCCGGACGTGGCGGCGGAGATAGGCGGACAAGAAGTGGCGCTGCCGGTGCTGGCGGCGACGCTGACGACGGTGGTCGTATTCTTCCCGGTCACTTTTCTATATGGCGTCAGCAAGTTTCTGTTTACCGCGCTCGCGCTCGCGGTGGTGCTGTCGCTGTTCGCCTCGTATGCGGTCGCGATGACGGTAGTGCCGTTGTTCTGCGCTCGATTTATCAAGGCGCCGCACGGCGTGATTGTGCCTGACGAAACCCCGAAACGGAAATCTTTCGGCGCCAGCTTCAACGACTGGTTCAACCGCGGATTTCAGAAACTGCTTCATGGTTACGATTGGCTGATCGACCGCGCGTTGAATCGACCGGTGGCCGTGGTTGCCGGAATCATGCTGATGTTCGCGGTTAGCCTGGCGATTTACCCGCTGCTTGGCCTGTCCTTTTTCCCGCGCACGGATGCCGGGCAGTTCGTCATCAATATCAAAGCGCCCACCGGCACGCGCATCGAAGTCACCGAGCGGGATGTCGCGAAAGTCGAACAGCTCGCGCGCGAGGTCGTGCTGCCCGAAGATATGGGCATGATCGTTTCGAATATCGGGACCGTGCCGGATTTCTCGGCGATCTACACCACGAATTCCGCGCAGCACACCGCATTCGTTCAGGTGAGCTTGAAAGAAGATCACAAAATCGGCAGCTACGAATATATGGACCGCATGCGCAAGCGAATGGCAAGCGAGCTGCCGCAGTTGAGCGCGTACTTCCAATCGGGCGGGTTGGTGGATGCGGTTTTAAACATGGGCCTGCCCGCGCCGATTGACGTTCAAGTCGCCGGATCGAACATCAAAGCGGGTTACAACACGGCGGTGGAGCTGGCCAATAAGATACGTAATGTTCCTGGCGTCAGCGACTCCTTTATCCCGCAGGATATCGATTATCCGGCGCTCGAGCTCGACATCAATCGCGAACGCGCCAGCCAAATGGGCCTGAATCAACGCGAGGTGGTCGACAACGTGATTACCGCCCTGACGTCGAACGGGATGATCGCGCCGAGCTTTTGGATCGACCCCAAGAGCGGAAACGATTACATGTTGACGGTGCAGTATCGCGAATCGCAGGTCAAGACCATGCAGGATCTCCGCGCGATCCCACTTCGCTCGGCCAAGGAAGTGAACCCGACGCGCCTCGATGCGGTCAGCACCATCTCGAAAATCGAATCGCCGACGGAAGTGGATCACTATCAACTGCGCCGCATAACGGACATCTATGTGCAGCCGACGGGCGAGGACTTGGGCCGGATTGCCAACTCCATCGACGGCATCATCTCGAAATCCGCGATTCCCAACGGGTTGGTAGTCACATTGCGCGGCATGGTGCAGGGGATGCGCGCATCGTTTAAGAGCTTCGGGCTTGGGCTGTGTCTTGCGGTGGTGCTGCTGTTTTTGATTCTCGTCGCCCAGTTCCGGTCGTTCATCGATCCATTTCTGATTTTGCTGGCCGTGCCGACGGGTCTGACCGGCGTGCTGTTGACACTGTGGCTCACGAACACGACGTTAAACGTGATGTCGCTGATGGGGATCGTGATGCTGGTCGGCATCGTGGTTTCGAACAGTATTTTGATTGTGGAGTTCACGCATCGGCTGCGCGAAGACGGATTGCCCGTGCGAGAAGCGGTGGCGAGCGCGTGCCGCGTGCGGTTGCGGCCGGTGCTGATGACGTCGCTTGCGACCATCATCGGATTGCTGCCGATGGCGTTGAAGTTGGGCGCCGGGAGCGAATCGTATGCCCCGCTCGCCAGGGCGATTTGCGGCGGCTTGACGGTATCGGTGATCCTGACGGTGTTTGTCGTGCCCGCGGCTTACTACATCGTGTACCGCAATCGGGAGGCGCAGTGATGCGCGCGCTTCGAACGAGCCTCCTGCTGGGCGCGGCGGCTGCGCTGCTGGCGCAACAGCCTCAACCCCCACCTCTTACGCTTGCGCAAGCCGAAGCCATTGCCGTCAGGAATCATCCCGATGTAAGCGCAGCGCTATTGCGGGCCGCGGCGGCGAACCAGGTGACCCTGGAAACGCGCTCGGCTGCGCTCCCCACCGTTTACGGCAGCGTAACCGGCGCGGGCGCGCTGGCGAACAGCCGCATCGCGGCGGGCAATCTCAATAACCCGGTGATCTATAACCGGTTCGCGAGCGGCGTCACGTTCGGCCAGCTCATCACCGATTTTGGGCGCACGTCGAGCCTGACGGAAAGCTCGCGATTGCGCGCCGAAGCGGAGCGGGATAACGCGCAATCGACGCGCGAGGATATCATTCTGCAAGTGGATCGCGCTTACTACGCGGCCCTGCGGGCGCAAACCGTATCGGTTGTGGCGACGCAAACGGTGGCGGCGCGGCAGACCGTTTCGGACCAGGTCACGGCGCTGGCAAACAGCAAACTGAAGTCGGGCCTCGATGTGAGTTTCGCCAACGTGAATCTGGCCGAATCGAAATTGCTGTTGATCAACGCTCAAAACGAAGTACGCGCGGCCTTCGCGGACTTATCCGTGGCGCTGGGCTATGGCGATTCGCGCACGTTTGCACTTTCCGATCCGGACTTCCCGTCGGCGCTCCCTTCGGATCCCGCGCCGCTGGTCCAACAAGCGCTGAAGACCCGGCCGGAGATAGCGAGTTTGCGCGCGGAATACAACG
>JBPCKZ010000241.1:0-7889 GCA_051003795.1 Bryobacteraceae bacterium | reverse complement strand
GTCCACACGAGTGTGGACACGGCAGGCACGAGTGCCCGCGCCACAACCCCATCATCAGGCGCTCACCGCGGCGGCCGGTTCAATCTCCACCAGATGCCGCCCATAGCTGTAATAAGCGGCGCAGGCGCCTTCGGCTGAAACCATCGTGGCTCCGAGCGGCGTTTGCGGCGTGCATTGCGTGCCGAAAGCCGGGCAGTCAACCGGCTTTTTCAGCCCCCGCAAAATCTGCCCGCTAATGCAAATTTCCGGCTCGAGGGTGTTGATGTTTTCCACTTCGAAGATCCGCTCGGCGTCGTAATCGCGAAATTCATAGTTCAACCGGTAACCGCTCTTCGGAATAATGCCGATCCCGCGCCAGCTCCGGTCGCTAATCTTGAACACGCGCGAAATCATGTTCTGAGCCTCTAGATTTCCGTCGCGGGTGATGGCCCGGGCATACTGATTCTCGACCTCGGCACGACCCTGCTCGAGCTGCCGCAAGGTCATCAGCGTGCCTTGCAGCAAATCTACCGGCTCGAACCCCGTGACCACGATCGGCACGCGATAGCGCGAAGCGATCGGCTCATATTCGCGCCAGCCCATGATGGCGCAGACGTGTCCCGGCCCTAAAAATCCCTGCACGCGGTTGTGGGGCGATTGTAAAATGCCCGTGATGGACGGCGGCACGATCACGTGGGATACGAGAACCGAGAAGTTTTGGATGTCCTGCTGTTTCGCCTGCCACACCGACATCGCGTTCGCCGGCGCGGTGGTTTCAAATCCGATCGCGAAAAAAACGACCTTTTTATCCGGATTCGCGCGCGCGATCTTCAGGCACTCGAGCGGGGAGTACACGATGCGCACCTGCCCGCCCTCCGCTTTCACTTGAAACAGATCGCCCTGCGAGCCAGGCACGCGCAGCATGTCCCCGAAGGAACAGAAGATCACGTCGGGCCGCCGCGCGATCGCATGCGCCCGGTCGATCATGTCGAGAGGCGTGACGCATACCGGGCAGCCGGGGCCATGCACCAGTTCAATCTCCCCGGGGAGCAGCCGATCGAGACCGTACTTCACAATCGTGTGCGTCTGCCCGCCGCAGACCTCCATGATCACCCATGGACGGGTAACGGTCCTTTTAATTTCGTCAACGATTTTGGTTGCGATCCGTTGATCGCGGTACTCGTCAAGGTACTTCATCGGTTCGCTCCACGTGCCGCTCCGAATCGGCGTCGTACAGCTCGCCAAGCTGATCCATCTCTTCGAGGTAGCTGTAAGTTCTCGCCGCCTCTTCCTCGTCGACCTTGGCGATGGCGAAGCCGACGTGCACCATCACATATTCGCCGAGCCGCGTCTCGGGCACGTACTCGAGACACGCCTCGCGCGTGATGCCGCCAAAGTCCACCTTGGCCATGCGCACGCCATTTGTATCGTGAAACTCGACGACCTTTCCTGGAATAGCGAGACACATCGGATCATATCCTTTGACATTGGAGAATTGTGGCCGCGATAACGGCTTGGCCGAGAGAGATGCCGCCATCGTTGGGAGGAACTTTCGCGTGAGTGAGCACCTGGAAGCCGCGCCGGTTCAACCGGTCGGCCGCACCGCGGAGCAGCGTGAAGTTCTGGAACGTTCCGCCGCTCAGGCAAACTATCTTGATGCCCGTTCTTTCGCGCAGGCCCACGCAAACCGATTCAATGATATTCCCGACGGTCTCGTGAAAGCAAGCCGACACGTGCGCGGCATCACATCCGGCGGAAACCGCGCCCGCGATCTCCCGAATCATGGGGCGCGTGTCGATGCTCCACGGAAACTCGCCGGAATCGAACGAAAAAGGGTAAGCTTCCGCGCCCTTCTTCCGAGCGATGCCTTCGAGAAGCATGGCGGCTTCGCCCTCGTACCCGCTCGATTGGCACACGCCAGTTAAAGCCGAGACGGCATCGAAGAGCCGGCCGCAGCTCGAAGTGAGCAGGTTCGGCCGTTCGAGCAGACGGTCGAAGATTTTCCAGGTAGAGGCGGGCGCCGCGTTCCAAACGGGCAGTTCGCGCTCGCGATAGGGACTCCCAAAAGCGTCGTGCAGATGCGCGGCCGCCATTCGATAGCCGTCGCGCACGGCTTGGTCGCCTCCGATCAGCGGAACATAACGCAGGTGCGCCGCGCGTTCGAAGCCGGCGTAGCCGCAAATCAGGAATTCGCCGCCCCAGATTTGGCCATCGGTTCCGTAGCCGGTCCCGTCGAAGGCGACGCCGATGGCCTTTTCCAGTAGCCCGTTTTCCGCCATGCAACTTGCGATATGCGCGTGGTGGTGCTGCACGCCGATTTTGGGTTCCGGTTGCGCGGCCGCCCATCGCGTTGTCGTATAGCCCGGATGCATGTCGTGCGCGATGAGCCGCGGCGCGGCGCGATAAACCTGCTTTAAATTACGGAGAGTTTCTTCGTAGAACTCGAGGGTATCGAGGTTTTCCATATCGCCGATGTGCTGGCTCGGGATCGCGTAATGCCCCTTGGTGAGACAGAACGTATTCTTCAGTTCGCCGCCGCACGCGAGGACTTCGCTTGCCTCAAAACCCAGATCGATCGCGTCGGGCGCGTAGCCTCGCGCGCGTCGCAGCACGCGCGGCACTCCGTCGTGCATACGCACGACGGAATCGTCGACCCGCATGAAGATCTCGCGATCGTGCATTAGCGCCAGATCGGACAGAGGCGCGAGTTTCCGGCGGGCCTCTTCGTTTGATATGACGATAGGCTCCTCGCTGATGTTGCCGCTCGTCATCACCAGGCAGAAAAGACTCCGGCCGAACAGCAAATGATGCAGGGGCGTGTATGGCAGCATCACGCCGAGCTCCCGCAGGCCCGGCGCGACGCGCGGCGGCAACACGCCCTCGGAATGCATGTTGAGCAGCACGATGGGAGCGGTTGGCGATTCCAGCAGTTCCATCTCGTCGGAACTCAAGTCGCAATACCGCACGACTGTATTGGCATCGCGCATCATGACCGCGAACGGTTTCCGGCTGCGCTTCTTCATCGTCCGCAAGCGGTCGACGGCCGCCGCCGAGTGCGCGTCACACGCAAGTTGAAAGCCGCCTAGCCCTTTGATCGCGACGATCCGACCCTGTTCCAATGCCGCAATGGCCGTATCCAATTTGATGTCCAATTTGGGGCCGCAAACCGGGCAGGCGTTAGGCTCGGCGTGGAACCGCCGGTCGTCGGAATTCGCGTACTCCGCCGCGCAACGCGAACACATTTGGAACGATGCCATCGTGGTGTTGGCGCGATCGTACGGGACCGCCTTTGTGATGGAATAACGCGGGCCGCAATTCGTGCAATTCGTAAACGGATAGCGATGACGGCGGTCGTTGGGATCGCGCGTTTCCCGAAGACAATCCGCGCAAACGGCGATATCGGGTGAAATCAGGGTAAAGCTCCGGGGGTCGGGAACGCTCGCCAGAATTGTGAACGAGGAGTAGCCGGCAGGCTTTCCCAACGCGATCACTTCGAGACGTTCGATTCGGGCGAGAACGGGCGCCCCCGCGCGGATCGCCGCCGCGAAATCTTGGGCACGCGAAGGCGTCTCCGTATCGATCTCGATGACAACGCCGCCCGCCGTATTCGTCACGTTGCCGCGAATACCTAAGCGATCCGCCAAGCGTTTGGTGAACGGACGGAATCCAACGCCCTGGACGACGCCGCTTATGCCGATCCGGTAGCGGGTGAGCATCGGGACGAGCTAATCTTAGCGCAAGGTAATGCCTCTCTATCCGCAATCCCCAGAGATCCGTACCGGTAGAAACCAAGCCCGATCGATGGTGATTTCTTCGCTGGGAATCGTCGCGACCAGTCAAACACTCGCTTCTCAGGCGGGAGCTCAAGTGCTCGCGCGCGGGGGCTCGGCCGTGGATGCGGCTATTGCCGCGAATGCCGTATTGGGGGTCGTCGAACCCATGAGCGACGGCATCGGCGGCGATCTCTTCGCCATCTGCCGGGAAGCAAAAACCGGCACGCTGACCGGTATTAACGCCAGCGGCTGGGCACCGAAAAGTCTCACCATCGATTTTTTGCAAAAGGGCGGTTTTGCGCGCATGCCCGAGTTGGGCGTGCATTCCATTACGGTGCCGGGCTGCGTGGACGGCTGGTCGCGATTGCACCAGCGCTTCGGACGGCTGCCTTGGCTGGAATTATTTTCGCCGGCGCTTTATTTCGCGCGGAACGGATTCCCGCTGACGGAAATCATTCAGGGGCACTGGAGCGATTCGACCGGGAAATTATCCGCGAACGACTACGCGCGCCGGCTTTTCCTGCCGCATGGGAAGGCGCCCGTGCTGGGCGAAGTTTTTTGTAATCCCGAGCTCCCGAAAGCGCTGCAAGCGATCGCGCAGGAAGGCGCGGACGCGTTCTACCGAGGACCCATCGCAAAGGCGATCTTGCGAACGTCGGACGAGTTTGGGGGAACGGTGTCGAGCGCGGATTTAAGCGAGTATGAATCCGAGTGGGTGACGCCCATCTCCACGCGTTATCGGGATTGGACCGTATACGAGTTGCCGCCCAACGGTCAAGGGCTTGCCGCGCTCGAAATGCTCAACATACTGGAGCGGTTTCCAATTCCGGACCTGGCGCCCAACAGCGCTGGCGCGTTCCATCTAAAGATGGAGGCGCAAAAACTGGCGTACGACGACCTGCACAAATACGTGGCCGACCCGCGTCACAGCCACATCCCCACCGGCGCGCTCATTTCGAAAGAATATGCTGCGGCACGCGCGGCGCTGATCGACCCAAAGCAAGCGCACTGCTCCGAGCGGCCCGGCAACCCGCTTGGTCTTGGAGGCGACACGGTTTATCTAAGCGTCGTCGATCGCGACGGCAACATCGCTTCGCTCATCCAGAGCCTCTATCAAAGTTTCGGCTCCGGCATCGCGGTTAATGGATTCGGCTTTCACCTGCAGAATCGCGGCGCTCTTTTCGATCTGGACCCAACCCATCCCAACGCCCTCGCGCCTCGCAAGCGCCCGCTGCACACCATTATTCCCGCCTTCATGGAGAAGGGCGATGTTCATATTGGATTCGGCATCATGGGCGGGTTTAATCAAGCGCAGGCGCACGCACAATTCGTTTCGAATATGGTCGACCACGGAATGAATATCCAAGCCGCGCTCGAAGCGCCGCGTTTCACGAAACAAACATTCGGAGGATGCGACGCGGCGATTGAAAACAGCGTTCCGGCGGAAACGCTCGAAGAGCTTGGCCGGTTAGGGCACCGACTGCAAGTAGTGGGCGCTTACTCGAGCGTTATGGGCGGCGGCCAAGCGGTGCTGCACGACTCGGCGGCGGGCGTAAACTATGGCGCATCTTCGCCGCGAAAGGACGGCGCGGCGATTCCCGAGCCCGCGCCGTATTTCTAGGGCTTACCGCCCGCCGGCAGCATTCGCAAACGGGCCGGCGCGGACCAGATTGGTTGACCGTTCCTATCGAACACGCGCATGTCGCCCTGAGCGCTCAGCTCCACGCGTTTGACACCGTCCGCATCCAGCAGGCGGATCTCCCCGCCTGAGCGGGAGGACGCGATTTCCCCCTGCTTTTTGCCGTCCGCGTCGAGCAGGATGAACGACTCCGCCGAAAACGTTTTTGGATGAGGAAGGCTCTGCGCCAATACCGCCGGCGTGGAGAACAGCCGGGTCGAAAGGGCGCCGCCCGCAAAACTTCCCGCTACCACGAGTGCAGCGATGGACACGTATTCCCGCCGATTCATGCACACCTCCGCAATATGGACGAAGCGGCCGCGGAAACGTCACGCCGCACGGCGGCTACGAGCCTTCGAACATTCCCTCGAACAGAACGCTGCTTAGGTAGCGTTCCCCGGAATCGGGCAGAATCGTCACGATGGTCTTGCCTTCATACTGCTCTTCCTTGGCAAGGCGCACGGCCACGGCAGCGGCGGCTCCGCACGAAATGCCGCAAAGGATTCCCTCTTCGCGGGCCAACCGGCGCGCCATCTCGATCGACTCCTCATTCCCGACCAGCTCGACCCGGTCCACCATCGAAAGATCGAGGTTTTGGGGAACAAAACCCGCGCCGAGCCCCTGAATCTTGTGCGGTCCCGGCGTGAGCGGTTGATGATTCAGCGTCTCCAAAATCACCGGGCTGTTGGTCGGCTCCACGGCAACGGAGACAATCTTTTTGCGTTTCTCATTCTTGAAATAACGGGAAATGCCCGTCAAACTTCCGCCCGTACCGACGCCGGATACCAGCACGTCCATCCCACCGTTCGTGTCGTCCCAAATCTCGGGTCCGGTCGTTTGGAAGTGAATTTCCGGGTTCGCGGGATTCGTGAACTGCTGCAACAGCACGTAGCGATCCGGATCGGAGGCGACAGTCTGCTCGGCTTTCGCGATGGCCCCGGCCATTCCTTTCGAACCCTCGGTCAAAACGAGGTGCGCTCCGAAAACTTTTAAAACCTTGCGCCGCTCGGTAGACATGGTTTCGGGCATGGTGAGCGTGATCGGATATCCGCGCGCGGCGGCGACGAACGCGAGCGCGATCCCGGTGTTCCCGCTGGTGGGCTCGATCAATTCCTTCCCCGGTCTTAAAATTCCGCGCTTCTCCGCATCCCACACCATGGATGCGCCGATCCGGCACTTGACGGAATACGCCGGGTTGCGCCCTTCGATCTTGGCGAGCACGGTGGCGCGCGCGCCGTCGGTGACGCGGTTGAGCTTTACCAGCGGCGTTTTTCCAATGCTGAAAGAGTTATCGGCGTAGGTCACAAGTGTTAGAGTACCTCAATGACGCCACCGTCCATGAGCCGGCTGACGCTGCTTTTTCTCCGCATCGGGAATCTCACGTTCGGCGGCGGCGACCCAACCATGTCGGCCATGCAATCCGAACTGATGACGCGCCAGTGGATTTCGGTCGAGAAATACGGGCTGATCTATGGCTTGGCGCGCGTGACGCCGGGAACGAACATTCTCGCGTTCTGCGCCGGTGTGGGATGGCATCTGCTGCGTTTTCGCGGCGCCGTGTTGGCCGTACTGGCGGTATCGCTGCCATCGGCCGCGCTGGTGGCGATCATGACTGCGGGTTACGATGTCTGGAAATCGAACCCGTTCGCAATGGCCGCAATTTCCGGGATGCTGGCCGCGGCCGTGGGGATGATGGTAACCGGCGCATTCCTGCTGTTGAAGCCGCAGTTCCGGGCAATGCGCTGGATCCGAACCGTGGTGGTGGCGGTGGCGGCGTTAGTGCTGTCCTTGTGGTTCGGTCTATCGCCGGTGCCGATTCTGGCTCTGGCCGCGGTGGCCGGATTGCTCTGGCGCGCATGAATCCGTTCGTGCTCTATCTGCTGTTGGCAAAGGCGACGCTGACCTCTTTCAGCGGGTTGACATCGCTGCCGGTGGTTCGCCGGGATTTGGTGGAAACTCACCATGTGCTGACGGACCGGCAGTTGAACGCTGCCGTCGCCGCGGGCCGGACTGCGCCGGGACCGAACGGACTGTACGTGGTGAGCGTCGGCTATTTCGTCGCGGGCATCCCGGGCGCGTGCGCCGGTTGCCTTGCCATGGTCACGCCCGCGTTTCTGATCATTCCGCTTTTGCGGTTCCTTGGGGCAAGGGCGGAGCGCCCGGCGGTGAAAAGCGCCATTCAGACAGTCACGATCGCGGCTGCGGGGCTGATCCTGGCCACCGCCGTGCCGCTCGCGCGCGACGCGCTGACCAGGCCGTTGTACATTGGCATTTCGGCGGCCAGTTTTTTGTTCCTGGTGCTTACCAAGATGGACACGCTCTGGGTGATGCTGGGCGCTGCTATCGTTTCACTTGTTGCGATGTAGCGGAAGTTTGTGGCGCGGGCACTCGTGCCTGCCGTGTCCACACTCGTGTGGACACAGGGTCTTGCCGCTCGAAGCAAGTGGCCACACGAGTGT
>JBPCKZ010000240.1:0-23811 GCA_051003795.1 Bryobacteraceae bacterium | reverse complement strand
TCCCGCTATGCCGCTCATCTGCGCTGGAAAGATGAACATCCCGAACCCAATCTCGCCGGATATGTGATTGTGGCCCGCGCGACCACCGCCCCGTATTGGGAACGCGAGATCTTCGCCGGGGATGCGCATGAGTTTGAGATGGAGAACGTGTCCATCGACGACATGGTCTTTGGAGTGAAGGCGGTGGACGCCGATGGCAACGAGAGTTTGGTCTCGCCGTTCACCTATAAGCCGATGGCGAAAAAGAAGGTTGAAGTCTATTAGCCTACTCGGGTTCCAGTTGATCCAGGAGATCGGGATTGGCCGCGAATTTTTTAAGGACGCGAGCCACATTCGCCGAACTGAAACCCGCTCTCCGCAAGCGGGCGTAAGCGGATGCCAGGTCTTTATCCTCGCGAAACAGCCCCTCGCGCTCCACCGTCCGGTATTTGCGGCGGATGTAATTCTCGATCAGCGGAACCTCGTCCTTGTCCCCGTAGATTTGCTGGACCGCGTTCTCGGCCAAACCGGGCGCCACGCGGCGGCCTCGAAGATCCTGCAGCACGCGCGCCGGGCCGAAGCCGGCGTTCTCTAGTCTTCCGCTGGCAAAGCTTTCCGCGAATTTCTTGTCGTCGAGGTATCCGTAGTCTTTCAGACGAGCCAGGAGCGCATCGATTTCATCCGGATTTTCGGCCCTTTCCCTTAGCTTTGCGCGGAGTTGGCCCGTCGATTGAGCACGGCTCGACAGCGACTTGAGGGCGTAATTCCAGAGCTTTTCGCCGTCCAGCTTTTTCCGCGGAGTCATCTCAAGCTACTGTACAGAATTTTACTAAAACCGAAATGGTATTAAAGATGCAGTGTGGGGTAGCGGACGTATACTAATGAAGACCGTTAAGCCGTTGCAAGCCGCGGCTTCCCTGGTTTAGGAGCTGAATATGGACAAAGACGGAATGGCAAATTTTTTCCTGGGTCTGGGGATCGGTGTCGGTGTCGGGATGCTGTTCGCGCCGAAGGCCGGTGACGAGACACGGGACCTGCTGATGAGCAAAGCGGACGAAGGTAAAGAATATATTAAGCGCCGCGGGTCGGATCTGGCGGATTCGGCAAGCGACCTTCTAGATAAGAGCAAAGACGTTTTGGGTCGTCAGAAAGATAATCTGAACGACGCCGTGGAAGCGGGCAAGCAGGCATATCGCGACAAGGTGGAACCGAATCTCAGCCGCGGTTAGCGGGCGTTTACGGGAGTTACAGCATGTCGGACGACGTTTTCAGATGGATTGTGGCGATTGGCGTTTGGCTGGCGGTATTAAGCATTGTTGTCCAGGCGATTGTCGTTCTGGTCCTTTATGGCGTCGTCAAGAAAACTCTCGCGAAAGTGATGCCGATTGTCGCGCGCACGGGGCCGATTCTCGACTCCGTGCGTGGCATTGTGGATGATGCAAAACCAAAGGTCGCGGCAATATCGACGTCCTTTCGCGACATTGTCGACGATGCCAAGCCAAAAATAGCTTCCATATCCGGAGATGCGGTCGCAATTTCAAACAGGGCTCGCGAACAGACCCACAAGGCCGCCGATTTCATGGACGATTTCACGGCTCGCGCGAAAGCCAAGGTCGCCAAGGTGGATACGGCGGTCGACCTAACCGTCGATCAGGTACAGCAAGCCGGCGGCGAGGTTAAGAAGGCGCTCTTAAAACCGGTTCGAGAAGTAAATGGCGTGCTTTCGGGCATTAGAGCGGCTCTCGGAGTTTACACTAAAGGCAACCGCGCATCAGTTGACCACGCCACGCAAGACGAAGAGATGTTCATCTAATGAACAAGCTCGCGCTTGTCTACGGATTAAGATTGCTGCCGGCGGATGAATTGGAATCCTTCACCGAAGCCGCGATATCCTTGAAAAACGGCCGCTCGGCATCCGTGACGATGCACTTGATTGAAGGCGAGAGTGAGAAACAGGTCCGCAAGCAGCTTATGGAATCGTTGGACGCTTTTTTTGAGTTCTATCCTGAGTTATGATTTCCAGGCCTCATGGTAGACATTCACAGCCACATCCTTCCCGGTTTGGATGACGGCGCCAAGACGATCGAAGATTCCGTCGCCATGCTAAAGTTGGCGGCCGCCTCCGGGACCACCGACATTGTCGCCACGCCGCATGCCGATCTGCACTATACGTTCCAGCCGGAGTTAATTGAACGGAAGATTATCGAGTTGCAAGGTCTAGCCGGCGATGCCATCAAGATTCATTGCGGCTGCGATTTTCATTTGCACTTCGACAATATTCAGGACTGCCTCGCCCACCCGAACAAGTACACCATCAATCACAAGAATTATCTGCTGGTTGAGTTTTCCGATCAGCTCATAGCACCCACGACGAGCGAGATATTCGACCGTTTGGGGCGGGTGGGAATCACGCCCGTGATTACCCATCCGGAGCGGAATCCGCTGCTCAGCAAGAAAATGGATTTGTTGAAGCAATGGGTAAACGCCGGGTGCCTGATTCAGGTGACCGCTCAGTCGTTTCTCGGAAAATTCGGAAAGAGCGCCATTGCCGCCGCCGAGGCCCTGATGGACCACGGAATGGTTCATTTCATCGCGAGCGATGGGCATGATATCGAGTACCGTCCGCCCGTCCTTCGCGACGCCTACCGGCATGTGGAGCACGCGTATGGCGCGGAGAAGGCTCAATCGCTATTTACGGACAATCCAAAGGCCGCGCTAACCGGCGGTTATCTCGAATTCTTCGATATTGAGCCCGTGAAGCGCCCCAAAAAGTGGTATCAGCTTTGGTAACCGGTATTACGCCTCCGGCTTCTTGAACAACTTGTCGAACGCGTTACGCGCATCGCTCGCGTTACGCGGGCCGGATGAATTATCCGCGACCGGGGCCTTCTGCTGCATAATTCCGGTTGCGTCGCGCGCCACGGTCACGCGCGGCGAGAACAAGAGACAACTATTTGCCTTGTCTTTCACTGGAATCCGCACCGGAATCGGCTTGACGCATTGAAAGCGCGTGGACGGCTCGAAGTGCCCGCACTGTTTGCAACAGTGCAGCTCCGCATGGCACTTGGGGCAAATTGCGGGAAAATCCGATCCGGCGGGAAGCTGGGTGGAGCAGTTAAAACAGCGCGACGCCGTTACGGCCTGTACTAGCCGGGGTAAACGCGGACCGGTGATATCGATAGGGGGGCGAGGTCCTTGATGCGGTGGTTGTTTGGGACGGTCATCACCGTTCATGTATCCCCGGTGTTGGTATTTGCGATCGCCATCCATTACGGATTGATTGCTCCTTGGCTCAAGTGACGCTCAACGGGTCTGATTTATTCGGCGTTTCGATGTCTGAGAGCTACCGCAGTCAAAGTGGGATTGCCAGATGGAGTTGCGGGAAGACGGAGCGCCGAGAGGCCTATCCCAGATCCCACTACATGTTTACCACGGATTGAATTCGATTGCACGCATAATCGTAAGGCCGCTACCCTACCAGTACTCAATCGGCAGTTCGTCGCGAAACACCACAGTGCAGGCCGATATTTATTTGCTGGCGGCGCGAGGGGACTGCGATAAACGTTCGATGAACATATCGAGGAAGGCACGGGCGTTGACCTGGCGCGATACCAACGTCGTTCCGGGCATATCCGTGGGCAGCCGATCGGACGGCGTGAAGAGGGTGAGTCCGTTCGCCGCGCTGCCCGAAACCTCGACCTGCACGCGCCCCTGCTGCGTTTCGACCAGATTCGGACGGAATGCCACGGCTACCGCCAGCGGGTCGTGCAGCGTGGGAAGCCGGTCGGGATTCTTATCCTGCCACAACCCGATCAACCGCACTAAAAATCTGGAGGCCGGGTTTTCAGCCGCTCGCAAACGCTCGAGATCCTTGCCTTCCAGCTTGCACTTGAGCGTGACATCGAGCCCCACGGCCGTGACCGGCACGCCGGAAGCGAACACGATCTCCGCCGCCGCGCTATCCCGCACGATGTTATATTCGGGACGCAACAGATCGAACGCTCCCCCCATCAAAACGATGCGCGCAATCTTTTGCTTGATGCGCGGTTCCAGTTTCAAAGCCAGCGCGATATTGGTCAAGGGCCCGACGGGAACGATCGTGATCTTTTGCGGCGATTGCATCAAGGTGTCGATGATGAGATCCGCCGCGCGGGCATGCACGTTCGCGGGCATGGAATCCGCGCTGGTGAGCACCTGAAATTGGGTGGCGTTGGCTTTGCGATGTGGGCTCAACAGCGCGTCCTCGGCGCCGATTCCCAACTGGACATCGTGACGCCCGTAAAGCCCCAGCTCTTTCCAGGCGAGCCGCGCGCGCGTACCGGGTTCGTCGATCACGGTGGTGACGGTGCGAACGTCCAGTTCCGGCGATTGCAAGGCGAGGGCGAGCGCGAGCGCATCGTCGATATCGTCGCCGATATCGGTGTCGAAGATTATCGGGATGCGCTGTTGAGCGTGGCAAGCGGCCAATACAACGACCGCCAGCCAGAGTTTCGCGGATGGCATGAAAGGGAAGTATACACTGACGGGAATCGGGGTCTTTTCATTCAGCTTCAGCCTTCGATCTACCGGATTTCCCTTGCAGCCGAAGTCGTTCTCTCGCGATCACGATACACGCCAGCTCGTCTATCTCAAAGGTGCGCTCTTCATCGCTTTCGGCAAGCATTCGCAATGCGGAAATTTCGATCGGGCTGGGCGTCCGGCGATGATCGAAAACTACTGACAGCACCCGTAGAGCTGTTCGGAGACGGTATTTTGACGTTTCCGACATTAGGGATTTCCCTTGTATAGGTATGTAGATTATAACACTCCCTCGAAAGCACGGTTGATGCCGGGGGCGGGGCGAAGGCGCGAGCGCGAGCGGTACATTGGTTAGCAATAATTGGTTGGACAATAATTGATTAGCAATGAGAGCCTGGCAAGTAAGCGCGTGGGGTGAACCGGAATCGATGTCGCTCGCGGAGGTTCCGGCTCCCGAGCCCGGACCGGATCGGATCCGCATCCGCAACCGCGCGGCGGCGCTGAATTTCTTCGACATTCTCCAAATTCAAGGGAAATACCAGGTGAAGCCGCCTTTTCCGTTCACGCCCGGCGCGGAAGTCGCGGGCGTGGTCGATGCCGTTGGCGCGCATGTGCGGGGGTTCTCGCCGGGGGACCGCGTCGCCGCCATCACCTTTGGCGGAGGCATGGCGGAATACTCCCTCGCCGGGCCGTCGCGCACTTTTCGAATCCCGCAGGGAATGCCGTACGAGGAGGCTGCCGCGACGCCCATCGTGTATCACACAACCTGGTTCGCGCTTCACCACCGCACGAAAATACGCGAAGGGGAATGGCTGCTGGTGCATGCCGGGGCTAGCGGCGTCGGCATGGCCGCAATTCAAATTGGAAGAGCCCTTGGCGCGAATGTCATCGCCACCGCGGGCAGCCCCGAGAAGCTCGCTTTCTGCTCATCGCAAGGCGCCGCCCACGCCCTCGACTACCGTAATCCGGTCTGGGTAAAAAGCGTAAAGGAGATCACGGGCGGACGCGGAGCGGACATTATCTACGACCCAGTCGGAGGCGACGTGTTCGATCTCTCGACCAAGTGCATCGCGCCTGAGGGACGCCTGCTGGTCGTCGGTTTTGCGAGCGGCCGCATTCCGAGCGTCCAGGCCAACCGCGTATTGCTGAAAAATATCTCGATCGTCGGCGTGCTGTGGGGTAACTACATAGACGCTCATCCCGAATATCCAGCCGCCACGCACGAGGCGCTCGCCGCCCTGTACCAGGCCGGCAAAATCCATCCCGTGGTTTCGAAAGCGTATACGCTCGGCGCCGCTATCGAAGGCCTTCGCGATTTGGCGAATCGCAAGGTCGTGGGGAAAGCCGTAATCGCGTTCGATGGTTAGAATAACCTGAGCGCCATCATGCGAGCTTTAGCCTGTTTGTTCGGGACGATCCTACTCTTTAACATGTCCGTCAAGGCAGCGGAATCGGTTCTTGCGGAGATCCAGGCCGTCAAGCGCAAAGAGAAGGCCGTGGCCGCCGAACAGCAGCGGGTCTTCCAGGCAATTCAAATCACGCAACAGAAGCTGGAAGAGTTCAAGACCGGCTTGGGCGCGCTGGATCGGAAAGAAGCCGACCTCCGCGAATTGGCCGTGAATCTGACGCGCACGGTGAGCGCGCTGCGGACCAAGAACGCCGAAGTGGCTAATCTTGAAACCGAACGAAGCAACACGCGCAGCCCCTTTGAAAGCGAGGTATCGTCACTGCCGGTTGCGCTGCCAGCGACAAAAACGCCTATTCTGGTGGAACTATTTCGCGAACGCGCCATACCAGTTACCAAGAAAAACTTTCACTTCGACCTTCCGAAATTTTCAGGGCCGATACTGGCAACGCGCACTGGAATCGGTGAAACCGCCGACGAGATCGAGAAGCCGGCCAGTTCCTTCAACAAATTTCTGGACGGGATCAAGCCGAATAAGCAGTATTTATCGTGCCTGCTGAACGGCGATTCGTTCGATATTTTCCGGGAGGTTCGCAAGATCGCCAAGGCGAAAGGAATTTCCGTCGGTTGGGAGCCCATCGATAGCAGCGCCGGGAAGATCACAATTTATCCGGTTCACAACGTCAACGGGACGGAGAAAGCCAAGTCCGAATCCGCAAAGGCCAAGAACAAGCCGCCTCGCGTCGCGGCGGTGCAATAGCCGTTACGCGATAATGTCGTGAACCACTTCGCCCGCGACATCCGTCAAGCGGAAATTCCGGCCGCTGTAACTGTAGGTCAATTTGGTGTGATCGAGACCCAGCAGATGCAGCGCGGTCGCGTGGAGATCGTGAATATGCACGGGCTTTTCGATGGCCTTGAAACCGAACTCGTCGGTCGCGCCGTGGACCATCCCGCCTTTGACGCCGCCGCCCGCGAGCAACATTGAGAAGCCGTGGCTGTTGTGGTCGCGCCCATTCTGCACTTTCACCAGGCCGCTGATTTCGACCACCGGCGTGCGCCCGAATTCACCGCCGACGATCACGAGCGTGTCCTTCAGCAGGCCGCGATCCTTAAGATCGTGTAACAGCGCGGCGATCGGTCCATCGGAATCGGCCGCCAGTTTGCGGTGGATCTGGATATCGTCGTGGTTGTCCCAGGGCTGCATGTTGCCGTAGTAGACCTGAACCATGCGAACGCCTTTTTCGACCAGCCGGCGCGCCATCAGGCAACCGCGTCCGAAATCGCCGTCGCCATAGCGAGCGCGCGTTGCGGGACTCTCTTTGCTGATGTCGAACACCTCGGGCGCTTCGGTCTGCATGCGATAGGCGATCTCGGCGGCCTGGATGCTGGCTTCGAGCTGCGGCGATCCGCCTTCCCGTTCCAGATGGATGCGATTAAGACGGCCGAGAAGATCGAGCTGCCGCCGCTGCTCGTTGAGACTAAGATCTTTGTTGCGGATGTACTGGATCAGTTTCTCGGGTTCTTTCTCGTTGTTGGGGATGTAGGTTCCCTGATAAACGGCGGGTAGAAACGTCGAATTCCAAAGCTGATGGCCCACAACGGGGAGGCCGGGGCACATCACCATATATCCAGGCAGATTTTGATTTTCCGAGCCGAGGCCATACGTGATCCAGGAACCCATCGAAGGGCGGCCCGGCATTTTGTCGCCCGAATTCATCAGGAACAGCGATGGCTCGTGATTCGGGCGGTCGGTGTACATGGAGCGGATGACGCAGACGTCGTCGATGCATTCGCCGAGCTTGGGGAAAATTTCGCTGACTTCGATGCCGCTCCGGCCGTACTTCTTGAACGTGAACGGAGACTTGAGCAGATTGCCGGTCTTGCGCTCGGTCTTGAGATTGCCGTCCGGCATGGGTTTGCCGTCGTACTTATCGAGCATCGGCTTGGGGTCGAAAGTATCGACTTGGGAAGGACCGCCATTTAGGAATAGAAAGATGACGTTCTTGGCTTTCGGCGCGAAATGGGGTGCCTTGGGCGCAAGCGGATTGGAGTTCACCGGCATGGAGGCTCGGAGAACGCTGGCGAGTCCGGCCATGCCGAACCCGGTGCCCATGGTTGCTAATAATTCGCGGCGGGTCATATTGGTCACCTTATAAAACTAAACTCATTGGAGCTCAACTTGGTCACCTTATAAAACTAAACTCATTGGAGCTCAACAGCACTTGCGCGTACTGTGGCCACGCTTCTTTCGTCTGCCGCAAAAACTCCCGGCCCAGCTTGCGTTCTTCGGCCGTCGGCGCGCGCTGGTAAAGACGCCGATAGGCTTGGTCGATTTTTGCCCCGTCGCCGCCGCTCAACAATTCGGCCAGCGCTTTCGACCGCGTCATCACAAAATCGCTATTCAGAAAAAAAAGCCGCTGCAGAGGGACGTTTGTCTCCATGCGCTGCTCGCTTGTATTATTCGGATTCGGAAAATCGAAAAGGGCCAAAATGCCGTCGAGCTTCTTGCGGCTGATGAATCCGTACACCGTGCGGCGGCGGTTCTCCGCGGTAAACGGCTGCGCCAGTCCGCCCTCCTGGCAGTCGAGATTGCCGGTCACATAGAGCAGCGAATCGCGCAGAGCTTCGGCGTCGAGCCGCCGCTCATTCGCGCGCCACAGAAGCTTGTTCTCCGGGTCGGCGGCATAGTTTCGTTCCGAATTCTCTCCGCTCAACCGATAGGTCGAAGTGAGCATCAACTCGCGGTGCAATTTTTTGATGGACCAGCCTTCGCGCATGAATCGCGTGGCGAGATAGTCGAGCAGCTCGGGATGGGTTGGCGGTTCGCCCTGTTTACCGAAATTGCTCGGCGTGCGCACGATACCCTGTCCGAAGTGATGCTGCCATATTCGATTGACAATCACGCGGGCAGTCAGCGGGTTTGCCGGATTCACGATAGCTTCGGCAAGTTCAAGCCGGCCGCTGCCCTTCGTGAAGGGCCGGGGCTCGCCAGTGCTAAGGATCGAAATAAAATGTGGCGGCGCGGGTTCGCCCGGATTGTCGCGACTGCCGCGAATCCACACGCGCTGTTCGCGCGGCTTGGCAACATCTTCGATGGCGTGCAGAAATGGATACTGCGGCGGAAGATCGCGCTTCGAAGCGGCGAGATCGGCGCGCATGTTTTCGAGGTGGTTCTTCCACTCGCCCGAGAGGAAGCGATCGATTTTCGGATCGCCGTAGTGCAAAATTCCTTTGGGCCCGAACAGATCCTCCCAGAGCACGAATTTGTTGCGCTCAATCGAAATCAGGCTGGCGCTCGAAAGCTTGCTCCGGTCCGGATCGATGCCGAGCGTGATGTGGTTCTTGTCGTCGATGAGTACCTTCTCGGCATCGATCGCGAGAATGGTTGCCTGGAACTCGTCCGCAATCTTCTTCAGCTCGACGGTATCGGCATTGCGTTTACGCGCCTCGAACCACGCTTTGAGAAAGGGACGATCTTTATCCGGTTTCGCCAGGTACGCAGTCCAGTTCTTGAGCGTTTCGGTATCGAGCGTCCCGGCTTTGCCGTCCACCGTGGCGATCATATAAGCCGAAGTCCGCGAAGCCAGAATCTCGCCGAGTTGCGCGCTTTGAGCTTTTACGAAATCCTCGAGGGCTTTCTGTTGCGAGTCGATTTTCTTCTGCCGGCTCTGAAATGCATCCACCACCGGTTTGGGCGCGAGCGGAATTTCGGAGAGTTTCGTGTTATTAAAAATCCCGAGCAGCGAGTAGTAATCTTTTGCCGGAATCGGATCGTACTTGTGATCGTGGCATTGCGCGCAGGCGACGGTGAGGGCCAGGAAACCACGCGTCGTCGCGTCGACGCGGTCGTCCTGAAACTCGGGACTCAATGCATAGAATCCCAAACCCGCCTCGTATTTTTGCTTGTCCGGCAGCAGGTCGCCCGCAATCTGCGCTTTGACGAACTGGTCGTACGGCATGTCGTCGTTAAACGCTTGGATGACCCAATCGCGATAGCGGAACGAGTTGGCGTAGGGTTCTTCCTTGGTCGAATTGAGCTTGTCGTCGGAGTAGCGCGCGATGTCGAGCCAGTAGCGGCCCCAACGCTCGCCGTAACGCGGGGAGGCCAGCAGGCGATCGATTACCTTCGCGAAGGCGTCGGGCGAGCGGTCGCGCGTAAACGCATCCACCTCTTCGGGAGTCGGCGGCAAGCCGATGAGATCGAAGGTGGCGCGCCGGATGAGCGCGCGGGTATCGGCGGCCAAGTCCGGCTTCAAGCGATTCGCTTCGAGCTTGGCCAGAATAAAACGATCGATCTCGGTCCGCGCCCACTTCTTATCGCTAACTTCGGGAACGAGCGGATTGGCTATGGGACGGAACGCCCAATAGTTACGCTGCTCGGACGTAATGACGTAGGCGGGGGCTTTCGCGGCCGTGATCTTCGAAGTATCCGGCCAGGGCGCGCCGGCTTTGATCCACGCTTCGAGCGCTTGAATCTCTTCGTCTTTCAGCTTGCCGGATGGCGGCATTTTGCGGGCGCCGGAATAGCGGATGGCTTGAACCAGGTTGCTTTTTTCGGGGTCGCCCGGCACGATGGCCGCGCCCGATTTTCCACCCTTTATCATGTGCTCGCGCGAATCCAGCTGCAGGTCGCCCATCTTCGCGTCGCCGTGACAGCTTAGGCATTTTTGCGCCAGAACGGGGCGGACGCGCATTTCGAAGGCGTCGCTCGAGTCCGCGGCAAAGGCGGTGGTGTAGAGTACGAGGCAGGTTGCGACGAATCGCATTGTAAGTGATTCTTATTTTCTCATAATTTTGGATGGTATGATTTGCAGAGTTTGGAGGGAAGATGAACGATCAAGCGCGCTGCCAAAGTTGCGGAATGCCTTTGGGCGAGTTGAAGATCGACCATGTCAAGGCCGAGCGGATGGCGCAGTCGGCGATACCTGGATTGGCCAGATGGCGGCCAGGTACGAATGTTTAGTTTCGATCTGAAAGCCGCCGCCCGGCAGGAAATGATCGATAACGGCTTCGAGCCGGACTTCCCGCCCGAAGCGCGTCAACAAGCGGCGGCGTTGCAGGTGAATCCCGCGCCAATACCGTCCGATTCCCGCGATCTGCGCGGCCTGCTCTGGTCTTCGATCGACAACGACACGTCCCGCGATCTCGACCAGATCGAATTTGCGGAGCGACTGCCCGGCGGGAGCATTCGCGTTCTGATTGGCATCGCCGACGTGGACGCATCGGTGCCGAAAGGCTCTCCGATCGACGTGCATGCGGCCGCCCAAACCACTACGGTCTACACGGGCGTGAAGAACTTTTCGATGATTCCGGACGAGCTCTCGACCGGTATTACTTCACTTCTCGAAAATACCGACCGCGCATGCATGGTAGTGGAAATGGCAGTCGCGAAGGACGCGTCGATTGAATCGAGCGACGTCTATCCGGCGCTGGTCCGCAATCGCGCGCAGCTTACTTACAACGGTGTTGGCGGTTGGCTCGAAGGAACGTCGCAAGCACCGCCCAAAGTCGCTGCATCGTCCGAACTTCAAGAACAGTTGAAGCTGCAAGATGAGGCGGCGCAGATTCTGCGCGCCGCCCGCTACCGGTCGGGAGCGTTGAATATCGATAGCATCGAAACGCAAGCCGTTCTTGAGAACGGGCATGTCATGGGAATCGAATCGGTGCGCAAGAATCGCGCGAGCGAGTTGATCGAGGACTTCATGATCGCCGCCAACGGCGTGACCGCGAGAATGCTGCTCGAGCGGAACGCTTCTTCGATCCGGCGCGTGGTAAAGACGCCGGAAAGGTGGCCGCGTATCGTCGAACTCGCGGCCAAGCTGGGGGAGAAACTGCCGGCAGCCCCGGATTCCGGGGCTCTGAACGCGTTCTTGTTGAAGCGCAAGGCAGCCGATCCGATGCATTCCGCCGATCTCTCGCTCGCCGTGGTGAAGTTGATGGGGCCGGGCGAGTATGTGCTCGACCGGCCCGGCGATTCGGAGCAGGGACATTTCGGATTGGCCGTGCACGATTATACGCACTCGACGGCGCCGAATCGCCGCTTCGCGGATCTGGTTACGCAGCGCCTTTTGAAAGCGGCGCTGAAAGCCGCAATCGCAAACCAGCCGCCGCCTTATTCGGACGACGAACTCGCGGGCATCGCGCGCAATTGCACGTTGAAAGAAGACGCGGCGCGCAAGGTCGAGCGGACGATGGCGAAACGGATCGCGGCGGCGGCGCTGCAATCGCGGATCGGCCAGAGCTTTCGCGCCGTTGTCACCGGAGTCACGCCGAAGGGGACGTTTGTGCGCGTGCTCGATCCCGCGGTTGAAGGCCGCTTAATGCGCGGCGAAGAGGTTGTGGACGTCGGAGACGTGGTGCAGGTGAAACTGGTCCACACCGATGTGCAGCGCGGATTCATCGATTTCGAGCGATAAGTAGACCGGGCTGCTGAGCGAGAATATTGGGATGAGTACCTACGAGCGCACCATCTCGATGGAAGTGGATCCGGACACCGTGTTCGGATTTATTTCCGATCCGAATAATCTGCCGCAATACGCGCCAACCGTTCAGCTCGCCGAACCGTTGGCGGATGGCCGCATTCGCGTTCAAGGCCGCGTGAACGGGCACGATTACCAGGCCGAAGGTTTTTTCCGCGTGGACGCGGCGCAACGGCGAATCGATTGGGGATCGGAGGGCGATCGTCACTATCACGGGTGGCTGAAGGTTCATTCAGGCGACGTGACTCCCTCTCTTTCGGAAGTGACGATGGAGTTGACTTTTCATTCGGGGCGCCCGGAAAGCGGCGAGAAGATTTTGGAAGAGATGGAGCGCGCGCTCGAAGCCATCTTCCATCGCTTCGTCGTGGCATGACCATTGCCGGCCTTCACGCTGCGCCATCTCAACTCCATCGTCGGCCGGATGCCGTTCAACCGGCTGGTCGGCTTGCGCATCGCGCGCCGGCATCGCGATGGCGTTACCATCGAATGTCCCGTTCGCGACGATCTTCGCAACGCCCTAGGCGTGCTTCACGGCGGTGTCACCGCGACCATGGCCGATGCGGCGGTCGGCATAGCGGTCGTGAACCATTTCGAGGGTAAGCGTAAAGCCACTACGGTCGAAATGAAGGTTAATTATTTTCTGCCGGTTGAGCACGGGAAGATCGTGGCGCGCGCCCATCTCATTCGCACGGGCAAGACGCTCTGCGTGGGCCGCGTCGATTTGTGCGACGATCGCAAACGCCTGGTCTCGGCGGCGCTGGTGACCTACATGCTATTGCCCGATTCCGTCGCGGAGGGAGCATGACCAACAAACAGATCACGCTCGCCTCCCGTCCGACGGGATTTCCTAAGGAATCGGATTTTCGAATGGTCGACGCGGCCGTGCCGGAGCTTCAGGACGGCCAGATACTGGTGCGCGAGATTTACCTCTCGCTCGATCCCTACATGCGCGGGCGGATGAGCGCCGCGAAATCTTATGCGGCTCCGGTGGAGATCGGCGAAGTGATGGGCGGCGGAGCCGTGGGGCGCGTCGAACAGTCGCGTAATCCGCAATTTGCCGTTGGCGAAGTCGTTAGTGGAATGTTCGGATGGCGGCAGTACGCGGTCTCGGACGGCAAGGGCCTGTTCAAAGTCGATCCGAATCTCGCGCCCATCTCAACCGCTCTGGGCCTGCTCGGCATGCCCGGGCTCACGGCATACTTCGGGCTGCTCGATATCGGCCAACCGAAAGCGGGCGAAACGGTGCTCGTGTCCGGCGCGGCGGGCGCCGTCGGTTCGCTGGCGGGGCAGATCGCGAAAATTCTTGGCTGCCGCGTGGTGGGCATCGCCGGCGCGGACGACAAGGTCGATTACCTGATCCACGAGCTTGGCTTCGACGCCGCGTTCAACTATAAGACCGTAACGGATTACCGGGCCAAGCTGCAGGAGCTTTGTCCGGAGGGGATCGACGTCTACTTCGACAACGTGGGCGGCGCGATTACCGACGCCGTTTTTCAAACCATGAACCGGAATGCGCGGATCGCGATTTGCGGCCAGATCTCGCAATACAATCTCGAAAAACCGGAGATGGGTCCGCGCTTGCTTTCCATGCTGATCGTCAAGCGGGCGCGTGTCGAAGGATTTTTGATTTTCGATTACCAGGACCGTTTCGGAGAAGCGCTTCCAAAGCTGGCCCAATGGCTTCGCGAAGGCAAGCTGAAGTACCGCGAGACCGTCGCCGAAGGAATCGAAAACGCGCCCGCGGCGTTCATCGGGATGTTGCGGGGGCGGAACACCGGTAAGCAACTGGTACGGATTTCCGAGCCGTAACGATGCAGTGGGAAGCGGACACCGCGCCGTTGCGTCCCGGCGAAGAAATAAATACCGCCGCGCTTTCGGACTATTTGCGCGGCCGGGTGGAGGGCGCGGATTCGGGCGTGTCGCTCGAGCAGTTTCCCGGCGGTCATTCCAATCTGACGTATCTCGTTCGCGCCGGAGACCGCGAGTACGTGCTGCGCCGCGCGCCACTCGGCCCGGTGCCTCCCAAAGCGCACGACATGGCGCGCGAATACAGGCTTCTGGCCCGGGTGCATCCGCTATTTCCCGCGGCTCCGAACGTTTATCTGCTGTGTGAAGACGCGGCCGTAATTGGGTCGGCGTTCTTTCTGATGGAGCGGCGGCGCGGTCTTATTTTTCGCGATCGAATGCCCGCCGCGCTCGAGCGCGAGGCCGATTTGGGAGCGCGCGTGAGCCGGGCTTTCCTCGATTGCCTGATCGACCTGCACGCCATCGATATCGAGCGGCACGGGCTCGCGGCTCTGGGAAAGGCGCAAGGATTCATGGAACGGCAGGTCTGCGGATGGTCGGAGCGCTGGAATCGCGCGAAGACGGAAGACTTACCGGAAATGGATACAGTGATGCGCTGGCTCGGCGAGGCGCTTCCGGTATCCGGCCCCGCTACGCTGGTGCATAACGATTACAAGCTCGACAACGTGATGCTGAATGCGAGCGATCCGGGCCGGATTGAGGCGGTCCTAGATTGGGAAATGGCGACGGTGGGAGATCCGCTGGCGGATCTCGGATTAACGCTCTGTTACTGGACGCTGGGAAGCGCGTCGGCGGGAGAACGCGCGAGCGTGTCGACTGGACCGGGATGGTACACGCGCGACGGGATCGTGGCGTCGTATGGCGAAAAAACGGGACGCGATGTTTCGGGGATTCGCTATTACGAAGTCTTGGGAGTTTTCAAGCTCGCGGTGATTTTGCAGCAGATTTATTTCCGGTACGCGCGCGGGCAAACGCGCGACCAGCGTTTCCGCGGGTTCGACCGGCGGGTGCGCGGATTGGTCGACACGGCGGTCGGACTTGCACGGAATGCCACGAAGAATGCCGGTTAGCGGCCGGCCTCTTTTAAAAAATGCGGTTTTTAGCGAGACTCGGCTACCAGTACCGTGTTCACTGGAATGCATACTTATGTTTCGAGGAGATTGCCTCATGAAATCACTACTTACAGTCGTCTCCCTTGCGCTGGCCGTCCATGCCGCGCAGGGTCAAACGGCGTCTTCCGCCGCCCTGATGTCCGATCGGGCAGCCGGCCGGTTGTTAGACCAGGCTACTTGGGGACCCGACCCGGCTGCGATCGCGGAATTGCAACATATTGGCTTGCCCAATTGGCTGGATTCGCAGTTCCTACTGAACGTTTCGGATATTCCCGATCAGCCGGTGCTGGGAGCCGATGGCAAGTCGAATCGAAATCTCGTTCCGGTGTACGACGCCTTTTTCGAGAACTCTCTGGGTAAACAGGATCAGCTTCGCCAGCGCGTGGCATTCGCGCTCAGCGAGATCTGGGTCGTCTCGGCGACGGCCGGCGTCCCGAACGCCTACGCGTTTCCTCCATACTGGCGAATTTTTCGCGACAACGCCTTCACTAATTATCGCGACATCATCAAAGCCGTTAGCTTGAACCCAGCCATGGGCCGCTATCTGAACATGGCGAATAACAACAAGGGCAATCCGGCCAAGGGGACTTCGGCTAATGAAAACTACGCCCGCGAACTCATGCAATTGTTCACGCTGGGCTTGGTTAAACTCAATCCGGACGGCTCTCCGGAGCTAGGGTGGAACAATCAGCCCGTGCCCACTTACGACCAGGACGTAGTCGATAACATGGCCAAAGCGCTAACTGGCTGGACTTACCCCACGGCGCCGGGAGCGACGCCCAAGGGGAATAATCCGGCTTATTACATTGGCCGGATGTTTGCGGTGGAAGCGTATCACGACACCGGCAAGAAGGTCATTTTCGATGGCGTAACAATCCCCGCCGGCCACACCGCGGAGCAGGATCTCGAGTCGGTTCTCGACGCCTTGATGCGCCAGACCACGATGGCGCCCTTCGTTTGCAAGCAACTGATCCAGCACTTGGTAACCAGTAACCCGAGTCCGAGCTACATCGAGCGCGTCTCAAAGGTCTTCCTCGACAACGGGGAGGGCGTGCGCGGCGACATGAAGGCGGTTGTGACGGCGATCCTCGCCGATTCGGAAGCGCGCGCGGGCGATGACGCAAACGGCACTGTAAACGCCAATTTCGGCCATCTGCGCGAGCCGGTTTTGTTTATGGCCAACCTTCTGCGAGGCCTCAACGCCACGCTCACGGGGACAACGACGGCGGCGTATAACGACGCGGCCTCCATGGGACAAGATCTGTTTCACGCGCCTAGCGTATTCAGTTATTTCTCGCCGCAATCCCGTACCGAGAAGGGCTTGTTCGGTCCCGAATTCCAGATCTACTCCACTCAGACCGTTGCCAATCGCGCCGATGTCGTGTACACGGCTCTTTACGGGACTCTCGACAAGGGCACGAAGCTCGATCTCGCGCCATTTATGAAATACGGGAGCGATCTAAACGCTCTGCTCGATTACATAAGTTACGTATTCCTGCATCACGCAATGTCGAGCGATTTACATCAGGCGGCTCATGCGGCGGCAAGTGCCGCGACAACCCAGGCGAAAGCGGTACAGGCGGCGCTTTATACCGTGCTGACTTCGGGCGAGTACCAGATTATTCATTAACGGAGACAAGAAAATGTTTACACGTCGTGGATTCATTCAAATTGGCGCGGCGACCGTTGGATCGCTTGCGCTCCGCCCCTTCGGCCTGCTGCCGGCGATGGCGCAAGGCGGCCCCGATTATCGCGCGCTGGTGTGCGTGTTCCTGTATGGAGGGAACGACTCCAACAACACAATCATCCCCATGGATGACGCGAGTTTCACGGCTTACATGTCGATTCGCGGCAACCTGGCTCTCTCGGGAAGCGAGCTTGCTCCAGCGGTGACCAGCGTCTCCGGGGCGCCGTATGCATTTCATTCCAAGCTCGCGGAGTTGTCCAGCCTCTTTGGAACCAAGGAGCTCGCCGTCGTCGCGAACGTCGGTTCGCTGGTGCAGCCTCTGACGCGCGATCAGTACCAGCAGCATCAAGCGCCGCTGCCGATCAACCTTTTCTCCCACTCCGACCAACAGCT
This sequence comes from Bryobacteraceae bacterium, assembly GCA_051003795.1. GTDB lineage: Bacteria > Acidobacteriota > Terriglobia > Bryobacterales > Bryobacteraceae > JALYXS01. The sequence goes on along the minus strand of JBPCKZ010000240.1, from coordinate 6,429 downwards.
TCAATGGCAAACGTCGGTGGCGCAGGGCAACAGTTCCACGGGATGGGGCGGACGGGCGACCGATTACATTACCGCGCAGAACATCAATGCACCCGGATTTCCGGCATTCTTCTCGGTCGCGGGAAACAGCGTGTTGGGCGCCGGTTTGAACACGCAGCCTATCGCTCTCTCGCCGGGCAAATCGTTGGAGTTGGTGGGATTCAACAACACGCCGGAATCGCAGGCGCGATCGCGCGCTCTCGATAGCCTGCTCACGTTGAATAGCGGCCTGTCTCTGGTGCAAGCCGCCAACGATACGTTGGCTCACAGTATCAGCGACGCTTCCAAGCTCGGCGCGGCGCTCGCGAAAGCCACGCCGCTCAAAACAACGTTCCCGAAATCGAGCATCGCCGCCCAACTGCAGCAGGTTGCGCAGGTCATTCAGGTACAAGGCGACCTGGGCATGCGCCGCCAGATCTTCTTCTGCTCGCTCGGCGGATTCGATACGCACACCAATGAGCTTGCCACTCATGACACTCTGTATCCGCAGTTGAGCCCCGCGCTCGCGGCTTTCTATAGCGCCACCCAGGAGATCGGAATGGCGCAGAACGTGACTACCTTTACCGAGTCGGATTTCAGCCGCACGTTCCAGCCAACGTCAGGCGGCGGGAGCGACCACGGATGGGGAAGTCATCACCTGGTATTGGGAGGAGCCGTGCAAGGCGGCCGGATCTTTGGACAATTTCCGGCGTTTCAGCTCAGCGGACCGGATGACGCCGATACGCGCGGACGATGGATTCCAACGACCTCCATCGATCAGTACGGCGCGACGCTCTGTTCCTGGTTCGGGATACCGGACAGCGCGCTTGCCTCCGTGTTTCCCAATTTTGCGAATTTCGGATCGCAAAAGCTCGGTTTCCTCGGGTAGTTATGCTAACCCTATGGTCTTATGACCAGAAGAGAGTTGGTCGGCGGCGCGCCCGTGCTGGCGGCCGCGGCGGCCGCTCCCGGGCGCTGGCCTAATATCGTCATAATCATTTCCGACCAGTTTCGCGCGGACGTTCTCGGCTGCATGGGCTTGAATCCCATGCACCTCACGCCGAATCTCGACGCGATGGCCAGGCGCGGCGTCCTGTTCCGGCAAGCGATATCCAACCAACCGGTTTGCGCCCCGGCGCGGGCAACCATGTTCACCGGACAATATCCCGCGCGCCACGGTGTCTGGAAAAATGGCTTGGGATTGAAACCCGATGCGGTGACTCTAGCGGGAACTTTGCGCCAGCAAGGTTACACGGCCAACTACATCGGCAAGGGGCATCTTTCCGCCCAGACCCCGGCGAGCCGCATGGACGGACCGGTGCCGATGGCGAGCCGCGGCGGATTCGCCGATTTCTGGGAAGCCAGCAACGCGCTCGAAATGACCTCGCATCCGTTCGAAGGCGACATGTACGATGGCGACGCAGATCGCTCCATTTTTCGGGCGAATATCGGGCGGACTTCCTGACGGATCGGGCAATCCGGTTCATGAAGGAGAAGCGTCGGAAGGACCGTCCATTTTTGCTGGTGGTCTCTTATTTGGCAGTTCATCACCAGAACGATTCGGATTTGTTCGTCCCGCCGAAGTACGCGTACACTTACAAGCATCCGTGGGTGCCTCAAGATCTTCGGCCCTTGCCTGAAACTTGGCCCAGCCAGCTACCCGGCTATTATGGCTGCGTGAAGGGAATCGACGATGCGGTAGAAACGCTTTTGGCCTCGCTGAAAAAGCAAGGAATCGACCAGGATACGATTGTGCTGTTTACCAGCGATCACGCCTGCCACTTCCGCACGCGCAACGCGGAATATAAGCGGAGCCCGCATGAAAGTTCCATTCACATTACGCTGATCGTGCAGGGCCCCGGTTTCGATCGCGCGATGGAAATTCAGGAGCTCGTCGGTCAGGTGGACTTCGCGCCCACGCTGCTCGAAGCGGGCCGGAGCGGCGGTTCCTCCTTCGATGCAAGGTCGAAGTGTGTTGCCTCTGCTATCGCGCATGAAGGATTGGCGCGACGAAGTGTATATCGAGGTCAGTGAGTCGCTAACCGGGCGCGCGCTGCGGACTCCGCAGTGGACGTATGCCGTGGCCATCCGCAGCCGCGCGGCCTCCAGTCCTCGCTACAACGAATACCTACTTTACGACCGCTATGCCGATCCTTACCAGCACGTGAATCTGGCGGGACGGACGGAGGTTCGCGAAATCTCGCAAAGTTTGCGGGCGCGATTGGTCGAACGGATTGTGGAATCGGGCGGACCGAAGGCCGTGATCGAGCCGCCCTTCATTCCGTACGTATAGGAAACAATTCGGCGGGTATGGAGATCGTCATCGGTTCCGACGTTTCTTGGTGCGGCATTCCTGTGGGCTTAGGTCACTACCAAGAGAGGGCGGTACTCGTCAAAGGAACTTTACACGCGTAAGCCTCCAGCAACGAAGAAATATTAGCGACGGGGCTGTCCTACCGGACCGAATCGTAAACGTTTCCATTGCGAGCCGCGCTCATCTGCGCCCGCTTGGCATCCTTGCTGCGGGCCATCTTTGCGTAATCCAACGCGATCTTCCCATAAGTCGTTCGGTCAAGGTGAATCAGCAATTTTTTCGAATAGCGCAAACCCAAGGCAAGGTCAGTCCCAGACGGGGATTCAGCGGTTCGCAACCGCTCATGAAGATCCGCGAGCCGAGCATAACCGATCTCCTTTAGTTGCGCAGCCAGTTCAGGCCGGGACAATGGAAAAACCCCTTTCTTGAGGAGCAATCCACGCGCGATATGACCGAGCACAAAAACCAGCTCTTCCCTCGCCGCTAGATCGTCGCCCATTTTGGAGAGCTGCGAGGCGAGGAATAAACGCCGTATCCCGTGAACCACTTTAATTTCCCAGCGCGGCCACACATCAGCCGAAGAAGCCGTGAGTCGTTCCCACGCTCGACGATCCAGAAGCGTCACGCCGTACCGCAGGCACCAGGACTCAAAATCCTCACCGGCATTGAGTCGACGGAGAAAGTCCGCTTCCGTGCTGAACTTGAAGTGATAGCCGGAGATCACCGGAATCGTGGACACCTTCTCGGTAGCGACGAAGAGAATGTCGATATCGCTATTTTCTGTCCGCCGCCCGCGAGCCGCGGAGCCGATCAGGATCACGGCGCAATCTGCTTCTGTTAGCTTTGACAGTTCAACCGCGACGCTTGAAAACTCGTCATTCATTCTCTTCCAATTCCTCCTCTTCACCTTCCGTCTCCAATTTATCTACAATGGACGCGACTTCATTATAAAAGGTCTCCAAGTCGCCGACGATCTCCTCAAGGTTCGCATCGGCAAGCTCAAAACCGGGATCGTCATACGAAACGTCTTTCCTGAAATTGTTCATCTCCAAAATAGTCTCGCTCACGTCAGTACTTAGAATCTTTTCCGAGAAAAGTTCGGCCGCCAGCTTCGACTTCTTATAGTGATTTTGCTCCCACGTTCGGCCATGAGCCTCCGCAACAGCAACGATAAGATTTTCATAGGCGTAAAACGCATTGGTCACGCACCCTGCCGCATCCTCTGGCTCCCACGCGGCACAAGCCGCGCTTTCCCATTGTCTTTTCGCCAAATAGAGGTGTTTGCGTGCCTCGTCGAGGTCCATGTTCACCACAATGGTAAGCCACCCCGGAGCCGTCTGCCGTCGAAGCGATCCGACTCAGCGACAGCAGCCGATGATCGGCTCCAGGTAGCATGGCGTCCAGCATCGCGCCATCCAAAAAACTTGGCAGCCGGGCGTCGTCGCCGCGAAATGTTTTTCCAATCGGCCTGAAATCCCGCGCTGCGCACCGGCGGCCACCGGCCCGATACCGCTTCCAGCTGAATGGCGATGTGCACCGGTAAGCAGCCCACCGTCACGAATCGCCTCGATAGTCGCATTCTTTCGACAGCGGAATTGCCCCTGCGACTCCGTTCGACGTTCCACTTGGACGAAACGTGGGCAAGCCTGCGAGATGGCCTTTCCCCCTGAATCCAAAATAAAACGCGGCCAGATTGGCGCTCGGCTAAAGTTTCTGAAGTGTCAAGGTACGATATCCACGCTCGCAATCGTACGCGGTCCAGTCCGCAGCTCGTTCACCACCTTGCCGGCCTTATCCAACTCGACCAGCCTGCGGCCGGTGTAATCGCTCACGAGCATGCCCCCGTCCGGCAGCAGCGCGAATCCGGACGCCCACCCGAACTGAATCCCGAGATTCGGTCCCGCGATTGACCGCACCACTTTGCCATCGCGGCTCACCTCCACGATTTCGCCGGGATCGGAAAGGCTCACGACGGTGTTCCCGTTCGCGAGGCGGCGACCCTGATAGAGTTTGCGATGCGCGCCGTCCGGCGCCTGCCATGACCAGACGATCTTGCCCGCCGGATCCACTTCGACGATCTTGCCTTCGGCTTCGATGGCGATCAAGGTTGTTCCGTCGCTGGTTCGGTGCGCGTTCCTCATGCGCATGTCGGCGAGATCCGGGTTCTCGTACTTCCAGACAATCTTCTTATCCGGCGTGATCTCAATCACGCGCCCGAGCTTCGCATCCCCAATCAGCGTGTTGCCGTTCGCCAGGCGTTGCGCGGCGAGCGGATGGTCGAGTCCCTCCGAATACGACCAGACCACGTTGTGCTTGGCATCGAGCTCTTCGACGGTATGTTTGGCGCCGATGGTGAACAGCACATGTCCATCGGGCAGAGACTGCACATCGTGACCGCGCTCATTCGGCATCGTCCACAGCGTTTTCCCCGAAGGCCATTGCATGGCGATGATCTCGCCTGCGGGCCCATGGTCCGAAATTAGAATCTCTCGCCGCTGCTTCTTCTCCTTGAGCATCTTATCGAGATAAGCGAAAGCCCGCGCATCCGCCCGCTCCGCATCCGCGGCCTTGAAGCCGTGGCCCGCGCCGGGGATGGATTCAAGTTCGGCGGGTACGCCCGCCGCAATGAGCCGCTCCATCAACCAGAGCGACTGCTCGTAAGCTACAAAAGTGTCCTGAGTGCCGTGCAGCGCCAGGACGGGAGCGGCATCGGGCGTGACCCAGTTGAGCGGACTTGCGCGAATGTGCGCAAGCCGGTTGTGATCGAGGTCGCCGCCGAGAAAGAGCGGGAGCACTTCGGCGGCATCCACGCTTTTCGAATAGGATTGCGTGAAGTCCGTCGGGCCGTAATAGTCGACTACGCACTGCACGCGGCTCGAAAATTCCCGGTTGGGTCCGGAGCCTTCGAACTCGGACACTCCCGCCGTAAGGCCGAGAAAGAGCACCAGGTGCCCGCCCGCGCTGCCGCCCAGCGCGGCGATGCGGTCGGGGTCGATATTATATTTGGCCGCATTCGCGCGAAGAAAACGCACGGCGGCCTTTACGTCGTGAACCGCGGCGGGAAACTGATTACGGGGCGCGAGGCGATAGCTTACCGTTGCGGCTACATAATCGCGCTGCGCGAGCTTGATCGCCATCGGGAGATAGCTCTCGCGATTGCCGCGCCGGAATCCGCCGCCGTGCACCATGACGACAGCGGGCCAAGGGCCGCCCGTTGTACGTGTAGGTTGAACGATGTCCATCGCGACGCGCTGGCCGACGTTCGAGTACTCGACGTTCGCCTCGTGGATGACATCGGAAGGAAAGGCGATCGGCGTTTGCGCAAGAAGAGTAGGAAGGGCCAACGCCGCGAGCAGGACAAGAGGGGAGCGCATCGGAGTTGAGGATAACAAACTCCCTTAAAGATTACCGGCTGGCGGGCGGCACCACCCGATTCATGCGCGCGTACACAACCATCTGGCCGTAATGGTTAAAACTGTGCCACAACACAATATTGGCCGCGTTCAATCGCGTCATCTTGCCCTTGCCGCCGAACGGATCGTCGATCTCCTCAAGCAAGTTCTCATTCGTCAACGTCCCGAAGGCCTTGTGCGTATACGCGAAGGCATCCTTAACGTACTTGACGATTTCCTCCTTGCTCTTCACGTCGGCAGGCCCGTTCTCGTGGGCCGCCGTGATGGACGGATTTTTCTCGCCCAGCAAACTCGATGCGATTGCGTCAAGTATGTAAGCGACATGTTTCGCCTGCATTCCGAACGTGCGTACGCCTTGAAACGCGCCGTCGGTGGGAGCGAAGTCGAACTTTCCGGCGGCCATTACTTCCACCAAGGGAACGAATTCGCCTTCCATGCTCTTCAATTGTTTGTCGAAAATTAAACCCGCCGACCGCGGTTCGGCGGCGTAGGCGCCGGCGCCCACAAGAAAGGCCATGACAGTCATCGCAATCCGGTTCATGAAAACTCCTTCCATCTCAGAAATCGTTCAACGGCCAGTAAACAACGGCGCAATCGAGACCAATGTCAAACCAACGACGAACAGCGCGAACATTATGCCGAGCATCAATCGTACTTTGTCGTCGGCCCCGGCGAACTCCTTCC
>JBPCKZ010000239.1:0-3852 GCA_051003795.1 Bryobacteraceae bacterium | reverse complement strand
CTTGGATCGTGAGAGTGCGGGCAGTTCTGCCGGCCATCGCCATTCCCCCTCGCCGGGTAAACCGGCGGCAGAACGACCTTAACAGTTATGCCGCGCGAGATTCATGCAGCTCTGCCGAAAACTCACGTTGAAATGCGGTGCGGCCGAAATCGCTGCCGCGGCGCAAATTCTCCCACACTGCGCGACCGCTTCCGCCCCTACCGCATCGTTTTTTCGACCTTTGCTTTTCACCCGCGCCAGCGGCACGATAATGACCGGCTCCGGGCTATTTTATAAAATGGGATCTCCACATGGACCAGCGGGAATTCAAAAAACGTTTGGGCGACCTCGCTGCGGGGCGGATTACGCACGATGATCTCCTGAGCGATTTGAAGCAACAGGAGCCAAAACAGCAGGCGAAGCCCGATAGGGTGCCTCCACGCGCGATAGGGCGTAAACCCGCTCCGCCCGAGATCAACCGATTGTTTGACGAACCCGCAGCATCCCAAATTGCACCGGGCGATATTAAGAAACTCAGAGCCGCATTTTCCGACGCAAAACAGAGCCTCGCCAGGTTTGAGGCCATGTTGGAAAAGCTCATCGGCCCGGAGTAGCGGCGTCTTTGGAAGTCAAAAAACATAGCTACCGATAATGCGGAATTAACGGGACCTTAGATCCGCCAGCCCAACCGAACTCAGCTCCCGGCAAAGTCTACCGCTTTCCTCTTTGATAGGCTGTTTGTGTCTATCTTGGGACCGAAAGGGTCCGTGCTCGTTAGACGAGAAACCTGCCCCGAGAGCCCTTCACCATGCCGCAAGCGGTAATTGAAAACCCGATCCTCAATACGCCTTTCGACGAACCGGCGCGCCACTTTCGATTCGACGACGAGGGCATAACCGGCCAAATCGTCGAAGGCCGCCGCAGCAGCACCTATTTCGTCCCGATCCCCCAGCCGAAGAAGAAGGGCAAACAGCTACCGCTCGATAGCGATTGGTTAGCCGGGCGCATGGAGCCCAACAAGCTGATCAACGACATCCGGCCGCGCGTCTTGTTATGGCGCAAGACAGGCTGGCCCGGAGTTACAGGCACCACGCGCCGCCTGCTCGATTATTGGACCAACCCGGAACGCGAGCGCCGCCTCTTCTTCTGCCAGATCGAGGCGCTCGAAACCGCCATCTATCTCACCGAAGTCGCGCCGAAGGGCGCCGAGGCCTGGATCGAGGGGGGCCTGCGCGCCAGCAACAAAACCGCGAACCCTCTGCTCTATCGCATTGCCTTCAAGATGGCGACCGGCAGCGGGAAAACGGTCGTCATGGGAATGCTGATCGCCTGGCAGGCGCTGAACAAACTGGCGGATCGCGGCGACAAGAGATTCTCCGACAGCTTCCTGATCGTCACGCCGGGCATTACCATCCGCGACCGCCTGCGCGTGCTGCTGCCCGCCGATCCCGATAACTACTATCGCCAGCTCGATCTGTTGCCGGCGGATCTCGAGGAGCAGCTTGGCCAGGCGCGCATCGTGCTTACGAATTTCCACGCATTCCAGCTTCGGGAAACCGTGAACGCCGGCAAGCTGACGAAGGCGATTCTGGCGCAAGGCGCAAAATCGCCTTTTCAGGAAACGCCCGCGCAGATGGTGATGCGCGTTTGCCGCGAACTGGGCAACAAGAAGCACATTGTGGTGCTCAACGACGAGGCGCACCATTGCTACCGGCGCAAACCCGACCCGGAGCCAGGTGAAGAAGCGCTGAAAGGTGACGAGCGCAAAGAAGCCGCAAAGCGCGATCAAGAGGCTCGCATCTGGATCTCCGGTCTTGAAGCCGTGCAGCGCAAGCTCGGCCTGCGCGCCGTTTACGATCTCTCCGCGACGCCGTTCTTCCTGAAAGGCTCCGGCTATCCCGAAGGAACGCTTTTCCCGTGGGTGGTTTCGGATTTCTCGCTCATCGATGCCATCGAGGCCGGGATCGTCAAAGTTCCGCGCGTGCCCGTGGCCGATAATTCGTTGACCTCCGCCCAGCCCACGTATCGCGACCTGTGGACCCGCATCCGCGATCATCTCCCCAAGAAAAAGTGGGGCTCAGCAGCCATCACGGGCGAACCGCATCTGCCCGCCGAGCTCGAAGGCGCCATCCAAAGCCTGTAGTATAGCAACTACAAAATCTATTACGAGAAATGGAGCGTGAACGCGGAGGCCCAATCGCGCGGCCTCACGCCTCCGGTCTTCATCGTCGTGTGCAACAACACCAACGTTTCGAAGCTGGTTTTCGACTACATCGCCGGCTGGGACGTGCCCGATTCCGATCGCGTCGCGCCCGGCCGCCTGCCGCTGTTCAGCAACGTCGAAGACAACCAATGGACCGCGCGCCCCAACACCATCCTGGTGGATAGCGAGCAGCTCGAATCGGGCGAAGGCATGAGCGAAGAGTTTCGCGCCATCGCCGCGCGCGAGGTCGAGGAGTTCAAAGCCGAATACCGCGCCCGTTTCCCCGGCCGCAGCGCCGACGATCTCACACCCGAAGACCTGCTCCGCGAAGTGATGAACACGGTCGGGAAACCCGGCAAGCTGGGCGAGCGCATCAAGTGCGTGGTCTCCGTTTCGATGCTCACCGAGGGCTGGGACGCCAATACCGTCACCCACATCCTGGGCGTGCGCGCGTTCGGAACGCAGTTACTATGCGAGCAGGTGGTGGGCCGCGGGTTGCGGCGCATGAGCTACGCCGCCAATGCCGAAGGCCGGTTCGAGCCGGAATACGCCGAGGTGTACGGCGTGCCGTTTTCCTTCCTCCCGTGTTCGGGCAGCACGCCGGAGCCGAAGCTCGGCAACGTTCCCACTCGCGTGCGGTCGTTGCCCGAGCGCGCGGATCTCGCCATTACTTTCCCGCGTTTGACCGGCTACCGTTGGGAGCTTCCCTCCGAGAAGCTCGAGGCTACATTCACCGCCGACTCGCGCACGGCGATTTCGACCGAAGACGTCGCGACCTGGACGGAGAACGCGCCGATCGTGGGCCAGTCGAGCCGCCACACCCTCCACGATCTGCGCGCCGAGCGCGTGCAGACCGTGGCGTTCCGGATCGCGAGCCACTCGCTGAATACCTTTTTCCGCGACGATGAGGGAGGCCGCAAGATCTGGCTCTTCCCGCAACTGGTGCGAATCACGCAGCAGTGGATCGATACCTGCGTCGAGTTGAAAGACGGCACCTTCGTGCAGATGCTGTCGATTACGGAACTCGCGCTCGAAGCGTCCGAGAAGATCTATCGGGCCATTGTGGGTTCGAAGACCGGGGCCCAGTTATTGCGGCCAATTTTTTGTGAGTACGACCGCGCGGGTTCGACGGGCGGAATCGACTTCGACACCACGCGGGCCACGTTTCAGACACGCGCCGATAAGTGCCATCTGTCGCATGTGGTGGCGGACACGGATAGCTGGGAGCAGACCGAGGCGCAATCCCTCGAGAACATGCCGGAGGTGTTGCGCTACGTGAAGAACGACGGCCGGATTGGATTCAAGATCCCCTATACGCTGGAGGGCGAAACGCGCGACTATATCCCGGATTTCATCGTGTGCCTGGACGGGGGTTTGCAGCTCATTCTGGAAATCACGGGCGAGAAGAAGAAGGATAAGGAGGCGAAGGTCTCGACCGCGCGGAATTTATGGGTGCCATCGGTGAACAATCACGGCGGTTTCGGCAAGTGGGCGTTCCTCGAAGTGCGGGACGCGAGCATAGTGCAGAAGTCCATCCGGGAGCTGCTATGAATCGTAGCGCGGGCACTCGTGCCTGCCGTGTCGAGACTCGTCTTGACACGCGGCTCGATGTGGCGCACGCACTCTTACGTGCCGCGTCCACACTCGTGTGGACGCTCACGTGTCCACAC
>JBPCKZ010000238.1:0-19924 GCA_051003795.1 Bryobacteraceae bacterium | reverse complement strand
CCGGCTCATGCCACAGGATCACCCCTGGCGGGATGTCCTCGTTCTCGGAATTCTGAAAACCCAGATAAAGCCGGTCGGCGCGATCGAAGGCAACTTGCGGGTGGTTACTCGACACGTTCGGGTTTACTGGTCCCGAAATGGTGCAGGATGTCCAGTTCTCAAAATCAAGGGACCGCGCAACCACCGGATCGTGGCATAGTCCGGGGCCGGTGTCAGGCTGGCGCTCCAGACCGATCGCGCCATGGCCTTGAGAATCGACAGCCAGCGAGATATGCTCGCCGTCGATTTGTCCCGGGGCGGGCGTGACGTAGGCGAACCGGTTCCAGGTTCGGCCGCCGTCGTTCGATTGCGTGGTCCACGCGGTGTTCAGAATGCCGCCGGCATCGAGGTTGGCCGAAACCGCAAGACGCGGGTTAGTCCCGAAAAACGCAAGGGCCACGCCAATCGCGTCGTTGCGAACGCCGGATGTAGTTCCCGCCTGAACCGCGGCCGGGTACTCGGGACGCCAGAAATCGAGCACGTTGGAGCCGGACAGCGGAGCCGTCCAAAATGCCAGCCCCGGTTTACCGGCGTTATCCAACTTCAGGCTAATCGGAGATTTCTCGCTGCCGTTGGTATTGGGCACGATTTGAGAAACCCACGAAGTCACGAGAGCGGCGGGAGTTCCGGTCAGAAGCCGGACTCCGTCAAACTCGTGAACGAAGGCGAGGTAAACCCTTCCGCCGCCAAGTGCCAAAGACGGCCCGGCAAGGTGCGCCCGGGAATCCTTGATCACGGACTGCGTGCTCCACGTTTGCCCGCCATCCGCCGAATACGAGAAATCGATCCCTCCGGAACCTTGCACCAGATATGCGACCGCAAACGTGTTCGCGGATGCGTCGTACGCCAAACTGGACACATACTGGGGCGGCGGCACCGTGGTATCGCCGATCACCGCGATGCGGACCGGGATAGACCATGCCCCCCGATCGCGATTCCAGCGCACGAAGTACAACGCGGACGAAGCGAGGTCGCCCGTGCCGAGTGGATTGTAGAAGATATACGTCAGAGCCGGATCGCCGTTGGAATCGAGGACCATGTCCACGTAATCGCCAAACTGCATGTGATCGAGAACGCCCGGCGGGTCGGGGACCACGACGTTATACCCGGATGGAGGCCCACCTTGTCCGGAAGCAATCGAACAGAGAAGAATGCTCAGAACGAGAATTCCGAATTTCATCATGTCTTAGGGCCGGTTCCGATTGGATACTAGGTTAATCAAGACAAGTTACTATGTTTGAACCTGAGTTGCAAGGTATCCCCGTTCCAGTACTGTAGGAGATTCCCCTGGATTGCCTCCATTTTGTCCGATGAGCGCGTCTGGAATCAGGTTATGTTGGGTGGATCGGGTAGCGGACTGCTCATGAGCGATGCCGCGCGCATTACCATTGTTCTCGCGGAAAGCCACTGCATAGTGCGGGAAGGTATCGCGGCTCTGCTCCGCGCCGAACCGGAGCTGGAGGTTGTTGGAGAATGCTCCGACGGCGCGGAGGCCGTGCAGACGATCACGGCGCTCCGGCCGGACTTCGCCCTGATCGATCTGAACACGCCGAAATTACATGGAATCGAGGTGATTCGCAAGGTGCGGGGCGCGAACTGCCCCACCAGGATCATCGTGCTCTCGGTTAGCCGCGATGAAGGGATACGGGCGGAAGTGTTTCGCAGCGGCGGCAACGGATTCCTACTGAAGGAAGACCCGGCGCGGCACATTATGGATGCGATCCGGTACATCCAGGACGGGGGCGATTACATCACGCCGCTGATCGCCCGCGCCCTCGTGACCGACCGTCCCCCGGGCCATGCCAGTCCGATCGCGTTACTCAGCCGGCGAGAGTACGAAGTGTTTGCCTTACTGGTGGACCGCATGCGATCGAAAGATATCGCCACGGTCATGAATATCAGCCCGAAGACGGTGCACACTTACCGGTCCAGCATCATGCGAAAGCTAGGAATTCACGACTTGGCGGGTCTGGTCAAGTTCGCGATAGAAAGAGATCTTACTTCCACCAACCGGGATTAGCTAATTCGCCCAAGGATTTATCCTATTTTAACGGATAAGTCCGGCTAAATAGATACACTAAATCCTTCCCCGCCTTTGAGCAATACTGCAATTGTTGAGCGACACGGAAGGTCGCTATAGTCACTTAGAGATTTCTAAACGCCGGAAACAAGACCAACCGGGGACTCAGTGGGCGGTAGCTTGTGTTCCGGCACTTATCATAAAAGCGCCTTCCTGAATAAGAAGCCTGCCCCCAACAAGAATAAGGCCCGCGCGATACCATTTTGTCCAATCATCTTAAATATCAATCGTTGTTGCCGCTATTTATCGGCGCGGTCGCCCTCGCTTACTTAGGGAAACCTTTGCCCGCGGCCGCCCAGAATCCCGCCGTCGAAGCCGCCCGGCAGACGCATATCTTAGGGCCGGAAGATCAAATCGTAATCCAGGCGCTGCATGCGGAAGAGATCTCCGGCAAGCCGGTACGGATCGATCCCGAGGGGAACATACGGTTGCCCCTGGTGGGCGAGGTTCATGCGGCGGGAAAGACGTTGGACCAGTTGCAACAGGAACTTTCGACGCGTCTCAAGGTCCACATTCGCGAACCCGAAGTCTCGGTGGCTATCGCCGAATACAAGAGCCAGCCGGTCTCGGTCGTGGGCGCGGTAAAGAATCCGGGGGTATATCAGCTCCAGGGCGCCAAAACGCTGATCGAAATGCTGTCGGCGGCGGGCGGGACCGAGCCGGATGCGGGCTCGAGCATCAAGATCACGCGCCAACGCCAATGGGGTCCCATACCCTTGCCGGCGGCCCGCGTCGATCCCTCCGGCGAATTCAGCGTTGCCGAACTGAATCTGCAAAGCCTGATGGAGGCTTCGAACCCTCGCGAGAACCTGCTGGTGGACCCGAACGACGTCATTTCCGTGCCTCGCGCCAAATTGGTCTACGCGGTCGGGGAAGTTCGAAAATCCGGCGGATTCGTCTTACGCGAGCGGGAGACAATCTCCGTTCTTCAGGTTGTCTCGCTGGCCGAAGGGTTGGAACGGACGGCGGGACCGGAGCACGCGAAAATCCTGCGGATGGCGGCAAACGGCAATAAGCGGACGGAACTTCCCGTCGATCTGAAGCGGATCATGGCGGGCAAGGCGGAAGACATCGCCCTGCAACCAAACGATATCCTTTTCGTTCCGAACAGCGCGGCGCGCAGCGTGGCCCTGCGCACGCTCGAAGCCGCCGTCCAAATGGGGACAGGAGTAGTCATTTGGCGACGCTAAACATTAATTCCGATCCTTCGCGCGGCCTCGCTCCCGCGAGGATCGCGCCGCCCGCAGCAATTGTCCGCCGCGGCCCGGTCGCGGATACTGGATTCCGCGGGGCGCCGGAATTCGTGGGCATGGACGACTTGCTCACATCCATGCGGCGGCGCTTGTGGACGCTTTTGGGCTTTATGGCGGCCGGCACCCTGCTTGCGATTTCGATCGCGATTTTTCAAAAGCCCGTTTATGAATCTCATGCGCTCATCGAGATTCAGGGCTTGAACGAGAATTTTTTGAACCGGCGCGACCTCGAGCCCAACGTGGAGTTCGGGGCGCTGCTGATGGACACGTATCTCCAAACGCAAATCAAAATCATACAAACCGAATCCCTGGCCGGCCGGGTGGTGGACCGGCTTCAACTCCTCGGCCGGAACGAGTACCGGGAGCAACCCGGCCACGCGGCGGCTCTCCTTCGGGCGATCGGTCTCGGAAGCCTGCCCGCCGCCCAGGTTTCGAAGGATTCCGACCCGCGGCAAACCGCGATCCAAACGGCGTTGAAGAATCTGACCGTACGGGTGGCCGGCCAAACGCGCCTGGTCGAGCTTATGTTCGAGGCTGGAGACCCGGCTCTCGCGTCCAGTTACATCAACACCCTGATCGACGAGTACATCGCCGAAACAACCGAGGGCCGAGCCAGGACCTCGCGGCAGACGGGCGAGCTGCTCGCCGGACAGTTGCAGGATCTAAAGGCCGAGCTCGATTTATCGGAGAAGCGGCTGCAGGATTTCGCGGTTCGGAACGGACTCGTTTTCACGTCGGAAAAGGATACCGTCGCCGAAGCCAGGCTGCGGCAATTGCAAGTTTCGCTGTCCGCGGCGCAGGATGCGCGCACCTCCGAACAGTCGAGATACGAAATGGCGCTCCATAATCCGCCGGATTCGCTTCCGGACGTTCTCGATAGTCAAACGCTGCGTTCGTATCAGGTCAACCTCACCGATCTTCGGAGGCAGCTTGCGGATCTCTCCGCCGTGCTGACGCCATCGCACTACAAGGTTCGCCAGGTCGCGGCGCAGATCGACGAGCTGCAGACGGCGGCGAATCGCGAGCGCGGCAACATTCAGAGCCGCATCAAGAATCAGTACGAAGCCGCGCTGCGCCGCCAGAGATTGCTCGAGGACGCCTATGCCGATCAGTTGCGGATCGCCGCCACGCAGGCCGCCAAATCGGTTCGCTACGATTCGCTGAAGCGCGAGGTCGACATGCGCCGGCTGCTTTACGAGGCAACGCTCCAGCGGGTGAAAGAGGCTGGCGTGGCCGCGGCCATCCGCTCGAATAATGTGCGCGTGGTGGATCCGGCCAACCCGCCGCGCAAGCCGATCCGCCCCAATCGCCCTTTGGATGCGGCCATCAGGCTGCTCGCCGGAACGTTTTTGGGAGTGGGCTTTGTGTTGTTCAGCGAGCGGCGCAAGCCGGACGCGCGGATTTCGGGAGACCTCCGGGCCCGATTGCAAATGCCCGAGCTGGGGATCATTCCATCGGCGGATGCGGCCGGAACATCGCGCCAGCGGACGATACGGCCGCCGTGGGTGTCCGGCCACGGCGAGCCGACGGACGGCGAATCGCGCGCAACGGGAAATTGGCTGCAACTGGTGACGTGGAGAGAGCGCGATTCCGCGCTTGCCGAATCGTTCCGAGGGACCCTTGCCTCCCTGCTGTTTTCGGTGAATAACGGATCGGCGCCGCGCGTCATGGTGATCACGAGCGCGGCCCCGGGCGAGGGGAAAACGACGATCGCGACGAATCTGGCGATCGCGCTCGCGGCCACCAACCGACGTGTATTGCTGATCGACGGCAACCGCCGGAATCCGCGCCTGCACGATATCTTCCACGTCCCGAACACGTGGGGGTTCAGCGACCTGCTCCGGTCTTTCACGCCGTGCGATGAGTATGCCGGCGAGGATCTTGCGATCGAGACGGAGATTCCCGGCTTATCCGTCCTGCCGAACGGATCCAATTCCGCCAACGTTCTGGATCTGCTTTACGACCACCGGACGGCGGAAATGATGGGCCGCTTCCGCGCGGAGTTCGATGCCATTCTGATCGACACGCCCCCCGTGCTGACGCACGCCGACGCGCGCGCGCTCGGAAAGCTCGCCGATGGGGTGGCCCTGGTGATTCGCGCGGGCCAAAAGCCGTTCGATTCCGCTCTCGCCGCGTGGTCGCGCCTGAACGAAGACGGGGTTCACGGGCTCGGCACCATCCTGAACGATTTCCGGGCCGATTCCTAAATGGAAACCGCTTATGCCACGCCGCTTAAGGTGGGCGGCGCGAGAGCTCTCTCGCTCCGGCTGAACTTCGCGTGGACCTCCGCCGGAACGCTCATTTACGCGGCGCTTCAATGGGTGACGCTCAGCCTGCTCGCGAAGCTCGGCAGTCCGGCGATCGTGGGGCAATATGCGCTGGGCATCGCGATCGCCACTCCGGTGCTGATGCTTGCGCATCTGAATCTGCGCGCGGTGATCGCGACCGATGTCCGGAACCAGAATCCCTTCCTCGATTACCTGAGCCTGCGGCTTCTGACGACCGCCGCCGGACTAGGAATTATCGCGTTCATTACCCTTGCCGGCGGTTATCGCGCGGAACTGGCGTGGATCATTCTGGCCGTGAGCGCCGGGCAGGCGATCGATGGCGCGAGCGACATCTGCTACGGATGGCTGCAGCGGCGCGAGCGCATGGAACGGATCGCGATTTCGCTAATCGCGAGAGGCATTCTGGCGACTCTGGCTATCGGGATCGGCTTCGCCCTTACGGGCAGCCTGCTCTTGGGCGTGGGGGTTTCCCTGCTCGCGCGCCTTGCGGTGCTGCTCGGATTCGATCTGCGCCAAGTCCCGGGCAACCCCGCCTGGCGGTTCGGTCCGAGCCTGCGGCGGCAGATGCGCGTGCTATGGATCGCGCTTCCGCTGGGAATCGTGCTCATGTTCAATTCCTTGGACGCCAACGTGCCGCGCTACTGGATCGAGCATCACCAGGGCGAGCGCATGCTCGGCATCTTCTCGGCGATCGCATCCTTGATGACGGTGGGCGGCACCGTGGTCAACGCTCTCGGGCAGGCGGCCACGCCGCGGCTTGCGAAGCTGTTCAGCGACGGCGACCGGCGCGCGTTCCGCGGACTGCTGGCGCGCTTGCTGGCGCTGGGCCTGGGAATCGGCCTCGCGGGAATCGCGGTCGCCGCCATCGGGGGCCGTTTCATCCTGACGCTGGTCTATCGGCCGGAATACGCGCTGCATGCCGGTCTGCTGGTCGCCATGATGGCGGCCGGCGCCATCGGATATTTGGGATCGCTGCTCGGTTACGCGATCACCGCGACACGCGCGTTTCGCGTGCAGGCGCCGCTATATGGCGTGGTGGCGGCCTCGGCCGCGGCTGGCAGTTTCTGGCTGATTCCAAGGTACGGATTGCTCGGCGGCGCGTTCGCCATCGGGATCGCGGCGCTAGTGCAGGTGTTGGGCGAAATTGCAATCCTCTGGCGCGCCATGAAACCGGAGGCCGCGTGAGCGCCGCTCCGTCGATGTTTGCCCATGACGCATGGACGCCCGCGCGCTCGAATGCCGGCCTCTCCGCCTTTGGAAGGATTGCGTTCGGTTTTCTGTGGATCTTCGTGTTCACCCTCCCCGGCGAGAAGGTGCTCGAATTCCCTGGAATCGGGACCATAACGCGGCTGATCGGGGCCGTCGCCATCGCCGTGGGCGCGCTCGCGATCGTCGAGGCGGGGCGCATCCGGCGGCCCTCTCCCGCGCACGTCGCGATGGCCGCATTCGTATTTTGGGCGGCGGCCACGTACTGCTGGAGCCTCGATCCCGATTGGACGCAAGAAAGGGCTTTCACTTTTTTCCAACTGTTCGCGATGGCGTGGCTGATCTGGGAGTTTGGCCGCGACGACCGCGAGCAGCAACTGCTCATGCAGGCCTACGTTCTGGGTACGCTCGTGTCGGCGGGCGACACGATCGGCAACTACCTTTTCAGCCGGCAAACGTACTATTTGCGATACGCCACGACGGGCTTCGAGCCGAACGATCTCGGCCTCACGCTGGCCCTGAGCATTCCGCTCTCGTACTATCTGATGCTGCGCGCCAAGGGCTTCAAAGCCTTGATTTACCGCGTTCAACTCGTGGTGGCGAGCTCGGCGCTCCTGCTGACCGCATCGCGCGGCGCATTGATCGCGGGCGTGATCGGCCTATCGCTCGCGCCGTGGACATTTCGAAGGTTGACCCGCCGCGTCCAGGTCGCGAATCTCGCGACGATCGCGGTCTTCGCGGTGGCGGCGATGCTGTACGTTCCCGAATCGTCGTGGAAGAGGATCGCGACGATTCATTCGGAAGTCACCCAAGGCACTCTAAACCAGCGCACCACAATCTGGGCGGCCGGACTGGACGCGCTCGGCCGGCATCCGTTCCTGGGCGTGGGTGCGGGCGCCTATCCGGCGGCGGTCAGGGCGGAGCTTGGCACCGGAATGGGCATGGTTTTCGTGGCGCATAACAGTTTCCTGTCCGTGCTGGTCGAAGGCGGCGCCATCGGCTTTCTGACGTTCGCCGGGCTGTTGGGAGTGCTGGTGCTGTCGATCCGCGATTTGCCGTCTCTCGAGCGGAAGCTCTGGATCGTTACGCTCACCGCGTGGGCCGTGGGCGCTTCCACCCTGAGCTGGGAGCATCGCAAGCCCACCTGGCTGCTGTTCAGCCTGCTCGCCGCGCAATGGGGAACCGCTCGCCGCGCGTTCGCGAACGGAGGGATCGAATGAGAACGCGCGTGCTGCATGTAGTGCCGGAGCTGATCCCTTACGGTCTCGAGAATATCGTCGGGTACCTGGCCCGCGGGACCGACCGCAAGCGCTTCGAGCCGGCGGTCGTGAGCTTATATGACGCGGATGGCGGTCTCGAAGGACTGCTGAAACAAAGCGACGTGCCAACGTTTCATCTGCACAAGCGCCGCGGCTTCGATTGGCGGATGTTCCCCCGGTTCGCTCGCGTCTCGCGCGAGTTCCGGCCCCACGTCCTTCACACGCACAATTACGTGCTGCGTTACACCTATCCGGCCGCTTTGTGGCAACGCGTTCCCGTCCAGGTCCATACGGTTCACAACGTGGCACATATGGAAGTCGATCGCGCGGGCCGCGCGCTGCAGCGGATCGCGTTCCGGCGGGGAGTAGTTCCAGTGGCGATCGCGCGCGAAGTGGCCGCCACGATCCGGCAGGTTTACGGGATCGACGAAGGCGCGCTCATTCCGTATGGCATTCCCGTGCGCGATTATCGACGCGGCCCGGCGAGTGGCGGGGAGTGGCGCAAACGGGAAGGCTTCGGCGAAGACGAGCTCCTGTGCCTATGCGTGGGCCGGCTCGCGCCGCAAAAGGATCACGCCAATCTCCTCAACGCTTTCGCGGCCGGCCCGGCGAGCCATCCGCGCGCGCGCTTATTGCTGGCGGGGGACGGGCCGTTGCGGGCCGCGATCGAGGAGCAAGCCGCCGCCCTTGGCTTGGGCGGGAGAGTTCGCTTCCTGGGGCGGCGAACCGACATGCCGGACGTGCTTTCGGCGGTCGACTTGTTCGTCATGGCCTCGCGATGGGAGGGCAGCCCGCTCTCGGTAATGGAGGCGATGGCGGCCGGGGTGCCGGTTATCGCAACCAGCGTCGGAGGGCTCCCGGAACTGGTGGAGGACGGCGTGAGTGGACTGCTGGTCCCTCCCGGAGATTCGGCGACGCTTGCTTCGGCGATTCGCCGGTTGCTCGACAACGCCGGCGAGCGCGCATCGATGGGCCGATTCGCAGCGACCCGCGCGCAAGAGCGGTTCGACTGCCCCGTGATGGTCCGGGCATACGAACGCTTATACGAAAAACTTCTCCGAACCGCTTCCTCGCGGTTGCGGCTCGGAAAAAACGACGGTTACCCAGCCGAGATCGTCGGGGAGCGGGCTTGATCTCGAGCGAGTGGCGCGGCCGCATTTTCGTGCTTTCGACGGACCTGGTCGGCGGGGGCGCGGAGGCGCAGGCGGTCAGCCTCGCCACCGGATTGAAATCGCGCGGCTGGGAAGTGGATATCGCTTCCATGGTGGAGGCCGCGCCGTGTCCCGTTCCGCTCATCCGGGCCGGAATCGAAATGCAGTGCCTCCACATGCGGCCGGGGCGGCCCGATCCCCGCAAGCTGGCGCCGCTGATCGCGATGCTCCGCCGCCATCGTCCGCACATCGTCCACAGCCACATGGCGCACGCCAATCTGGCGGCCCGCGCCCTCCGGCGCATGTTGCCCGCGCGCGCCATCGTCTGCACCCTGCACAACGTCAACATGAGCGGCATCCATCGCGATCACGGCCGCGCGCTCGAAATCATGCATCGCTGGACGGATTCGCTGGCCGACATAACCACCGCTATCTGCCAATGCGCCGTGGACGAGTGCGTGCGCGTCAAAGCGGCTCCGCCGCACAAGATTCGCATGATCCCGAATGGTATCGACATGGCGGTGTTCCGGCCCGATGCCGCCGCGCGGGAGCGTGTCCGGCGCAGTCTGGGCGTGGAAGAGAAGTTCGTGTGGCTGGCGGCTGGCCGGCTTGAAATGCAAAAAGATTACGGCAACATGCTCCGGGCGTTTGCGACCCTTTCGGAGAGCGAGCGCGCGGGCACGGTTCTGCTGATTTCGGGAACCGGGTCGCTCGAGCGGCAAATGGGCGCGCTCGCGGAGGAACTGCGGATCGCCGGAGATGTCCGGTTCCTCGGACGGCGCGCCGACATGCCCGACGTATTGAACGCCGCCGACGCGTTCGTCATGTCCTCGGCATTCGAGGGATCTCCTTTGGCGCTATTGGAAGCGGCCGCCACGGGGCTTCCGATCGTTGCCACCGCCGTCGGCGGCATTCCCGAAATCGTACTCGAGGGCCGTACCGGTTTTCTGAGCGGGCCGGGCAATCCGGCGGCCCTGGGGGAACAAATGCGCCGCATGATGAGCTTGCCCGGCGAGGAGCGGCGCTCGATGGGCCGCGCGGGTCAAGCGCACGTGGAGGCCAATCACCGCATCGAGACCGTTGTCGATCGCTGGGAAGATCTGTACCGCGAGGTCCTGTCGCGGCGGGCGTTCGGGCGGGCGCTCCCAATCCAATGAAAATCGTTTACGTCATCACGCGCGCCGACTCGGTCGGGGGCGCCACCGTACACGTCAGCGACCTTGCGGAAGCGTTACTCGCCCAAGGGGATGACGTCGTGATTCTGGTGGGCGGAGAGGGCCCGGTGACGGAAGAATTCGCGCGGCGCGGTATCCCGTTCCGCCCGCTCCGGCATCTGGCCCGCCCCATCCGCCCGTGGCGGGATTTCCTGGCGGTACTCGAAATGGCTCGCGCCTTTCGGGAGATCAAGCCGGACCTCGTCTCGGCGCACACCGCGAAAGCCGGGATGGTCGGGCGCGCCGCGAGCGGGCTCGCCGGAATCCCGGCGGTCTTCACGCCGCATGGCTGGACCATTTCGGACCGCGTCTCGTCCCGCATGGCCCCAGTCTACCGGTTTGCGGAGCGAATCGCCGCGCCACTGACCAGGCGGATCATTAACGTTTGCGGTTACGAGAAGGATCTCGCGCTGAAGCACCACATCGCGCCGGCCGGGAAACTCGAGGTCGTGTACAACGGATGCCCCGACGTCGCGGGCGGGCTTCGGGCCAACCCCGCGCAACATCCGCCGCGCATCGCCATGGTCGCGAGGTTCGAACATCCGAAAGACCACGCGATGCTGCTGAATGCCGTCGCGGGCCTGCTGGATTTCCCCTGGCATCTCGATCTGATCGGGGAAGGACCTCTTGAAGAATCCGCCCGCCTGCAAGCCGCCGCGCTCGGCATTTCCAACCGGGTGAATTTTTTGGGCGTCCGCGGAGACGTGGCCGGCCGGCTGGCTCAATCGCAGATATTCGCCCTGGCTTCGCTATCCGAGGCTTTTCCGATCAGCATTCTCGAAGCCATGCGCGCGGGCTTGCCCGTGGCCGCGACGGACGTCGGAGGCGTGCGGGAAGCCGTGACGCATGGAATCACCGGCTTCCTGTCTCCCAAAGGCGATGTGGAGAGCATGCGGATGCACCTCGCGAGACTGATCGCCGATCCGGTGCTGCGGCGAGAAACGGGAGCCCGGGGGCGGCGATCTTACCTCGAAAACTTCACCCTGGACCGCATGTTGAGCCGGACTCGCGCGGTGTACGCGGACGTGCTCTCGGCGGGACGAATATCCGATGCGGAACGAGATGCGAAAAAAAGCGTCGCGCGCGTGGCGGGAATGCGATGAAGCCGCGGCATCGGATGGTGTCATCCGCTTTAGCCAAAGGCCGCATCCTCATGCTCTCTACGAATTTAGGGAAGGGCGGCGGGGCGGAAGAGCAGGTGATGTTGTTGAGTCTGGGCCTGCGAGCCCGCGGATGGTGCCTGAAAATCGTTTCGCTGCTTCCGCCCAGTCCCCTGGCGCCCGAGTTGGAGGATTCGGATATTCCCATTGCCTCTCTGGGAATGCGTCCGGGTATCCCCGATCCGCGCGCCCTATTCCGTCTGATCCGTGAGCTGCGCGAGTTCCGCCCCGACTTGGTTCATTGCCATATGCCGCAGGCCAATCTCCTGGCGCGGGCCGTTCGCCCCCTGCATTCCATTCCGGTGTTGATCGGCACGCTGCACAATTTGACGATGGAACGAGTGAACGGCAGTTCTGGCCGCTTCCTCGAAATAGCCCACGGTCTGACCGACCGCTTGAGCGACCTGACGACCGTCATCTGCGGTCCGGGGATCCAAAGCTACGTGAAACGAGGCGCCGTTCGTTCGGGCAGGATTACGGTAATTCATAACGGCGTGAACACGGCCAATTACCAGCCCAATCCCGCCACGCGCGACCGCACGCGGCGGGATCTGGACGTGGACGGATTATTCGTGTGGCTGGCCGTGGGACGGTTCACCTTGGCCAAAGCCTATCCCGATATGATTTGCGCCTGGACAAGACTATTGGCCCGAACCGGCAAGCTCACCGTGCTCTTGATTTGCGGCCAGGGTCCGTTGGAAGCGGAGATCCGTTCCCTGGTTCGCGCGTGTGGCGTCGAAAACCATGTTCGCTTTCTGGGCGTCCGCCGGGATATCCCGCAAATCATGAACGCCGCCGACGCCTTCGTGATGTCGTCCCACCTGGAGGGACTGCCCATGGTGTTGTTGGAGGCGTCGGCTGCCGGACTGCCGATAGTTGCCACTTCCGTGGGAGGCAATCCGGAAATTGTGGTGGATGGCAAGACCGGGTTTATCGTTCCGCCCCGCAACGTGGAGTCGCTGGCCGGGGCCATGGAACGGATGATGAATCTGTCCGCTTCCGAACGCAATGAAATGGCTGGAGCGGGAACGGCGCATGCCAGGGCGCGATTCGATGTGGAAAGCATTCTGGGCCAATGGGAAAAGCTATATTCCGAGCTAATCGAACGGAACGGCGGAAAGAAGATAGGGCTGGCGAAAGCGTCCGCGAATTGCGCTAGGCCGATATGAGCACCCCCCCCGTTGGCTCACGATTCCGTGACCCGGCAATCGGTACTGTTGCCTCACGCACCGGCGATTTGCGGAACCCAAACGTCGCTTACGTTTCAGCAATTGGACCGGGACTCCAATCGCCTGGCGCGCCACCTTCGATCGCTTGGTGTTATTGCGCCGCGATCCTCCGCCGGGCGCTCGCCCGATGCCGCGCGGAAGGCATTCACGCGCTTGAAAACGTGGGCTGCGATCTTGAAAACACCCGCGTGTTCGATGAATTTGCCCCCTACCGCCGCAAACTGCCGGGTTGGTCTTCCTTCTATCTGTCGCGAAGGCCGGAACTGGCGGAGAGCCTCCGCAATCCCGCCGCTTGGGCTCCCTCCTCTTATGATGGCGACTCCAGCCTGTGATGCAAAAAATTTCCCGAATGCCGATCCCCGCCGGCGCACCCGTTACTTTCGACACGGGCATATTTACGATCAGCCTCGATTTCGAGCTCATCTGGGGCACCCTCGACCTCTTCGGCCCGGGCAGGTTCCGCGAGACGTGCCGCAGGGAGCGCGCCGTGGTCGAGCGCCTGCTGGACCTGTTCGCCGAATTCGACGTGAGCGCGACTTGGTGCACCGTCGGCCATCTGTTCCTGGGTGAATGCTCCCATTCGGGCGGCGGGAATCATCCCGAAATTGTCCGTCCTTGTCATGACTGGGTTTCGCATGAATGGTTCACGCACGACCCGGGCGGCACCGAGGCGAGCCACCCCGCGTTTTATGGCCGCAGCCTGATGGAAAAGATCCGTTCCTGCCCCGTGCCGCAGGAGATCGGATGTCACACGTTCTCGCATGTGATCTTTGGCGATCCCGGCTGTTCGCGGGCAACCGCCGAAAGCGAACTCGCCGCGTGCGTCAAGCTGGCCGATGAATTGGGAATCCGGATGCGCTCCTTTGTTTTTCCCCGCAATCGCGTCGGCCATCTGGATCTGCTGCGCGCTTTCAATTTCACGTGCTATCGCAGCCCGGAGCCGCAATGGTATGAAGCGGAGAGATGGCCGGAAGCGGTGAAGCGCGCCGGCCACCTGTTCAACGTGCTCGTCGCGAAGGAGCCGCCGGTGCGCCTGCCCGAGCGCGATTCGGACGGCTTATGGCACACGCCAGCATCGATGCTTTGGTTTCCGATGAAACCCGGGCGCGCTTACAACCCGGTATCGCTGACCGTGAAGCGCGCGATAAAAGGCTTGGATGCGGCCGTCCGGGACAAGCGCGTGTTCCATCTCTGGTTCCACCCGACCGACATGGCGGAACAGACCGAACGCATGTTGCCGGGCTTGCGCGCGGTTCTCGAGTACGCGCGCGGATTGCGCGAGCGGGGCGATCTGCGGGTGCTTTCGATGGGAGATCTGGTGAATTGAGCGGACCCCTTCAGCAGTTGGTCAGCCGTCATTTTCATCGCACCGCCGATGAGTGGCGCGATATCTACGACCGCGATGACGTTTACGCGAGGATTTACCAGCAGCGCCGCGATCTGATATTGCACCTTGCCGATGCGCTGGCGCTGCCGGAACGAGCGAATGTCCTCGAAGTGGGGTGCGGCCCCGGAGTGATTTCCGTCGCGCTCGCCCGGCGAGGCTATTCCGTCTACGCGCTCGACGTTGCGCCGGCGATGCTGGAGCTGACGCGCAAGCTGGCGTCGAAATCCGGCGAGATTGTCCGAGGGCTGCTCGGCGATGTGCGCCACTTGCCATTTTCGACAGGCGCATTCCGGCTCGTGCTGGCCGTCGGGGTGACCGAATGGCTCGAGAAACTCGAACCGGCGATCGACCAGCTGGCGCGCGTCGTCGCGCCCGGCGGTCATCTGATCGTCACGACCGACAACCGCTGGGCCCTCTATCGTTTGCTCGATCCATCGCTGAATCCAGCGCTCGACGCACTGAAAAGACTCGTGCGCCGGACAAAACGGAAAGCCCGGCCCGGCGTGTATTCCATACGGCAATTGAACCGCGCCGTCGAGAGCTCCGGCCTACGGATCGTCTCCGGACAAACCCTGGGCTTCGGCCCGTTTTCGATTTTCAAGTGCGTCTTGTTTTCAGACCCGCTCGCGATCCGAATCCATCGGAAACTCCAAGCCGCCGCCGATCGAGGCATGCCGCTGCTCCGCAGCGCGGGGCATGTTTACACGGTGTTAGCGCATAAAGGCCTCGACCAATGACGCATCAGAAGCTCGTGAACGAATACTTCCACGATGCAGCGCCGTACTGGCGGGAAATTTACGAGGCCGGCGCGGTGCAATCCGCCATTTACGCGCGCCGGCGGGATCGGGTCCTGGCATTTATCGACGGCCTCAATCTCGCTCCCGGATCGCTCATGCTCGAAGCCGGTTGCGGCGCCGGAGCGACGACGATCACGCTGGCCAGGCGTGGACACCTCGTGACGGCCACCGACAGCGTCGAAGCCATGCTGCACATGACTCGCGAGCTTGCGCGCGAGAGCGGGATGGACGACAAGGTGTGCACGGAGCTTGCCGACATCAACCATCTGCGGTTCGCAAGCGGGACGTTCGATGTTGCCGCGGCCATCGGCGTTTTGCCCTGGCTGGAATCGCTCGATGCGCCGGTACGCGAGATCGCGCGCGTTCTGAAGGCCGGCGGTTACCTGATCGCCACCGTCGATAATGTCCTCGCTCTCAATCGAATTATCGATCCTCGATTGAGCCCCGCGATCGAGCCGGTGAAACGCTTCCTTCGGACAATACTGAGCCGGTCCGGATGGCGCAACGCGCCGTTACGCGCGCGCGCGCATTCCATCCGGCAACTCGAGCGCGCGCTATCGCGCGCGGGGCTGAAGAAAATAGCGGGCTGCACCGCCGGTTTCGGACCGTTCACGTTCTGGAACCGCGAACTGATTTCGAACCGCCGAGGACACCAACTGAACGACTGGTTACAGCGCAGGGCCGATGGGGGAGTTCCGATCCCGCGATCGACCGGCGCGCATTGCATCGTCCTGGCGAGGAAAATCGCCACGGGAAAGGAAACGCCATGATCGCCAACAACATACACACCAAGGAATATTTGAAACGCCTAGGAGTGCCGGACCTTCCGCCTCTCATTAGTCCGTTCGATCCCGGTTACGACCCGGTGACCGTCGAATCCCATCTGGATCAGAGCGCTCATTTGATCTCGATTCTCAAGGTTTCGATGGCATGCTGGCAGGTCGCGAGCGAGAGCGCCACCCGGGCGAAGGTCGCCGCCGCGAAGAAGTATCGCGTGGCCACGGTGACCGGCGGAGGACCTTTCGAAGTCGCGGTTCAACAGGAGCGTCTCGAAGATTATCTGGACCTCTGCGCCGATATCGGATTCACTCGCATCGAGTGCGGCGAAGGCTTCACCGACATGCCGCTCGAAGCCCGGGACGTGATTCAAATGGCGCATTCGCGGGGATTGGAGGTGCAGTTCGAACTCGGCAAGAAACACGGCGGCGCTTTCGACCAGGACACCATCGGGGAGCTAATCGACCAGGGCTGGAGATGGCTCGACGCGGGCGCGGTCGAGCTGGTCGTGGAAGCGCGCGAGAGCGCCAAAGGCGTGGGGCTTTTCGACGATTCCGGGAATTTGAATCCCGCTTATGCCGACATGTTCGCCGAGGCGTTCGGGTTGGAGCGGATCACCTTCGAAGCGCCGAACAAGCCCAGCCAGTTCGCTCTGCTCGACCACTTCGGCCGCATGGTTCGCCTCTGCAACATTCGTCTCGAGGAGCTGCTGCGGGTGGAAATCTATCGCCGGGGCCTGCATTCGGACGCGTTTGGGAAACCGAACCTAAGGCCCGAGCCGCCGGCCCCCCGGGCGGCGAACCGCGCGGCCGTCACGGGAGATTAAACATGCCAAAGACATTCGTAATCGACTGCTTTCCCGAAAGCGCGCGGAAGTATCGCGCGGGCCACGCCGTGATCGCCATTGACGTGATCCGCGCGACCACCATGGCAATCACCGCCGTCGCTCTAGGCCGCCGTTGCTATCCCGTCCACTCGCTCGACGAGGCACGTAAACTGGCGGCATCGCTGCCCGGCTGTCTGCTTGCCGGCGAACTTGCCGGCGTCCGGCCGGACGGATTCGAGATGACCAACAGTCCCGCCGAGTTGTCGGAGCGCACGGATATCGAGAGGTCTCTGGTCTTGCTCTCCAGTTCCGGCACGCGGCTGATCTTCGAGGCCGCCGGCGCGGAAGCGACCTATCTGGCGTGCTTCC
Source organism: Bryobacteraceae bacterium (assembly GCA_051003795.1). Classification (GTDB taxonomy): domain Bacteria; phylum Acidobacteriota; class Terriglobia; order Bryobacterales; family Bryobacteraceae; genus JALYXS01. The sequence continues at coordinate 2,889 of JBPCKZ010000238.1, read as the reverse complement.
GGAATTATGAGGCCGTGGCGCAACATCTGATCGGCCGGCACCCGAGTGTCGCGATCATCGGCGCCGGAAGCCGCGGCGAGTTCCGCGAAGAAGATCAGATGTGCTGCGCGTGGACGGGCGGCATTTTGATGGGTGCGGGATACGAGCCTGCGGACGAGGCATCGGCGGAAATCGTGGAGCGCTGGCACAACGTTCCCCCGCGGGCCTGCGCGAGCGGCAACAGCGCGAAATACCTCGAGAGAACCGGGTACGGCAAGGATCTGGATTACATCCTCGATCGCATCAACGATCTGAGTACCGCGTTCCGGATGGAGAGCGGCGAGGTCGTTGAGCTCGCCGTCAGGCCCGTTGCACGCGCGCACGAAGCCCATGCTTGATTCATCCACTCCCGTCGTCATCCTTCAGGCCAAACGCCACGGCCCTTTGGGAATCGCGCGCAGCCTTGGCCGGTGGGGCGTGCCGGTCTATATTGTCGAGGCGAATCCATTTGCGCTGCCCGCTTTCTCCCGCTACGTGCGAGGGAAGTTTCGATGGGATTTTGAACATGAATCCGCCGAAGAAAATGTCAAATTGCTGATCGAAGCGGGACGCAAGATCGGACGCCCGTCAATCCTGATTCCAACAACCGACTTCGGCGCCTCGTTTGTCGCCGCCCATGCCGGACGGCTTCGGGAATGGTTCCGGTTCCAGGATATGCCTTTCGATCTGGTGCAGTCGCTCGCCGACAAAAAAGAGATGTTCTTGCTCGCCAAGCGGCTGGGAATCCCGACTGCCGAATGCCTGTTCCCGAACTCCGAGGAAGATGTCCTTGAATATGGCGAACGCGCCATGTTTCCGGTGATGTTCAAGGGCATCGATGGGGTGCGCCTCGAGCGATTCCTCGGACGGCGCATGTTTATCGTGGAAGGCGCGGCGGAGCTGTTGAAGAGATACGAGTCGTTGCCTGAATCCGAACGCGAAAACGTGATGCTGCAGGAATACATTCCGGGCGACGCCGAAGTGTGCTGCTACTTCAACCGGAAATCCGAGTGCCTGATCGGATTCGCGGGTCATAAAATCCGCTTATTCCCCACCTATACCGGCGCCACCAGCCTCGGCGTCTGCCGCGGCAACGAGGCGGTCGAAACGATCACGCGCCAGTTCATGAAAGCCGTTCGATACCAGGGAATTCTGGACATCGGCTACCGGTATGACGCGCGGGATGGGAAGTATAAAGTGATTGACGTGAATCCGCGAATCGGCGCGACTTTCCGGTTGTTCGTCGGCGAGAACGGGATGGATGTCGCGCGAGCGATGTATCTCGATCTGACCGGCCAGCCCGTCCAGGCCGCGCCGGCGCGCGAAGGTAGAAAATGGATTGTCGAGGATCAGGACGTGATCTCGTCGTTCCGGTATTGGCGCGATGGGAAACTGGGGTTCAAGGAGTGGGCAACTTCCTTCAGCGGCATTCGGGAAGGCGCCTGCTGGGCTCTCGACGACCCGCTCCCATTGCTCGCAATGGCGGTGCTCGATGTTCAAGGGGGATTCAAACGCCGCGCTCCATCGGTCGGTTCAAACCCGCCAGCCCCCGCCGCGGAGAAAGAACCGGCGGCCCAACTCGTTGCCCGCGATTGAGTAAGCTGGCAACCCGAGCCGCGTCGCTCGCTCTGTTTTGCAGCGTCGGTTTCGCGATGCAAGACACGGAAGCCGCGGTCCCGCTGGCGTGGACGGCATCCAGCCTGTCGCGCATATGGCGGGACAGTCCCGCCGGAGCGGCCACCCGGATCGACATGTGGGCCGCCAGGGACGAAACGTATTCCTTCCAGATCGGCGTGCAAGGGCCGCCTGGCGGTCTCACCGGCGTGGATATTACGACCTTAGGTTTGACCGGACCCGATTCCGCGGCAATCGCGGGCAACGATATCGCGCTGTTTCGCGAACAATACGTCTACGTACCCAGCGCGCCGCCCTACTATTGGCGCGGCACTGGCGACGGCACAAACCCGCCCGGCCCGCCCGGCTGGTACCCCGACGGCCTGATTCCCTTCGTCGATCCGGAAACCGGGCAACCCGCCCGGCGCGGCGTCCTGACTGCCGCGCCGTTCGATGTCGCGCCAGGAGAGAATCAGGCCATCTGGGTGGATGTTCACGTGCCCCCCGGTTCCCCGTCCGGATCCTACACTGGCCGCTTCACGATCTCGAGCGAGCAGGGCCATTCTTCAGTTCAGTTGACACTGCATGTCTGGGGATTCACATTGCCGAAGGCGCCGTCCTTCAAGAGTTCGTATCAGGCGGATGCATCGCACCATGACATCTATTTGAGTCATGAACTGCTGCGTAACCGCGTTTCGCCCGACTGGGACAATGGTCCGGCGGAACGCACCCTTATCGACGACTGGGGCCTTACTTCGACGAACGCCTCGTATTTCGGCGGAGTGGGTATCGATAATTGTAAAACCAAGCCAATGTCGCCGGCCCCGAGCGTTGCGCAGTTCCGGGCGGTTTCGGCGCGGCATCAGCCGGATATTCCGCTTTACAATTTTTCCGCCGATGAAATCAGCGCGTGCTCAAACCAGTATCCGGCCCTGAAGGAATGGGCTAGGAACATGCAGGCGGCAGGCATTCAGAACATGGTCACCGTAATGCCCACCCAGGCCCTGGAGGATGACGGCACGGGAACCGGCCGCTCGGCGGTGGACATCTGGGTGGAATTGCCCGCGCAGTACGATCGGGCAATCCAGGAGGTAACGAAAGTCCGGGCCAAGGGCGATTCGGTCTGGTCGTACAACGTTCTGGTGCAGGACGGCTATTCGCCCAAACACGAAATTAGTTTTACTCCGCTCGATTACCGGCTGAATATGGGGTTTATCAGTCAAAGCTTGGGGTTAGCCGGTTTTCAGCAATGGAAAG
>JBPCKZ010000237.1:0-10719 GCA_051003795.1 Bryobacteraceae bacterium | reverse complement strand
GGTTCGACCTTCTTCTGACGAAAGGCGCCAACTTCGCCAGCGCGCATTACGAGCAGTTTCCGACCGTTACCGCCATCGGCCACAGCACGTTCATGAGCGGGGCGACGCCTTCGATCAGCGGCATCGTCGGGAACGAGTGGTTCGATCGCGATACCGGCCGGCAAGTCACCAGCGTCGAGGACGATAAGACCAAGCTGCTCGGCGGCAAAGGGGGCGCCGGATCTTCTCCCAGCCGTCTTCTGGTGAGCACCATCGGCGACGAGATGCGCATTTTCGATCCGGCGGCGCGTGTCATCGGAGTGTCCTTGAAGGATCGCGCGGCGATTCTGCCGTCCGGACACATGGCCCAAGGCGCGTATTGGTTCGATGGGAAGACCGGGAATTTCGTGAGCAGCAGTTTCTATTTTGCCGATCTGCCCGGCTGGGTCAAAGATTTCGATGCGGCACATCCGGCTGACAAGTATGCGGGACAAGTCTGGATGGGAAAGAAGTTTGCTTCTGGCGAAAAGCTCTATGGGAGTGTTCCGGCTAGCCCGTGGGGCAATGAGTTAGTCGAGGCTTTTGCGGAGCGTGCGATCGAGTCCGAGCAACTCGGGCAGCGCGGGACCACCGACCTGCTCACCGTCAGCTTCTCGTCCAACGACTATGTGGGACACGCCCTCGGGCCGGACTCGCCCGAAGTGCACGATATTTCGATCCGGACGGACCGCGTGCTCGGGAAGCTGTTCGCTTACCTCGATCAAAAGGTTGGCCTGCAAAACGTGTTGGTGGTGATGACGGCGGATCACGGGGTCGCGCCGCTGCCCGAAATCAGCCAGGCTCGCAAGATGCCGGGCGGGCGGATGCCTCCGGGCGCCGTCACGAGCGCCATTCAGGACGCTCTGACCGGGAAATACGGCGCGGGAGACTGGTTCGCAAACCCCGCGGACACCGAGCACGCAATTTATCTGAACTGGAATTTGATCCGTGAAAAAAAGCTTGATCGCGCGGAAGTCACTCGTCTCGCGGCGGATTCGCTGCAATCGCTTCCGCATATCCTCCGCGTTTTTACGCGGGAACAGTTGATGAACGGCGCGACGCTCGAAGACCAGGTCGGCCGCCGCGTGATGAACGGTTTCTACATCCGGCGCGGTGCCGACTTGTATGTGATGCTTGAGCCATACTGGCTTTTCCCGCAGCACGGCACCACCCACGGAACCACCTTCGGTTACGACTCGCACGTTCCGGTCATCTTCATGGGGCCGGGAATCAAGGCTGGGAATTATTACCAGCCGATCGTGGTGAACGACATCGCCCCTACCCTCGCTGCAATGCTCGGAGTCGAAACGCCGAGCGGTTCCGTGGGCCGTGTTCTCGCGGAAATTTTCTCGAGCAATTAAAAACCGAAGCACCCGCGCCTACGGTACAAATCCAGCCCGGATCAGTATAAATCCCAGTTTTTTTCCATCGGACGGCGCGGTCCAGAGCTTGTCCGCCCGCGCGGAGACGGCGTCCGGTTTCGCCGCATCGAGCCACGCCGGCGGGACGGGCTTTTCGAAGCGGTAGGAACCGGGGCGCGCGCAAGTCGTCGCGCCTAATAAATGTCCGTTCACGAAAAACGAAATCGTCACCGGACCGGTCTTTGGGAGCGTCAGTTCGCTGCACGAGAACTCGACCGATAATTTCAGGTTGGCCGTTGTATCGAGCCAAAACCGAAGTTCCGGACGCTCATAGGTCCACCGCCACAAACCCCCTTCGACTGTTTGGCCGATGTCGCGAACGATGTACATGTCGGCCGATGGATCGCCCATGCCGATCGTCCGTCCGCGCGGATGATCGTCGGTCATAACCGGGTGACGCTGCGGCGGCGGGGCATACCAGGGATCGCGATTGCAGGCCGCGAGCAGAAGAACCGCGGCGAGCGTTAAGCTGCTTCGCATGAGCGCTCGATTTTGACGGCCGTCGCGAGCAGCAGGTCGTCTTCGCCGAAATTTGCCGTGAGTTGCATGCCGAGCGGCAATCCTTCGACTCGCATGGGCACGGAAATGGCGGGGCCGCCAAGAGCGGTCCAGGGTGAATTCATGATTGGATCTCCGGTGGACGCCAAGCCCATCGGCGCGGGGCCGGTGGCGGCCGGCGAGAGCAGGACGGGGTACTCGCCGTAAAGCGGCAGCAGGCGCTTTCGCATTTCATCCACGAAAGCGCGCGCTTCCCGGTAACGCTCTTGCGGAATGCGAAGCCCCCCTTGCACCAGCGCCGCCAGTTTTTCTCCAATGCGCGATCCGTGCTCCCGCCATAACGCTTGATGGGTCCGGGCACCCTCGTAATCGTTGATTGTTCGAACGGACGCGGTGAGATGCCAAAAACCCGGCGGCAATTCGATAGTCTCGGCGCCGATCCGTTCCGCTACGGCGGCAACGGCGCGTGACATGCCAGCCTCCACGACCCCGGGCAGGGGCGTGACGATTCCGATGCGTCTGGCCGGCGCCGAGCCCGCGCCTAAACCCGCGCAGGTCCAGAGCAGTTGCATGTCCTCCGCCGTTTGGGTGAAGAATCCGGCGGTGTCGAGCGATGGAGCGAACGATAGGATTCCCGCCATGGGCAGGAGTCCGCGGCTCGGCTTGAATCCCGCTACGCCGCAATACGAGGCGGGCCGCAAAATCGATCCTTGCGTTTGCGTGCCAAGCGCGAATGGCGCCATGCCGTCGGCCACCGCGGCGGCCGAGCCGCTCGAGCTTCCCCCCGGCGTTCGGTTGAGGTCGCGCGGATTGCGGGTCGGCGCCGGATCGAAATAGGCGAATGCGGTCGTATGGGTTTTGCCGAGCGCGACGGCTCCGAGTTTCCGCAGCACGGCAACCAGTTCCGCCTCGGTCCCGCTCTTGCGTCCTCGATAGAGGGAAGACCCATACTCCGTCCCGAAATCCGCCGTTTCGAAAATATCCTTCACGCCAAACGGAATACCTCGTAACGGACCCTGCCCGATTGACGCGAGTCGCGCAGCCACTACCCACGCGCGAACGTCGCGATCGCGCTCCCGTATCCGGCGAAGGCAGATATCGCTCAAATCCGGGCCGGTCGTTCCGCCAGCGGCCAATCCCAAAAATCCTTTGAGCACGCTTTATGATCTACTGATTTACATGAAACTGGCGCTTTTTCTCGCCCTGCTGGCCGGGATTCCCCTGATTGCCCAAGTGAAAATCACGCAGGGAACGGATCGGGTGGCGGTTGAAATCGACGGCAAACCCTACGCCGAATTATTTTACGGCCCCGACGTGTACAAGCCCTATCTACATCCACTCCGGGCGGCGACGGGGACCATCGTTACGCGGCATTTTCCGATGGAGAAGTTGGAGGGGGAAAGCACCGACCACCCGCATCATCGCGGTCTCTGGTTCGGCCACGGCGACGTGAACGGCTTCGATTTCTGGTCGGCCGACCCCTTTTATAAAGACAAACCGAAGATCGGGCGAATCGTCGTTAGAAGCGTCGATCGCCTGAAAAGCGGTGCCGAAACCGGTTCCGTCGATGCGACCTTCGAATGGCGCGAGCCTTCCGGGAAACTCCTGCTGACCGAAAAGCGCGGCATGGTGTTCCATGCGGGGAAAGATCGCGTAATCGATTTCGATCTCACTCTCACCGCGCTTGTCCCGGCCACTTTTGGCGACACCAAAGAGGGTACCTTCGCCATGCGTCTCGCCGCGGGCCTCGAATATCCGCAAAAGAACAGCCCGCCGTCTCCGGCCCGGACGGGTACGATGGTCAACTCCGCGGGCGGCAAAGGCGAGGCGGAGTGCTGGGGCAAGCGCGCGAACTGGATGGACTATTACGGCGAGCTCGAGGGCGAAAAAGTGGGCATCGCGATTTTCGATCATCCCGGAAATCCGCGCCATCCAACGTATTGGCACACGCGCGCTTATGGCCTGTTTGCGGCCAATATCTTCGGCTTGCGCGATTTTACGAACGATAAGAACGCGAATGGAAGCTTGACGCTACGGCCTGGCGAGAAGCTGCGCTTCCGGTATCGCGTAATCGTCCATCCGGGGGACGCAACCACGGCCAGGATTGCGGAAAGATACAACGAATACGCCGGAATGCGTTAGTTCACGATTCGGATATCGATTGGGAGGGCGGATAAAGTTCCCGCACAAGTTCCGCGATCGACTCGGGAACGAGGGGCCGCCAAGGATCGCCGCGGCGAATTCTCGCGCGCACTTCGGTGGCGGAGATGGCACTGCATCCAGGGTCTATCGGAAGATTCCGGATGCGATGGCGCAGTTCAACCGGCGGCTCGTAGCTGCCATGGCGCGAAGCAACCAGCATCTCGAATTCTTCGAGCATGCTTCTGGCCGCATCCGGGTGGCCGTAGTCCCACGTTACCATGCGTTCGGCGGCATCGCGACCGCAGAGAGCGGCAATTTCCGTCCGGGAACCATACGGACCGCGGCACTCGCGCACAATCTCGACGTATAAGCCGCCTTTCGCCGCGCCGACCGAAAAGCGCGGCTCGCCCGCCGTGCAGGCGAGAAGCATCTTCACGCGATCCTCAAAACCGGGTCCGTCGAAATTCTTGTGAGGGAAGACGCGCGGCAAGACAAAGAGCACTTCATCGACGGCGCTTAATCCCGATTGGGCAAGAGCCAAATGCGCGCGGGTCGGCGGATTAAAGGCTCCGGACAAAATCCCGAGCCTTCCGGGATTTCCGGACGCCCGCCGGAAAAATTCAATCGCCACGCCTCCCTTTGTAGTACACCCGTCAGTGTTCCTTCTTTGCTTCGGCTTTCTTGACGCCGGCGTTCGCTGCGGGCTCGGGCTTCTTGTCGGGTATTTTGGTTGCGTTTTGATATTGAATGATCACGGAGATGCGCCGGTTCGAGGCGTCTTCGGGATCCTTCGGATTGCGCAAGCTCTGGTCCGCAAATCCGCGTACTTGAGCCACCTGGCTGGGGCGTAATCCCGAGATTTGCATCCAGCGCCGCGCCGCGTTCGCCCTCTCCGTCGAAAGTTCCCAGTTGCCATACCCGCCACTGCTGTTGAACGGTTTCGCGTCGGTATGGCCTTCGACCAGGATGCGATTCGGCAGCTTGCCCAACTCCCCGGCCAGCACCGCGAGCACCTCTTTCCCTTTTGCGCTCGGGTTGGCGCTTCCGCTATCGAAAAACATTCCCTTTTCCGTTTCGATCAGCTCGATTCGCAGTCCTTCGCCGGTGACGATCATTTGCACCTGATTTTTCATCTTCTGCAACTCGGGAACTTGCTTGATGGCATCCTGCAGCTTTTCCTTCAACTTCTCCATGTCGTCTTTCTTAAGCGTCAGGCCTTCCCCCGAACCGAACTGGGTAGTGCCGATCTGTTTCCCAACGCCCGTAGGATCCTGGAAGTAGCCGCCGATCGCTTTCTTGGTCTCCTCGCTGCTGCTAAGCAGCCACAAAACGATAAACAAGGCCATCATCGCGGTCACGAAGTCGGCGTAGGCGACCTTCCACGCGCCACCGTGATGGCCGCCATGGCCGTTCTTCTTCTTCTTAATAACGATGATTGAAGGCGGAGCCGGAGTCGTGGCCATTCTTAAATCCAGGTCTTGATCGCTTGGAGTCTAGGCGGCAGCGCTTGCTGGGCTGCTCGCGCCGCCCTTACACGTCTTTTCGAGGTCTTTGAACGAGGGGCGAACGTCCGCGGGAATCGTTCGCCGCGCGAACTCGACCGAAAGAATGGGCGCGATCCCTTTCGAAAAAGCGATCAAAGCAACTCGCAGGAAGTTATAGTACTGCAATTCGGCATCGTTAGTTTTCGACATGTTCGCGGCCAGGGGGCCGAAAAGGCCGTAGCACAGCAGGATTTCCAGGAACGTTCCGACAAGCGCGGCCGCCACCTTATGTCCGATCTCTTCCGGGAGTCCGCCCAATGCCCCCATCGTGATTACAACGCCCAGGACTGCCGCGACGATTCCCAAGCCGGGGAGCGCGTCGGCGACGCTGGTTAGCGCCGCCACCGGAGCGGTGGCTTCGTGATGATGAACTTCCATGTCGAGCTCCATCATCTGATCGAGGTCGAAAGCGCCGACGACGCCCGAAAGCGACATCCGCAGCGTATCGCAGACGAAATGGAGCGCGTGGTGATCCTTCAAGAACTTGGGATATTTCTTGAAAACATCGCTTTTGGCGGGCTCTTCAACGTCGCCCTCCAGCTTCGCCAAGCCACTCTTGCGGGCGTACTGGAACAGCTCATTGAGCATCTTCAAGTTCTCTAGATAGAAGGCTTTGCTGAACCGGTTGCCCCCGAAGGCGCCCATTATCCCCTTGAGTATCTTCATCACGATCGATAGAGGATTGGCGATCAGCAAGGTTCCGAGGGCCGCGCCGCCAATAATGACCAGTTCGGCCGGCTGCATGAGAACCATCAGCTTGCCATGTTCCATCATGTAGCCGCCGACGACGGCTCCCATGACCACCAGGATCCCGATAATTGCAAACATATGCGCTCTGAATGCTTATCGGCTTTTTACGGAAAAACTTTCGGGCGAGACGATCGGGTTCGGCGTACCTGCATCTATCGGCGCAACCAAAATCCAATTTCCGTGTTATAACCATGAAATTGAAAATATTGGTGCGGAATCGAACCCGCGACACCGTTCTGGCCAGTTCCGCCGAGATGGCGGACACCAGCGCGAAGCGCCGGGTTGGCTTGCTCAAACACGCCAGTCTGGAGCCCGGCGACGGGTTGTGGATCGTTCCGTGCGAGGCGGTTCATAGTTTTGGCATGAAATTCCCGATCGACGTGCTTTTCCTGGACCGTTCGAAAAAAATCCGTAAAACGCGCGCCGCCATGGCGCCCCGACGGATGGCAATGTGCTTACCGGCGCACTCGGTACTGGAACTGCCGGCGGGTACCATCGAACTCACCGGAACCCAATCGGGCGATCAATTGGATTTTCAGAAGCTATCCCCGTCATGAGTCTTTCTTCCATTCGGTGTTGCCGCCTCTTAGCGGTGGCGCTGGCGCTCTGTTCTTGCGCGCGCCAACCGAAGGTAGCCACGGTTCCGCCGGTTCCCGTGACGGCCTTCGACCGCCAAATCACGAACGCCGTGGACGCGGGAGAGGGCGATTTCTTCGTAAAGTCGTTACGCAACCGCGTCATGGCCCATCCCGAAGAACTCGCGCCCCGGCTCGAGTTGGCCAAGGCTTATCGACAGCGCGGGTATCCCGAATTGGCCATTGAGCACCTCCGGCTGGCGGCGGGCCGCTTTCCCGAGTCCGCGGAAACGCAACTACTGCTCGCCAAGGGGCTTCGCTCGGCGGGGATGCCCGCCGAAGGCGCCGCTACGCTCGACCGCTACCTGCAAGAGCATCCTCAAAAATCCCCCAACTATGTTTCCTGGGCCGGGATCATGCGCGACGAAGCCGGTCAGTGGAGTCAAGGGGAGCAAGCCCATCGCGCGGCGCTGAGTCTTGCGCCCGGCCGCGACGATCTGCACAACAATCTCGGCTACTGCCTTCTGATGCAGAAAAACAACGACGCAGCGGCGGAAGAATTTCGCGCCGCGCTGAAATTGAAGCCGGATTCGCGGATCGCCCGCGACAATTTAGGCGTCGCGTTGGCTGCCACTCCCGGGGACGCGATCTTGAACTGGCAATCGGTAAGCGATCCGGCGACAGCCCACAGCAATATGGCGGTTCTTTTGATTGAGCGGCAGCAGTACCCGCAAGCGCGCCAAGAATTGGAACTCGCCTTGGGATATAATCATATTCTTCCCGCGGCGCTGAACAATCTCAAACTGGTCTCGATGCTGGACGGGAAGCCCCCCTCGATTCCCGCCAAGCCGGTGAAAACGGGATGGGCGAGATTCCGCGGCACTTGGCCACGCATAAAACAGCGAGTCGCGGGAGTCAAGAAACGGGAGCAGCCGGGAACGGCGGTCGAAACCGCGAGCCGGTAATCGAAAAATTTCGGTTGGAGAACACCATGAAAACTATACTCATTCGTTTACTGAAGGAAGAGCAGGGCCAGGATCTGGTCGAGTACGCGCTGATTGTCGCCGCCGTTGGACTGGCGCTTATCACCACGGTAAATCAGCTCTCGCAAGGCGTCGTGAGCTTATATTCGAGCATCACTGGAGACCTTTCGAGTATCGGCGCGACGGCTCAATAGACATTTCCGCCGCGAGCGCCGCTTTGCAACCTTCTTTCAGTGCGCCCGTGGCGGCTACCGATGTTATCCCCGGATCGCGAAGCGGATCGGAGCGCCTGGCGATGGGCGTTCGCCGCTGGGTTGTACCCGATCTCGCGCTTATTGCCGCGGCGGTTTCGCTGTTCTATTGCCTTTTCCTCTTCGAAGGCTATCGGAAGCTGTTCCGCGATTCCGACACCGGATGGCACATTCGCTCGGGCGAATCGATACTACGGTCCGGAGCGTTGCCGCGCACCGATCCGTACTCTTTTACGCGAGCGGGCGAGCCCTGGTTTGCGTGGGAGTGGGGGTCGGACGTTTTGATGGGCGCGGTACACGAGCGTTCGGGTTTGGCGGGCGTCGCCATGCTTTATGGAACGGCAATCGCGGCTGCGGTCTGGCTGTGGTTCCGGCTGAACTGGCTCGCCGGAGGCAATTTTTTGATCGCGTGCGCGTTTGCCGCGCCGATGCTTTCGACATCGAATATTCATTGGCTCGCCAGACCGCATGTTTTTAACTGGATATTCTTGCTGGCGACGGTGATGTGCGCGCGGTCGTTCAAGCGACCGCTGCGGTTCCGGCACGCCGCCTGGGTTTTCTGTGGAACGGCGCTCTGGACCAATCTGCACGCCAGCTTTTTCTTCGCGCCCTTGATTTTTACCATTTACGCCGCTGGCGATTGGATTCGTGGATGGATCTGGGACGATGCGGCCGCGCGCCAAGCGCGTCCCATGCTCACCCTGGCGGCGGTTGCCGGCTTGGCTACGCTGGTCAATCCCTATGGATGGCATCTTCATCGCCACGTATTTGGCTACATTTTCAACGCCGCGCTGCTCGACCGCATCGGGGAATTTCAGAGTTTCAATTTCCACGCCGAGGGCGCTTTCCAGATCCTTTTGACGCTCGGGATCGCGATGCTGGGCGGCGTGCTGGCGCTTGGGCAGCGCAAGGTCGCGGACTTTTTGCTTGCGGTCCTGATTACGGGACTTGCTCTCCGGTCCGCGCGCGCCCTTCCGTTGGCGGCCCTTCTACTTCTTCCGCCGGCAAACGGCGCGATCGCCCAAGCGCTCGCGTCCACAAGGGGGTTACGCCCGGCACTGCGGCGGGCGATTGATCGTTTCCTTGGCTATTCGGCGCGGTTGCGCGTGCTGGATGCGCGGGGCAATGGCCTCGCGTGGGCGCCGATTATTCTCATCGCCATGTTCGCGCTTTTGCGCACTCCCGCCATCGCCGCGCGTACGGGATTCCCTCCGGATCAATTTCCAGTCGCGGCATCCGCCGCCCTCGAAGGCCTGCCCCCGGCGGCGCGCCTGCTCGCGCCCGATAAATTCGGCGGCTATTTAATTTACCGGTTCGATGGGCGACGCAAAGTGTTTTTCGACGGTCGCAGCGATTTATATGGAGCGGAATTCTTGAAGCAGTACGCCCGGTTGGTGCAGGTGCGCCCCGGCTGGAAGCGGCAATTGGATTCTTTTCACTTCACCCACGCATTGCTGCCGAACGATTACTCGTTGATACCCGCGCTCGAACGGTTAGGATGGACTCCTCTGTATCGCGACCCGGTGGCCACCCTCTTAGTTCGCCCCGTTAAGGATTGAAATGGATCGAAGAAAAATTCTCATGCTGTTTGGCGTGGCTTGGATCTCGGCGGCCCTGCTTACGTGGTTTCTTTATTCCCGAACCCAAGCGCCCAAAGAGCAAAAGCGCGTCACGGTAATGGCCGCCACGCGCGATTTGCAGATCGGGACCATGGTGCGCAAAGCGGATCTGAAAAAGGTGCACGTGCTCGAAACCGATCTGCCCAAAGGCGCGCTGTACAACGATCGGGAGGCGCTGAACCGCGTCGCGCTTTATCCGGTAAACGCGAATGAACCCCTGACCACCAGCAAGCTCTCGACCGGCACGGGCATTGAGGGAATCACGGCAACCATTCAGCCGGGTTTCCGCGCGGTATCGGTGCCGATCACCGATACCAGCGGCGTCGCGGGATTGATCCAACCGGGAGCGCGCGTGGATGTACTGTTTACGCGGCCCGGATCGATGGCCGAGGCGATCACGAGCACGATCCTTCAGAACGTAAAAGTGCTCGCGATCGGCAGGCTGACGCAGATAGGGCAGACGGTCGATCCGAAGGCTGCCAAGGTTCCCGTCGCAACCTTGATCGTGACCCCGGACGAGGCGCAAAAACTGGAACTCGCGAAGAGCGAGGGCAAGATCAGCCTGGCGTTGCGCAATCCGTTGGACGTTTCGAACAACATGGACGGTTCTCCTATCACGACGGAAATTCTAGACCCGATGATTAGCGCCCGTACCGCCCGCGCGCGCCGCGGCCGGACCACCAATCTCGCTCGCAACAATATGAATCTGGAAGATCCGAAGGTGTGGCAGGAACTGACCGGCGAGAAGAAGATACAGGACCAGAACCGCCTGCAAGACGATCTGAGGAAGAAGGCTCCGCCACCCGCTCCGCGAGCCGTGGTGGATGTGTATCGCGGCGATAAGCACGTCCAGGAAGTTTTCCATGATTGATCTCGTGGCGCGGGCACTCGTGCCTGCCGTGCCGACACTCGTGTCGT
>JBPCKZ010000236.1:0-6575 GCA_051003795.1 Bryobacteraceae bacterium | reverse complement strand
TTCAACCACTTACGAGTGGATCAGCATGGAGGTGCCTGGAGTGACGCTGGGCGGCCTAAAGGAAGTGAGACGGTTCAGCGGAGACCACTACCCTTCACTGGCCCAAATCCCAGGTGCAACAGAACCCGAAACGCCCCCATTCCGAACTTCCCGCGAGCGCTGAACGTATCCATATCGATGTCAAAAAATATGAAACCGTTCGGCTTATTTCTGTTTATCGCGTGGCATCTTGCCCGTGCCGCGGCCCCTATTCTTCATCAGGATTTCGAAATCGACGAATCGGGCTGGGTCACGATGGGCGGCGTCGCCACTTTGCGGGTAACTCGCGATCCGGTTAACGTGAAGACGGGCAAATTCGCGCTGGAATTCGAATACACCGCGGAGCCGCGGGATTTCAGCGTCGCGCTGCTTCCGCTCACGGACGTTTCCTTCGCCGGCGTGAAGACGATCCGGTTCTGGCTAAAGACCGATTCACCCACCGCGATCGCCGTGATTTTGAGCGAGAAGGAGCCCGGCGGAGGCCGCTACTCGGCAATCGTTTGGTCGCCCAAACAGCAGTGGCGGCAGATCGAACTCACGCCAGCCGATTTCTCCTTGGGCGAAGAGCCAAACGATCCGGAAGATAGCAATGGCCGGCTCGATTTGGACCGGCTCCAAGCCGTGGCCATCGTGGATGTGAGCCAGATATTCAGCGCGGTGAAGCCCAATCCGGATCTCGCGATCGCCATTGATCCGCACATTGGTAAACACACGCTGTTTATCGACGATTTTGACGTGCTCGATACGGCGCCGGCGTCAAACGCGCTAAACAAATCGGATGGCGTGCTCATCGACAATTTTCCGCATCAATACGTCGATTGGCTCACGCTCGGCGGCGCGGACCTGAGTTTGGACATCTCGGGGAAGCCGCTGGCGGAGCATGCGATGAAGGCCGTTTACCAACAAGCGGAAGGGAATTACGTCGTATTGGTTCACAAGCTGGGCCCGCTTGACCTGAGTAAGACCAATCGCCTCGCGTTCGACATTGCATCGGATAAACCGGCGCAGCTTGTGATTTCATTCGAAGAGCGTAATCCCGGAAAACGGCAAGGGCCGCGATACAACGTCGATATCGAAGTGCCCGGCGGAGGGAAATCCGATCGCCGCGAAGTCGCGCTTGGCGCATTTCAGCTGGACCAAAACGGCCCGCCAGACTCCAACGCAAAGCTCGATCTCGATAAGATCAAGACCATTTCCATCCTGGATGTCACCGGCGCATATACGCACGAGAGCGCGAAAAATACGCTTTGGATCGGGAACATTCAGGCCGTGGCCAGACCCTGAACCAGGCCATGAAGCTCCAGGTGGACATCCGCGCGGCGCAATCCCTGGCCTGAGATTCCCGCAAGCAGTTCGCTCATGGTCTTCCGGCTTATGGGATCGCGGAGATCGGGCGACAGATCGGCAAGCGGGGCGAGCGCAAATCTGCGTGCCGCGTAGCGCGGATGCGGAATCTGCAAAGCGGCGGTTTGCACCACGGCTTTGCCGTAGAACAGAATATCGATGTCTATGGTGCGCGGCCCCTTGTGAATCGCGCGCTTGCGCCCGAGCGCCCGCTCGATTTTCGCAATGCGCTCGAGCAATTGCATGGGAAAAAGCGACGTCCGCGCTTCGGCCGCCAGATTCAAGAACCAGCGCTGCTCGTGAAAATCTTGCGGCTCGGTTTCGTAAACGGGTGACAGCCGGGTTATCCGCAGATCGGGCGCCTGCAATTCATCGACGGCCGATTGCAACATCCGCGCCCGATCGCCGGCGTTCGACCCCAACCCCAGATAGACGATCTTCAAAACAGCTCCGGCTGGCCAAGACGGCCGAACCGCCGGTCGATCTGAAAATATTCGAAAGCGCGCTCCGTGGCCACGCGTCCGCGCGGCGTGCGGTTTAGAAAACCGAGCTGGATCAGGTACGGTTCATACACTTCTTCGATGGTCTCCGCTTCTTCCCCAACCGATGCCCCGATCGTATTCAGCCCGACCGGGCCGCCGCGATATTTTTCGAGCACGGTACGCATGATCTTCTGGTCGATTTCATCGAGGCCAAAGCGGTCGACTTCGAGCAGATCGAGCGCCGTCTCGGCTAGCGCTCGCGTGATTTTTCCGTCGGACTTGACCTGGGCGAAATCGCGCACGCGGCGAAGCAGCCTATTCGCGATACGCGGCGTGCCGCGGCTACGGCGGGCAATTTCGCATGCGCCATCGTCCTCCACGGCCACATTGAGAAGGGCGGCGGAGCGGCAAACGATGTGCTTCAGCTCGTCGATATCGTAGTGATTCAGCCGCAGGACTAAGCCGAAACGTCCGCGCAATGGCGCGCTGACCAGGCCTTGACGCGTGGTCGCCCCGATGGCCGTGAACTTCTCGAGTTGAATCGAATGGGTGCGCGCGCCCGGCCCGGAGCCGATCAGGATATCGAGATGAAAATCTTCGAGCGCCGAATAGAGCATCTCCTCGACGTCCGGCAGCAGGCGGTGGATCTCATCGATGAAGAAAACCTGCCGGGACTGCACGGTGCTGAGGATGCCGGAGAGATCCAGCTTTTTCTGAAGCACGGGGCCGGATGTTTGCTGGAATAGCACTCCTAGCTCCTCGGCAATGATGGCGGCGAGAGTGGTTTTACCAAGCCCCGGCGGCCCGTAAAGAAGAACATGGTCCATCGCCTCGCCGCGATGGCGCGCGGCTGCAATCGCGATTTCAAGGTTGGCTTTTAACTTGGCTTGGCCGGTGAAATCCTTGAGCCGCCGCGGGCGCAGGCCCGCCTCGAATTGCGCGTCGTCTTCGTCCGAATTAGGAGAGACGATGCGCGGATTCACCATGATCCAATGTAATCCAATGTGGCGCGCGCGCTACGCCACAACCGCGGAGTAGTAAAGCCTGATCCTCCGCGCCGCCGCCCGTCCGACTTGCGCGGCCAGTTCGTCCTCGCTCGCGCTCCCGACCAGCTCGGAGCTGCCGAAGTGCTTTAGCAGGGCGCGCACCGTCTTCTCCCCGACTCCAGGAATGCGATCCAGTTCCGACGTGAGCGTGGCCGCATTGCGGCGCGTCCTGTGGAACGTCACCGCGAACCTGTGGGCTTCGTCGCGAATCGATTGGATCAGGTGCAAGATCGGCGAGAATCGATCCAGCACTACCGGTTCGTTCTCCTGCCCCAGAACATAGATAATTTCCTCGCGTTTGGCGATCGCGGCCAGCGGCTGATTGACGACGCCGATCGTTTCGAGCGCGTTCGCCGCCGCGTGCAATTGCCCGAGGCCCCCATCGATCAGGATCAGTCCCGGCATCGGAAGGTTCTCTCGGCGCAGGCGGGAATACCGCCGCGTTACCACCTCGCTCATGCTGGCAAAATCGTCGTTGCCGATCACGGTCCGGATAATGAATTTGCGGTAATCGGCCTTTTTCATGCGGCCTTCTTCCCACACCACCATGCTCGCCACCTTGTTCGTGCCCTGGATGTGCGAGATATCGAAACACTCGATGCGCTTCGGCGCGTCCGCCAGGCCGAGCGCGTTTTGAAGGGCTTCCTGGATGGCTTTCGACGAAGGCTTGAGAACGCGGAATCGCGCATCGAAGCTATGTTTTGAATTCGTCTGGACTAAGTCGAGCAGAGCTTTCTTCCGACCGCGTTGCGGCGTGTGAATCTCGACCTTGCGATTGCGCTTTTCGGAGAGCAGCTCCTCCATGACGACCCGATCTTCAAAGTCGACGGGGACGTGGATGATCCCGGGAACGAATTGCCGATCGAGATAGATCTGGAGCAGCAGCGTCGAAAAAAACTCGGGCTCGTCGAACTCGATCTGGTCTTCCCAAAAAAATTCGCGGCGATCCACAATCTGCCCGTTGCGCAGGTGGAACAGATTCACGGCGACCAGCGGCGGCTCGGCGTAAAGAGCGAAAATGTCGGCGTCGTCGCCCTTGGCGGCAGCCATATTCTGGCGCTGCTCCATTTCCTCGACGGTCGAAATCAGGTCGCGAACGTTGGCGGCCTCTTCGAAACGCATGTCGAGTGACGCGGTTTCCATTCGCTCCTTCAACCCGCGAGCCAGATCCGCGTGGCGTCCTTCCAGAAATAGCTTCACATCGCGTACCGCTCGCGCGTAAGCGTCGTTGGTGGTCAGGCCGTCAACGCAAGGGCCTAGACAGCGGTGGATGTGATATTGCAAGCATGGCTTTGGATGATAGCGCGTCAGGTCCACCTTGCAGGAAGGCACCAGGAAATGCCGGTGAATGAAGTGGACCAGCCGGTGCGCCAGGTTGCCCGGGAAATACGGCCCGTAGTAAGTGGAGCCGTCTTTATGCAAGCGGCGGGTAACATAGACTCGCGGATAGCGTTCGGCGGTTAGCTTAATGTACGGGTACGTTTTGTCGTCCCGAAGCAAAACGTTGAAGCGCGGCTTGTATTGCTTGATGAGATTGTTCTCGAGCGCCAGCGCTTCCTTCTCGTTATCGACCAGAATGTAATCGACGTCGCGCGCTTCCGCCATCAGGGAGCCGGTCTTCGATTCCAAGAGTTTGTCTTCGGAGAAGTAGCTGCGGACGCGGTTGCGCAGGCTATTGGCCTTGCCGACGTAGATTACCCGGCCGGCTCCGTCCTTGTAGAGATACACTCCGGGCGAAAGAGGAAGCTGCGATACTTTTTCGCGAAGGGGGTCTTCCGACGGATCCGGACGGCGCAATCTAGGTTCATTATCGCGCTTCGTCCTAAAATTGAATCATGGTGCGCCATTTCCGGGCCGTTTCCGTCGCGTGGGTATTCGCAATTTGGGTTTGTTTTTGCGTTTCAGCGCCAGCGCAGCAGACCCCGAAAGCGAAAGAGCCGGTGGAAGAGCGGAATCCGCCCGAGGAAGACGAAGCGGCCGCTGCCAAGGAGTATTCGTTCAACCCTTTGCAAGCTTCCAAAGAGATCCGGGCGGGAGATTATTACTTTAAAAAGGGAAAATACCGGGCGGCGGCGGGGCGATACCGGGAAGCGGCGAAGTGGAATGGAACACTGGCCGAAGCCTATTTGAAACTCGGCAAGGCCGAAGAAAAGCAGAACGAAAAGAAGTCCGCGCACGATGCCTATGCCAGGTATCTGGAGCTTGCGCCGGAAGCGAAAGACGCGTCTGAAATCAAGAAGAAGATGGGGAAGATGTAGTGCCGGACGACGTGCTTGCCAGCGTGGCTTCCGCCCGGCGCAGGATCTGATACTGCCGGACGACGCTTTCGAGGTAGTCGTCGGCAAATGGACGCACGTTTACCTCACCGGAACATTCGCGCAGATCGTCGGCGATCTTGAAATTAATTTCCAGATTGTGGCGCAGGCCGGCCAGCGGATCGAGTGTCCAATCGCAAGCCCGCAGCAAGATCGTTTCAACTTGGGAGTCTGAAAAATGAGGGGATTCCGGAGCGCTGCCCGAAATTGCCGCCACATCGTGCAAAGCGGCGAGGCAGTCGATGAACACGTGCCGTTCGCGCCGGTATTGCGGATCTGAAATGAGATTTCGCTGGTCGCCGCGCAAAAACCGGTACGGCGCGCTGTAGTTGGAGTTGCCGTTCAATCTATAGTTCACATCAACACCTTGCGAGCAAAGCGCGTTTGGCTTCGCTGGCGCTTACGGCTGGGAGCGGATGCGTGCGATGGTATTCGGTGTAAACCAGCCGCTCGAAATCCCCGTCGTCCTGGAAATCGAGGAAAAGGATTGTGAACTCGGACGGATCTTCGCGCAATCGCTCGATCAAGAATTCACGGGATCCGGCGAGAGCCGAGCCGGCCAGGACCAAACGCTGGGGATCGCTCCCGCGAATAGGCTCGATGTCCACGCGAAGGACTAATGGATACAAGAAAACGATGTCCACGCGATCGCAGATGTCCTTGAGATCGGGTGCATCTATAGCTGCGATCCCGGTCGCCAGCTCACGAGCGATCACCGATTTTCGCGCATTCAATCGGGATTGCGACATGTACTTGTCGTAATCGTCGCGGTCCCGCCACGGCTGGTACAAATCCTGATAGATCAGGTGAGGGTTGGAGGACTTCGGGTTGGGCAAACGATACGGATAATATTCCTGCGCAACCCAAGCCCGGTGCTCGGCTCCACAGAAGTAATGACCGAGCATCCAGGCGAGAGCTGTCGTGGTTCCGTAGTAGTGGTTTGTCATGGCAGCTACGCCGCCATCCTAGCAGCCGGCGATCTTTTTGCGGCCGGGCACTTCTCGTAATTTTCTGGAAATCCCTGCCCTGCAACGATGAAGAAATTCGGGTGCATCCGTGACCGAATGTAAACAACAGATGAAGTGATTTTAATTACATCTTAACTGGCGCTTCATCCGCCTTTCGGTATCATGTTCAGAGGCGAATCACTCGTCGCACTTAAGGAGACTAATACTAAATGAAAAAGCTCATGATGTTGGCCCTCGGCCTTGGCCTCGTGGCCGGTTCCGTTTCGTTCGCGGCACCTCAGGATACGACTACGAAGACCGACGACACCAAGATGGCCAAGAAAAAACACCACAAAAAGAAAAGGCCGACACGACCACGACCACCGACAAAAAGATGTAATT
>JBPCKZ010000235.1:0-13610 GCA_051003795.1 Bryobacteraceae bacterium | reverse complement strand
GGACACTCATGTGGACACAGGTTTTTGCAGCTCCGAAGAAGTGTCCACACGAGTGTGGACACGGCAGGCACGAGCGCCCGCGCCACAAGATACCATAATGGGATCGTGACGGTGGGCGAATTGGCCGGGCGGCTCGGCACGACCTATGACGGCGATGGCAAAACGCGGTTAACCGGCGCGGCATCCCTCGAAACCGCTGCGGCCACCGATCTCTCATTCGTTAGCGGGAAGAAGGCCTTTGCCGCGGGCCGGAGTTCCTCGGCGGGATGCCTGATCGCGCCGCCCGAGTATCTAAAGACGGAAACGCAATCCATTATCCGCCACGCCGCGCCGCGCAACTTGTTCGCGCGGGCGACGGCATTGCTCTTTCCAGCCCCGCCCCGCAAGCCCGGCATTCACGAAACCGCCGCGATCGCATCGTCCGCCAGGATCGATCCCGAAGCGGCGATCGGTCCACACGTTTCCGTTGGGGAGGGCGCGCGAATCGGGAAGGCTGCGCTGGGAGCCTCGTGCAGCATCGGCCGCGATGTCGAAATCGGCGATGCCTGCGTGCTACACGCCAATGTGACTGTCTACGAGAAGGTTCGTATCGGCCGCGGCGCGATTCTGCACTCCGGCTGCGTGATCGGCGCCGACGGCTTCGGCTTTGTCCTCGAGAATGGCCGCTACGAAAAGTTTCCGCAAATTGGCCGGGTGGAAATCGAAGACAACGTCGAGATCGGCGCGAATTCCTGCATCGATCGCGCGGCGCTCGGCGTCACGCGCATCGGCGAGGGAACCAAGATCGACAACATGGTGCACATCGCCCACAACTGCCGGATCGGACGCCATGTTGTGATCGCCGCGCAGACCGGGCTGTCGGGGGGAGTGGTGGTGGAAGATTACGCGGTGATCGGCGGCCAGGTTGGCATCGGCGATAAGGCGCGGATTGAATCGGGCGCGGTTCTTGGCTCCGGCTGCGGCATTCTGACGTCGAAGATTGTCCGCGCTGGGGAGCCAGTGTGGGGAACGCCGGCCCGTCCACTGCGCCGGTATCTCGAGCAACTCGCGAATTTATCCAAACTGCCGGAAATGCGGGCCGAATTGAAACTACTGCGCGAGCGCCTCGCCGAATTGGAGGAACGCCGGTGATTGTGGTGGTCGGAGGGCATTCGCGCAATATCGGAAAAACGTCGGTGATGGCGGGCATCGTTCGAATGCTGCCGGAATTCCGGTGGACGGCCATCAAGATCACGCAGTACGGCCACGGAATCTGTTCCACTGAAGGCGAGGCGTGCGGATGCGCCGTGGAGTACGATCATCCGTATGCGCTTCAAAATGAGCGGAACCCGGCAAGCGGAACCGATAGCAGCCGTTACCTGGCCGCGGGGGCCGCGCGATCGTATTGGCTTCGAACTGCCGCCGGGCAGTTGGGCAACGCACTTCCGGCGTTCCGGCGCATTTCGAGCGAAGCGGCAAATACGATTGTCGAATCGAACAGCATTCTCCAGTTCGTCAAGCCCGATCTCTATCTTCCGGTGCTCGATTTCGCGGTCGAAGATTTCAAGCCGACCAGCCTGTTGTATTTGGATCGCGCCGACGCATTGGTGGTGATCGATCGCGGGCCGGACCGCCCGAAATGGCGCTCGGTCTCCGACCGGCTCTGGCGGCATAAGCCGCAAATCATGGTCGCCGCGCCCACCTATGCGAGTCCCGAATTGGCCGATTTTGTCCGCGCTGGCGTGTTAATCTGATAGTTCACGCCGAAGTAGCGGAAAATTCCCTTGAAAGTCGGTTTTGTAAGTCTCGGCTGTCCCAAAAACCTGGTCGATAGCGAAGTCATGATGGGGCAACTCGTCGCGCATGGGCACGAGCTTACGCCGCAACCGGGCGATGCGGACGTTATCGTGGTAAACACCTGCAGCTTCATCGATCCAGCCAAAAAGGAATCGGTCGATACGATTCTCGAAATGGCGGAATACAAAAAGACCGGCAAGGCGCAAAAATTGATCGTGGCGGGGTGTTTGGTCGAGCGGTTTCGCGGCGATATTCAGAAAGATTTGCCCGAAGTGGACGCGGTCATCGGGACGAATGAAATCGACCGCATTGTCGCGGCCTGCGAGGGGCTTTCGCCTTCCGCCAACCCGATTGAGCCGTATCTGTATCACGATCTCACGCCGCGCGTGCTCGCCACGCCCAAGCACTTCGCGTACCTGAAAATTGCGGAAGGCTGCGATCATCCTTGCACGTTTTGCGTGATCCCGCGGTACCGCGGAAAATTCCGCAGCCGGCGCTTTGAATCGGTGATATCGGAAGCCACGCGCCTGTTCGCGCAAGGCGTCCGCGAGATCGATCTGATCGGTCAAGATACAACCTGTTTCGGCGAGGATTTCGGGCTGAAAGACGGCTTGGCGGCGCTGCTCGCGCGCTTGGCTCGGATCGAGACTCCGCAAGAAAAATGGATCCGCTTTCTCTATGCCTATCCGAACCGCGTCAATCAAAAGCTGCTCGACACGATCGCGCAATATCCGGCGTTGGTGAAATATATCGACATGCCCTTGCAGCATGCCAGCGCGCCGGTGTTGAAGCGCATGAAGCGCGGAGCTTCGGGCGATATTTTCTTGAAACTGCTGGAGCGCATTCGCCGCTCGATTCCGGGCGTCGCGATTCGCACCAGTTTCATCGTGGGTTTTCCCGGCGAAACCGCTGAAGATTTCGAAACGTTATGCGATTTCGTGAAAGCGGCGCGGTTCGACCGGCTTGGCGTGTTTTCCTACTCCGATGAGGATTTGAGCGGGAGCTATACTCTCGACGGCAAAGTCGATGGCCGCACGATCCACGACCGCAAGCGCACCCTGATGGCCATTCAGCGCAAGATCGCGAAAGCGCGCAATCGCACTCTGGTTGGCGCGGAGACGCCCGTTTTAGTCGAAGGCGTTTCGCGCGAAACCGATCTGCTTTGGGAAGCGCGCATGCCGAGCCAGGCCCCCGAGATCGATGGTCTCACGCTCATCAACGATTTTGAAGGCGCCGAGCCGAAGGCAGGCCAAATCCGCCGCCTGCGCATCACCGAAGCGCACGATTACGATGTGGTCGGAACGCTCTTGGCACCCCACGAAGACAATATTTTTATGCCGGTCGCGCCGCTGGGCTTGATCAACATTCAAGCCGCGCCCGCGTTCGTGATTCCAAATCGGATTCCAGCTCGATGAAGTGTCCGATTTGTAAAAAACCAGTCAAGCGCGGAGATGAGGCTTTCCCTTTTTGCAGCGAGCGTTGCCGGACGATCGACCTCGGGAACTGGGCCACGGAGAAATACGTGATCTCGACTCCGGCTTACATACGCGACGCCGAAGAGACGGATGAACGGCAGTAGGGTTGCGCGCGTTATCGCGACTTGGTTCGGCTGCGGCCTTGTTCCGTTCGCCCCGGGGACCGCCGGTTCCGCCGCAGCCGTCCTCATCGCGTATGTGCTCGCCGCTTCGCTCACCCCGCGCCTCGGTTGGCATCCGCTGTATTTCGGTTGGCTGGCACTGATATTCCTACCGGTCGCGATCTGGGCCGCGGGCGCAACCGCCCGCTCCGTGGGCCGGAAAGACCCTGGCCTCGTCGTGGTCGACGAAGTGATCGGACAGTGGATCACGCTGGCTGGCGCGACACATCTGAACTGGCGTTCGTGGACGGCGGGCTTCGTGCTGTTCCGGCTTTTCGATATCTGGAAACCGGCGCCCGTGCGGCAATTGGAACGGCTTCCGGGCGGAACGGGAATCGTGGCGGACGACGCCATGGCCGGAATTTACGGCGCAGTTGTCTTATTTTCGATGGGATGGTTCAATTTTTATTAACGATATGGGCATAAGAAAAAGCTCGAACGGCAGGCCGGAAATCGCGCAAGTCACACCCGAAGCCGCGATCTCGGGAGGGGAATTTCAGATCTCCGGGAAAGGGTTCGCCCGGACGGAACGGCCCAGAGTGCTGATCGGCGACGTGCAGGCGCCGATTGTCATCGGCTCGGATTCCTTCGTGATCGCTCGCGTGCCGGATGGCGCGTCGGCCGGCGACCTGGTGGTCGCAAGCGGCGAACAATCGAGCCAGGCATGGACTTGCGATATCGGTATCGGAATCGCCGACAGCTTGCATCCCGTGGCGAATCCGGCGGTCGATCGCTTCGGCAACGTTTACAGCACCTTCAGCGGTTCGCGCGGGCAGAAGGTGCCCGTCGCGGTCTTCAAAATCGATCTCAACTACAATGTAAAGCCATTCATCAACGACATGATGAACGCCACCGGGCTGGTTTTCGACGCCGAGGGAATGCTCTACGTATCGAGCCGCTTCGACGGGATTGTTTACCAGGTGACGCCGACGGGCAACATGTCCGTCTATGTTGAGAGCATGGGTGTCGCGACGGGGTTGGCTTTTGACGCGGACAACAATCTCTACGTCGGCGATCGCAGTGGAACAATCTTCAAAATCAACCCGAGCCGGCAGATTTTCGTGTTCGCGACTCTCGAGCCGTCAATTTCGGCTTACCACCTGGCCTATGGTCCCGACCGGTATCTCTACGTTACGGGTCCCACGACGTCGAGCTTCGATTCGGTCTACCGGATTTCGCATGAAGGCGACGTGGAGATCTTTTACCGGGGCTTGGGCCGCCCGCAGGGAATGGATTTCGACAGCGCGGGGAACCTCTACGTCGCCGCTTCGGTAGCCGGGCGGAAAGGGATTGTGCGTATCGGCCAGAATCGCGAGTCCGAGTTGTTCGTGTCGGGACCGGGAGTTGTGGGATTGTCGTTTACACCGTCGAGAGCGATGGTCGTGGCGACCACTAACGCGCTCTACCGCGTGGATGTTGGCATCAAAGGCCGCCGGTTCTCTTAAATAGAGGCGGCGCTAGCCGTAAATGCCGGAAAGCTCATCCGTCGGAATGTAGCCGTTCGCGCCGAGCGGATCGACATACGTGTAGGTCCGCCCCGAAGGCGTGTTGTGAACTTCCTTCGACCAGTCGATTCCGAGCGCCGAGTACATGGTTGCCACCACATTCTCAATCCGCGGCTGCACCTTATGCGACCAGCCGGGATCGACGCACTTAAAGCCTTGCGAATCGCTCGCGCCAAGCACCGTTGCGCCCTTTACGCCCGCGCCCGCGAACATTGCCGGGAAGCAGTGTTTATGATGATCGCGGCCCGCCATGAAGTTGAGCGGCCCCGGCGTGCGCCCGAACTCGGCCATGCAGACCACCAGTGTTTCGTCGAGCAGCGTCTTGCCGGGCGTAGCTTTCGACGGCGTAGTCCCCAGATCCTCGACCAGGCTGGCAAGTGCGGGGTCCATCTCACCGATCAGCATGTAGTGGTTAGTCTTCGCCGACCGGTCCCAAATGCTCTTATGGTGATCCCAGCCGTTGTGGCAAATGTGAACGTAGTGGGTGCCGCCATCCTGCTTCAACAGATTGCGCGTGAGCACGGCGGAAAGGCCCACCGACGTGTTGCCATAGCGCTTGCGATCGTCTTCGGCGATCTGAAACGTCTCGGGCCATCGGGGATCGGTCAAAAGCTTCTTGGCCGTAACGCTGAAATCCTCGAAGCCGCTAGTGGTCCGTCCAAAACTTGCCATGCGGCCGCGTTCGATCTCGCGCAAACCCGAGAGCAGCCGCCAGCGCTCTTCCAGCAACTCGCTCGCTTTTTGATCGAGCGCCATTCCCTTCAGGGCTTCATCGGGATTCAAATCGAAGACTGAAAAACGCGGCGGAAGATAACCGGTCGAGAGCGCTCCAATCTGATTCGTCGAAAGATTGAAGGACACGTAAGTGGGAAAAGTGTCCGTTTCGCGGCGGCGCGATTCCAGTTCGTAGGCGACGACCGAGCCAATCGAGGGGATCTCGGGCGCGAACGCCACATTCATTTGACGGCCGGCCTGCACATAATATTGGCCGCGCAAATGCACCTCTTCGTGGCTGACCAGCGAACGCACCTGCGCGAACTTATCCAGCACGTTCTCCATGCGCGGGAAAAGCGCGTGCGGAAGGTAAACGCCGGTCGACGTCTTGCGAACGTCGAAATCCTTCTGCGTCGAAACGTTCTCCTTGAAGTCGAACGAATCCACGTGGCTCAACGCGCCCGCAAGCTCGAAGAACACGATGTTTCGCGCGCTGCCTCGCGGCTTGGTTTTCACGGCGGGATTGGCGCGCAGTTGTAATGGCCAGACACCGTCGATCGATGCGCCCAACACTCCCAGCCCGCCGAACTTGAGCAGCTCGCGCCGCGATGGCATCACTTGCCCGATGGTCCTCACGCTTTTCATCCGAATCCTCTAAAAGTTGTACAGAAATTCCACGATATTCAGCAGCGCCCACTGCAGATTCTGGGCGCCTTCCACACGGTCCTTCTCCATCGCTTTCAGCGCCAGATCCCTTTCGGCCGGCATCGGCTCGCGCGATAGCGTCGCCAGGAACAATTGATCCACGACTTTGCCGTTGTCTTTATAGGAATCGAGCAGACGCTCCACGCGGCTGTCCTTCTTGGCCAGGACGCGGTCGTTCACCACCGAAGACTTCATCATCATGATCGGCTGCAGCGGCGATGGCGATGGGGCGCGCGGCGGAGCTCCACGGTTCGATTCTCCGAACGCCGCCATGAAGCTTTTCAGCTCGCCTTTGGGCTGTGGCACGCTCACCTGCATGGCCATCGGGACCGAGGCGGGCGCGCCGCCATCGGAAGAGCCGTCCTCATTCTTCGAAGCGAGGACGAATTTGCCGGGACGCTCGGTCGCCGTAACAATCGCGTCGTGCAGTTCCTCGGCGGTCAACATGCGAGCGAATTTGCGCGCGTAATATTTGGTGTAAGTCTCGTTCCATTCGCCGGGAAACCGGGCCGAAAGCTGGTATGCGCTCGAATTACAAATCAGCTTGAACAATTTGTGGACGCTATAGTTATTTTCGCGGAAATACGTGGCCAGTTTTTCGAGCAGCTCCGGATGCGATGGCTGAGCGTCCCACCCTGGCGGCAGATTCTTGGGATTGAGCCGCGCCAGATCGAATTCGTCGTAGGGATCGACGATTCCCACGCCCATCAGCTTCGCCCAAAACATATTTACGGCCGCGCGCGCGAACTGCGGATTCTCCGTCATCATCCGGCCAAGCTCATGGCGGGGTTCGGCATCGGACCGCGCCGCCTCGTCGGTCAGTAGGAACTTCGGCGTGTTCGGGCCGCCGGTCCGCTTCGTCCGCAACATGCTGTCGGCCTTAGTGTCATAACCGGCGCCCGCATCGTCCACCAGGAAATGGCCCATCACGGCCGCGCTGTGTTCCACGTGCGGGATGTAGCGGGTGCGCGCCAGAAACGCCGATTCCTGAAAAAAATCGGAGCGTTTCCGCGTGCTGAGATACACGTTCACCTTTTCAAGATGGCCCGCGCCATCGTGGCAGGAGATGCACGAGATGTTCATGCCGAGAAAAATTTTGGCGTAAAGAATCGACAGTTCGTCGTGCGTGTCCAGTTGATTGACCTTGCCGATGTCGTCGCCATCGGCCACTTCGCCGGGCTTGCCTTCGACATGCTCGCGCACGATGGGGTTGGCCGCGGCCACCACATAATTGCTTTTGGCGGATGCGGCAATAAGACTACGGGCCCAATCGTCGTAGGGCCGATCCGCCGCCAGGCTCTCCTTCAGCGCGTAATGAAACAGAACGTAGCCGCGCCCCATTTTTCCGTTGGCGCGCAGAATATCCATGAAAAAGTACGACCACTTATCGACGAACTCCGGGCTCCCCACCAGGCTGTCGATCAATTTCGCGCGCTTGTCCGGCGAGCTGTCGGCGAGGAAGTCGCGAACTTCCGGGGGCGATGGAATCCGGCCCGCCACATCCAACTTGACGCGGCGGATAAATTCGCGATCCGTGCTCATCGGCGCGTGCGGAATGCCGTCGCGTCGCATTTTGCCGAAAATTTCGTCGTCTATGAAGTTGCGATGCGGGATCGGGCTCGCGTCGGCGATTGGCTTGGGAAGACTCGATGTGAGCCGCTCGGTGACCCTTCCCGCCGATGGCGCTTTCGGACGAAACAACGGCGCGTGAACCGCGGCCGGCATCTCGGGAAGATCGCTACCCGGCTTGCCGGCCGGAGTCGAATCGTCGGATGAAAAACAAAGGAGGGCGGAAACTCCGAATACGAACAGGATGCGGTTCATTCAGCTCCAGTCTCCGGCGTAATCATCGCCGTGGCAAATCATTGCTAGGACTTAGGATAAAGCGTATCACAATCGGCGCCACGCCGTCGCGTTAGGGTTGTACGCGTTAGGGTTGCGGGTGGAACCACACGACCGTATCGGGCCGCGCGCCCGCCAGCAGGTCGCCATTGGGCGCGACGTTCACCACATGCTGCGCGTGCGCGGATTCCACATAACCGAGGATTGCTCCGGTTCGACGGTCGATCCGCATGATCCACCCGTTGGCGCTGGTCGGCTCGTTGCGTTGCTGCGTGCCGATCCAGAGCGCGCCGTCCTGGATGACGACCGAGGTCACCATGCCCAGATTCGCCCACTCGCCCAAAAATCGCCCAGTCGAATCGAATCGCTGCAAGCGGCCATTTTGACGGTCGGCCACGTAGACCACGCCGTCCGAATCCACGGCAATTCCGTGCGGCTGATGAAACTGGCCGGGACCGGTCCCCGCGCTGCCCCACTCCCGAATCCGCTTCCCATCGCGCGAGTATTCGAGCACGCGCGCGTTGCCGTAACCATCGGAAATGAAGAGATGTCCGTTGGGAGCGAATGCAATGTCGGTGGTTCCGTTAAAGATCGTCCCGTTAAATCCGCTTTTGGCGGGCGGCTGACCGCCAACGGAAATATCCATTAGCTGCTCGCCTTCGGGAGTGAACTCGATCACGTGAGAACTCGCCGCGTCTACCGTCCAAACGTTGCCGGCCGGGTCGATTCGGATGCTGTGGGGAATCCGGTAGAGACCCTTGCCCCAGGAGCGCACAATCCGCCCTTCGCGATTCACGACCAACACCGGATCGGCCTTCTCGCCGCGCTGCAAAATGTAGAGAAGGCCGTCTCGATCCATGGCGACCGACGACGGATATCCCATCTCCCAGGATGCGTCGGGGGGCTTGACCTTGAACTCGACGCGCTCGACCGCAAGGCGTGGCGCGCGCGCGACGGAGCCAGCCAGTTCCTCAGCCTGTTTGTCCAAGGCCGCCGTGTCGGGCTTCTGCGCGAAGGTGGAAACGCAAAGTACGCCAAGAAGGAGAGTCTTGCGGTTACCTGTCATAATTTCCGCAACCATTCTCTCTCAAAAGCAGGGATGGACGTAATCGCGCTAATGGCTGCCGGGAACCGGTGGCGGCTGATTCAGGAAAGCGGCGATGTCCTTGGCGGCTTTGGTTTCGACTCCGGGCTTTTGCAGGAAGCCGAGATCGCGGAACCAGTCGATGAACCGGTATTGCCAAGTGCCAAACGGGATGTCGTTCCGGTCCGTCAAACCGCCGGTCATGCGGCTGCCGTCGGGCAACGGATCGCCGGGGTGGCGGCCATTGGCATAAATGTGCATTTCGATATTCGGCACGCTCTTGGACAGCATCGCCGTGAAGTATTCGATGGACCAGAGGGCGTGAACCCGGTCGCCCGATCCGGCACAGACGATGAATGCGGGCGCGACATTGCGCGGAATCGGCGGCGGAGTGCGATCACGGGCGAATGGCGAAGGACCCGGATAAACGATGCCGGCGAAGTCGGGACGCGAAGTAATTCCCGCCATCGGATCGCCGGGGTCGCTATTCTTTTTGTCGAACTCTTCAAACAAGACCGCAGCCGCCGCGGTTAATTCCGCGCCGGCCGAGAAGCCCATTATGCCGATCTTGTTCGGATCGATGTTCCACTGCTTGGCGTAAGCGCGCACCAGGCGGATGGACTGAAGGGCGTCGTTCACGGCATCGGTCCGCGGGTTGTAGCCGTCACGGCGGAGTCGATTCCGCAGGATGACGGTGTTGACGCCATAGTTGTAGAAAAAGGGAACGAAATCGGCGCTCTCGCTTCCGACGTTCAAGGTGTTATGCCCGCCGCCCGCCACCAGAATCACCGCGGCGCCGGTGTTGAGGCCGCGCTCGACCGTGTGTACTTCGAGGGACGGGTTGTGAATATTGACGATGCTGTTGATTCGCCCCGGAACGGCTTGGCTCATATTGTATTGCTCGGGCTCGCGGATGCGCTCCGCTTTTAGAAAAGGCGAGCCGGGCGGATACAGAGTTACCACCACGCCGCCCGGCAAGATGGGCAACGGAGCGTAAGGAGCGTCGTTCGCCGGCCCGGGCTTCGGCACTCCGAGAGCGGCCGGAAGCGGAGGCAGCGTCGCATGCGGAACCTGTGCGCCGGCGACGGCCAGCGCCGACAAGAACAGCGGAGCGAATGCCGGCCCGATTCTATTTCTTTTCATAAGATCGATGATATGCGCATTGCGACCCGCTTACCCGTGTTTCTCCTGGGATTCTCCATTCCGTCCTTAAGCGCCGAGCGTATTTTCAAATTCGACTTCGGTCCCGGCAAGGCTGCCACGGGCTTTTCAAGAGTGACGCCAACAACGATGTATACGGATGAACGCGGCTACGGGTATGAGGATACCGGGAACCAGCCGCCGTTCTACTTTTCAGTGAAGGTGCCGGAAGAAGGCAACTACAAGGTAACCGTCACGCTCGGCGATGCGAAAGCGGAATCCAATACGACCGTGAAGGCGGAGTTGCGCCGGTTGATGCTTGAAAACGTGCGCGCCATGCCGGGCGAGTTTACGACCCGCGCCTTCATAGTCAATGTCCGCACGCCCAAGATCCCGGGAGACGGAGAAGTCAAACTGAAGCCGCGCGAAAAGACTTCCGAGTGGTGGGCTTGGGACGACAAGCTCACGTTGGAATTCACGGGCAGCCAACCCGCCGTCAGGCGCCTGTTAATCGAAAAAATCGACAACATCCCGACCCTCTACATTGCGGGCGATTCCACCTCAACCGATCAGGCAAGCGAGCCCTTCAACAGTTGGGGGCAAATGCTGACGCGATTTTTCAAGCCCGGCATCGCCATCGCGAATCACGGGGAATCGGGAGAATCGTTGCGCAGTTTTATTGGCGAGAACCGGCTGGCCAAACTCATGAGCGTCGTCCAGCCGGGCGATTACGTGTTCATGCAAATGGGGCACAACGACCAGAAGGAGAAGGGTGAAGGCGTGGGTGCATTCACCACGTACAAGGCGGACCTCAAGCGTTTTATCGCCGAAGCGCGGCAACACGGAGCCGCGCCGGTGCTCGTCACGCCAATGAATCGCCTGACCTTCGATTCGGAAGGCAAAATCACGAACAGCCTGGGCGATTTCCCGGAAGCGGCGCGCCAGGCCGCCAGAGAAGAAAACGCGCCTCTCATCGACCTGAACGCGATGTCAAAGCGTTTTTACGAAGCTCTCGGGCCGGTTGACGCGCGCAAAGCGTTCGCGGGAAAGGACACGACCCATCACTCCGATTACGGCAGCTACGAACTGGCGAAATGCATCGTGGAGGGGATCAAGCAAGATCGGCTTCCGATCGCCAAGTACCTGGTGGACGGAATACCCGCGTTCGATCCTTCGCACCCCGATCCGGCGGAGAAGTTCGACGTCCCAGCGGAGCCGGTGGGCGCGGTGCATCGGCCTTATGGCAACTGACGGTTATCGCAGCGACACCGTTGGAAAATATGTGCCCTTCAGCTCGCGCTTCCACCAGGCGCCTGTCGCGCGGCGCGTCGCGAAATCGGTGAAGCGGTATTCGTACATCAAGGCGCGAATGTAGCGCGGCGGCGCGTTGGGGAACGGATTATGTTCCATCAGCGCGAGCACCGGCGGCGATCCCTTTAGCAAGGCGCCCATGAAGTTCGCGAACCACGGATTCCGCCGGTAGTTTCCCAGTGCCGCGAACCACATCTGCCAATCGAGGCGGGGCTGGTGCGGCGCCACCCATGGCGGAGGCCGCTTCACGTCGCCCGGCTTGTAGCGAAACGAATAAGCGCTCCATTTGTTTCCGTCGCTCGATCCCTCGATCTCGATTTCGAGGCGGGTAATGGTCATATTGGCAAATAGTCCGTACGTATTCACAACGCCGAACGGGGCAGCAGCGGCGGCTATTCGCCCCGGAAACGGGAAAGGATGGCCGAACATGCCGGCCAGTTGCGACGAACTCAACAGGATGATCGGAACAAATAAAGCCGCCGTCACAAAACGGTTGGCATGCGGGACAACAACCTCTTTCTTCCAACGAAGAATCGAATCGTCCAGCAGCAGGATACATAAGGCCATGGTCAGGAGATTGAAGAAGGTGTAATTGCCCGTTAGAAAAATCAGAAGTTGCAGCGTGAACAGAAATCCCGCGGCGATATGGCGCAACCGTCTGGGACCGAAAATCAGAAACGGAACGAAGATCTCGGCAAGAAAGACGAAAAGGGTCGCGGCTTTTTGAAACCAGATCGGAGCTTGATACATGTACCAGGCGAGAGGCGTCGGAAGCGGCTGCGTCTGGTAGTGAAATGCCATCGCGGTGAGATTGTGCCACGTGGGGTCGCCGCTTAGCAGTTTCACTTCGCCGGATTCAAAGACCAACCGGAAGACCAGCCACTGAAATAGCCACACCCGCGCCAGTGCGGGTTTCAAAAAGATGGCGAGGAACCCGGCCTCCAGCAGCAGGAAATCCCATTGATAGCCCATGAATATCCGGCCCGCGGAGACGAGCGACAAATACAAGCAGAATGCCAGGGCCAACATGACTCGCGGAAAAATTTCGAGTGCCAGTAAGATCGAGCAAACCGCGCCCAGCGCGCACGCGATGTGTAACGCCGCATCGCTTGAGGCCCACCAGAAAACCGTGGGCACATCCCAGTAAGCGGACGATCCATACTGCTCCCGCACTGCTTTGAGAAAATCGCCGACGGGCAGGATTCCTTGCGATCCGATTAATCCCGTGATTTGCAGGCCCAACGAAACGAACGCGGTGAGATAGATAAGGCCGAGAATCTTGCGGAAGAGCCGGCAGGCGCCGGTGTAGGACGGCACGCGGTTACGCGAGCAGCTTTTTCACCACATTTCCTTCGACGTCGGTCAAACGGAAATCCCGGCCCATGTAGCGATAGGTCAAGCGCGTGTGATCGAACCCCAAACGGTTCAGAATGGTCGCTTGCAGATCGTGCACGTGGACTTTATCTTCGAGGATGTTGAAGCAGAGATCGTCCGTGCTGCCGACCACCTGGCCGCCCTTGATGCCGCCGCCCGCCATCCACATGCTGTATGCGACGGGATGGTGATCGCGTCCCGCGCTATCGGCCTCTTCCGGTTTGCGGATCTCGGACATTGGAGTGCGTCCGAATTCGCCGCCCCAAACGACCAGCGTGGTATCGAGCAGCCCGCGTTGCTTCAGATCCTTGATGAGCGCGGCGGCGGGTTGATCGGTGATATTGCAGTTCTTCTTCAGCTTGGTGTCGATGTTGGTGTGGTCGTCCCAACTGGCGTGCATCAGCATCACGAATCGCACGCCGCGCTCGACCATGCGGCGCGCCAACAGGCAGTTGGTGGCATAAGGGCGCGTTGGCTCCTTATTGACGCCGTACATTTCCAGAGTTTCGGGCGATTCCTTCGA
>JBPCKZ010000234.1:0-85098 GCA_051003795.1 Bryobacteraceae bacterium | reverse complement strand
CGTTGCCCAAATCGTAGATGGCCTGCTTGAAAAGGCCGGGATAATTCGGAATTGTCCTCGGACCGGTGTTCGAGGGAAGAGCAAACAGCTTGCGATTTCCCGAAAGATCGGTTCGGTCGCCCTGACCGTTTCCATCGTTCCCGCCGTTGTTCCCGTTACTTTTGCCGCGCACCATCGCTACGGTATAAGTCTGGCGAATTGTGATGCCCTCGGAGCCGGGTCCATCGAGTGCGCTGACTGCTTGGGGGACGATTGGCGTGCCGGGCGCAACTCCCGCGGGTCCAGTTAGCGGCGCGGTGCGTCCCCCGGTGATGCCGACCGGCGTGGCATAAAAGCCTTCCGCCACGGACAATGGAATGCCGCTGCCGGGCGCCGACCGGATTTCGGTCTGAAAGCGGAACTGGAAGGTGACGTCTTCCTGGGCGTCGTTGTTGTTATCAATCTTGATTTCGTAGAGAATGTCCGGGTCGAAGGGAAAATAGTTCGGTCCGTTGGAAGGATCGAGCAGCGGATCGACGTTGAGAATAATCGTCACTTTACTGGGATCGTCATAGCTGACGAACGCAAAGAAATCGGTGATATCGGCGAGACGATCCAAAGCCGTGATGGGCGCCTCGCGGTGATTGGCGGCGAAACCCGCTGGAGGCGCCACGGCCATCAGCGTGACCATAAGGGCGACAATAAGGTCTTTTCGGTTCTTCATGGTGAAATTGACTCCTGGCATGTCAGGGTGCCATCGTAGATTAAGAATGCAATAAGGAAACGGTAAAGATTCCAACAAGATTCGGGACTCCACCGCTTTTCGGAAGCGGTCGTGATCCGCAATTGATGTCAAGAGTTTCGTCGCCACCGGAATGGCTTACCGAACCGCGCGCGTTAGCAAGCGGTCGCGTGACGAACTTGCGCTAAGTAGGCCTAGCAGAGGCCCCAAATGGCACTGGCCTTAACCGATGCCGCCCGGAACCAGCTCAATCAAACGAGTACGCGACTCAGGGATTACCCTGCCCGGAGAGAAAGGTGAGAGTGTAATTCACCTGCGTGCCGCCATCGCTCCGCTGGAAAACCAAACTCTCGGAGATAGTTTGGCCGGGGCCGAGGACACCATCCGGCAAGAACACCCGAACATAAGGATCGCCGCTCTGGGTGGTCCAGCTGGCATTCACAAGCCGGCTTCCCGCAGAAAGGCCTTTAACAATCACGAAAAGGTGGGTGTCCACGACCGACGAACTGTTGTTCGTGATTTTGTAAACGTTCGCGCCTTGCGTACCAACACCGGGATTAGTCAGTTGAGCGTTCAACTGTTTGGTGACATTTAGGAACTCGAGACCCGCATCACGCCGTGAAAGAGGATCGTTGTTCGATATGGGGAGTCCGCTCGGCATGAACCCATCCTTCGCACCCAACGCCGCGAGGTCCGGACGGTAGACCGAGTAGGTCAGGTCTCGCGCGTTCGGCTGCATCGTTAGTGTCGTTGAGTTCGGATCGTACTTGACGAGCGCGGGATCGTAAAGCGCGTTCTTCAAAAAATCGGCGATATCGTCCACTTGCTGATCGCTCAGCCCCAAGCCGGGAGGGGCGTTGTGCCCGCGGGGATTCGTGAAGCGGGGTGTCAGCGTACTCGCGGCGCCGGTCACTTGGTTCTGCGGCACACCGGCGTTGAAGTATTGCACCACGTCTCTCACATTTGTGAAGCCGCCGTTATGGAAGAAGAACTTGCTACCTTTGAGCTGCCGCATCGTCGTGACTCGGAACTTGTAGATGTCGCTGTCACGGCCCGTAATCTCCCTCCGTCCATCATCGATGAAGTCGGGATTATTTCTCGCCAACCGGTCCAAAGCCCGGATCGGGTGGTCTGACAGCCCGAGGTTGAAAAAGTTCTCTTCCACGAACTGGCCGGTCCCGGTCACGTCGGGGTCGTTCATCTGCTTGTTAAGCATTGGCCCGCTGTGACAGGAGACACAACCTGCGCCGCCATCCGTCGCGGCCGTGAAGAAAAGCTTGGCGCCCCGCAGCTGTTGGGCTGTCAGCGCGTCGTTACTTCCGGCCATGAATCTGTCAAACCGCGTGTTCCGAGTGACTATGGTTCGCATGAAGGTCGCAGTCGCTCGCAAGACGGTTGTGTCGTTGATCAGCAGATTCAAATCTCCCGCGGCATCGGCCTGGGCCGCCTCTTCGGGAAACGCATCCCGGAACAGCTTCACGAAGGCTGGGATTTCCTGGAGTTCGGCGGACTGGAAATCCTGCATCCGGTGAGCGTCGAGTAACAATTGCGCCACGTTTTCCGGCGCTGGAAAGTTGAACGGGTTGAGGGCGCCGGGCAACGCGTCGATCTCGCCGGCGAATCCCCCCAACAATTGGCGGTTGTTAAAGGCGACTCCGACCATGTTCGGTGTATTGCGCCCTACGCTGTCCAGGGCGTCGAGTCGACCGGTACGCAGCAGAAAACCAGGGGGTGGAAGCTTGCGCCCACGGCCCGGATCGCCGATGGCGAACTGGTAGACGTCCGTGAGCGTAGGCATTTCGTCCACCAACGCGTCACCGGGAAAGAGAGGGGTCTGTCGGAGTTGCGGGAGAATGTCGGTCCGGGGACGCCGGCGTGGAATGAAATTCCCCGCGGCGTTCGTGTAGCCCCGCCCCTCGCCGCCCACGTTGAAATTAAGGAGCGTGCCGGATTTCCCGGCCACCTCGCCCAGGTGACAACTCCCGCAGGAGCCGGTCTGCCTGGTGGCGAGGACGCCACCGAACTCCGGTATGATTCGGGCTGTTCGAACCGGGTCGAAGAAGAGCAGTTTCCCTAAATAGCGCTTGGCTTCGGTAGTCTGGAAACGCGGGTCGGACGTCAGCGTTCCATCAGGGAGTCGCGCTTGGGGAAGATGAGCATCGTCCGGTACCAACAATTTCTGAATTCCGCCCACCTGCCGATCGATAAACCCGCGCAACTGCTGGGCGCTTTCTTCATCGGCGAACCGGCGCGATGGCTCGGCGTTTTGATCCTGAGCGGCGGCTCCGGCACGCAAGGCGGCGAATCCGACACCTAACAGGAAGACGCCCAGTACGGCGGTTCTTGGTTCGTTCTTCCTGTTCTTCCTTTTAATTCGAACTTCAAACGGCGGTGGTTCAGGCTGAATACCCAAGCCATTGGCGTTGACAATAACGACGGCAAGCTGCTCTTTTCGATTCTTCATGTTGAATTTGCTCCCGGCATGTTGCTCCACCGTGAGGATGCCATCGCAGATTAAGAAAACAACAAGGAAACGGTAAAGATTTCAACAAGAAGATGTAGAACCCTACCGCGGCAAGGTAAACCAGATCCGATTTTCGGAAGCGGCGCGCTCGACGCCAGTGCGTCCTCCGTGAGCCTCAATCAACTCCTTGACAATGGAGAGGCCAAGACCGGCGCTGCCATGCTCCCGCGCTAGGGATTTTTCGCCCCGATAGAAACGGTCGAAGATGAATGGCAGGTCCACGGCCGCGATGGGATCGCCTGTCGTGGCGAAAGTAACCTTGATCTCGTTTCGAATAGATTCCGTCGCGATCCGCAGCCTGCCCGCCCGCGGCGTGTATTCCACCGCATTCTGGAGCAGGTTTCGCAATACCTGAGCCAACTTATCCGGATCGGCCGCGGCCGCATTGGCCGTTTCGTCGAATTGCGTCTCGATCGTAATGGACTTACCGGCCAGTTGAGAATGAAACAACTCCAGTGCCTGTGTAATAGTTCTCCGCAGGTCGACCGGCTGCGGGCGGACCGAGGAATGGGCTATTTCGGCCCGGCTCAAGCCAAGCAGGTCCTCGGATAGAGTAATCAGGCGGAGCGTCTCTTCGTGCAGGGACTCGAACGTATTGCGCGAAGCGGGTAGCACGCCATCCCGTAAGGCCTCCAGGTACCCGCGCACATTGGTCAATGGGATACGGAGCTCGTGCGAGACGTCGAGCACCCTGTTCTTCCGCTGTCGCTCCATTCGTTCCAGACTCTCGGCCATCCGATTGAACTCAACCGCGAGTTGGCCAACCTCATCGGATGAATCCGCGCGCGCCCTGGCCGAATAGTTGCCGCCGCCGATCTTGCGAGCCGTGACGACGATCTGTGTCAAAGCTCGCAAGGTCATGTTGGTAAGTAGCCCACCGAGGATAGTGCTGACAGCGAGAGCCGCCACGCCCGCCCAGAGGAGATACCGATGGACCGCCTCCAGGAATAACTGCCTGACCTCCGTTGTGGGAATGTTGTATCTTCGCATCAGGCGGCCGAAGTAGTCCGCCGCTAGAAAATCGACGGAAAACCAAATGAGGAGCAGATCCACCGCGATCACGAGGACGACGATTCCGAGGAACTTCCAAACCAGACGGTTCTTTTTTATTTCACTACCCCCCGGGGTCGTGGCGTGGTCTAAGAGTCCAAGTTACATTAACTGAGATGAGGCGCGTATAAAGATCTTGTAAGGATACGGTAAGGCAGGTCGGTCTTTAATCGGTGAACTGGTATCCCAAGCCTCTCGCGGTCAAAACATACTGGGGGCTCGCGTGATCCTTCTCGATCTTCTGCCGAAGATTCCCGATGTGGACGTCGATAACCCGATCTACGACAGCCTCCCCGGCCGGATACAGGTACCGCAGTAACTCCTCTCGCAGAAAGATCCTACCCGGAGCGGCCATGAGCGCATGGAGCAGCCTGTACTCAAAAGGCGTCAACGAAACCGCATGCCCGTCCAGGCTAACGCGATGCTTCTCCGGATCGAGAACAAGACCGTTGTGGGACAGCAGCTTCTCACCAGCTTCCGATTCCGAACCGGCGCGCCGCAGAATCGCCCTTACGCGCGCAACCAGCTCCTCCGGACTGAACGGCTTCACGACGTAGTCGTCGGCGCCTAGGGACAACCCGTCGACGCGCTCCTGAATCTCTCCCCGAGCGGACAGGATCAGGATCGGTACCTTCGAAAAGCAGCGGACTTCGCGGCAGACCGCCCAGCCATTCATGATCGGGAGTAAAAGATCCAGGATGATCAGGGCCGGCTGTCTTTGCCGGGCGAGCGCCAATGCCTGTTGCCCGTCAAAAGCCGGAACCGCTTGGAAACCCGCGCGCTCCAGATAAAGCAGAAGCAGGGAGGACGTTTTGCGATCATCCTCGGCAATCAAAATCGAGCGGGGAGAGGAAGGATACCGGCCCGGGGCGGGGCAGGTTTCAAGTAAATTCAGCATGCGTCACGAAATCCTTTCAAGAATACGGTGCTCATGCATTCGCGGAGTTCGTCGCCTTGCCGGCACTTCTCTGTGCTTGCGTGCACGGATGACATTGTACCACACTTGGCAGGGGATATCCCTAGGTCGCTTTTGACCGAATTTAATGGATGCTTATAGCTGATGCCAGCGAAAGTACGAAAGGCCGTGTTCCCCGCCGCGGGACTCGGCACGCGATTCCTCCCCGCCACCAAAGCGCAGCCCAAAGAAATGCTGCCGCTGGTGGATAAGCCCATTATTCAATACGGCATCGAGGAGGCGATACACTCCGGAATTCAAAATATCATCATCGTGACGGGCCGCGGCAAGAGCTCCATCGAAGATCATTTCGACGTCAGCTTCGAGCTCGAGCATCTGCTTGAATCGCGCGGCAAGAAAGACCTGCTCTCGATCGTGCGCAATGTTTCCGAGATCGATGTCTCGTATATTCGCCAGAAGGAAGCGCTGGGCTTGGGCCACGCGGTGCTGCGCGCGCGCGATCTGGTTGGCCCCGAGCCTTTCGCGGTCGTGCTGGCGGACGACGTGATCGACGCGGAGACGCCGTGCATCCGGCAGCTCCTCGACATTTACGAATTTTTTTCGGCGCCGGTTCTGGCCGTGATGGAAGTGCCCCATGAAGCGACATCGTCCTATGGCGTCGTCGACGCGGAGCCCATTTCGCACAATGGCAGCAAGGATCGCGTCTACCGCATTCGCGATCTGGTGGAGAAACCAAGGGCCTCCGAAGCGCCGTCGAACCTGGCTATCGTCGGCCGTTACATTCTTACTTCCGACGTCTTCGATTCGCTCGCGAGAATCGAGCCGGGATCGGGCTCTGAAATTCAGTTGACCGATGGACTCAAGCATCTGCTGCGCAGCCGCCCGATTTACGCGTATCGATTCGAGGGAAAACGATACGACGCGGGCGACAAGATGGGATTCCTGAAAGCGACGGTCGAGTTCGCGTTGCAGCGGCACGACCTGGGCGGCCCTTTCCGCGAGTATCTGAAAAGTTTACAACTATAAGATAGTGACACCGGCTCTATTCGATCTGCCTTTGCGAACCGGCGAAGCGGCGCAACTCGCGAGCTTGATTTTCGAGCACGCCGATGGCAAACCGCTGAACGACGAACTGCGGAACCGGCTGGCCGGCCGGGCCGCCCAGTTGAAGATGGAGAGCATCCGGCCTTACTTCGGGTCGCTCGAGCGGGACGCCATCCACCATTCGACTTACTACCTTGCCGTGGATGGCCTGGAATCGCAGCCGCTGCTGATGCACGTGGCTCCGGCAACGGCGCCCACCAGTGCGCTGTTCCCGCAGGC
The DNA here is from genome assembly GCA_051003795.1 of Bryobacteraceae bacterium. GTDB lineage: Bacteria > Acidobacteriota > Terriglobia > Bryobacterales > Bryobacteraceae > JALYXS01. The sequence continues at coordinate 78,564 of JBPCKZ010000234.1, read as the reverse complement.
GTTCTTGATTGGGCGCATGCAGGCGGCGGGCGGCGGGCGGCGTGAAATCGTAATCAACGCGTCTCCCTTCGGACCGGGCGATTCGGAGCGCGTCCTGACGTTTGCCGAAGAAGTGAACCGGACGTTTCTGCCGCGGCCGCAAGGCAGCCGGCCGGCGATTTCCGTGGGCGGCGATCTGGTTCGCTCGAATCTGCCCGGTATTTTCGAGGCGTTTCGATTCATTTTCAAAACGAAGGGCGTGAACGTGGCTTCGGTACGCGCGCCGGAGACCGCGGCCATGTGGGCGGCGATCCGAACCGGGTGGCGCGAAGGCTACACGGTGGATGCCGGAGCGCTCCCGGACAAAGCGGCGATCGTCGAACGCGCGGGCGCGACGCGATTCAGCTTCGATACTTCGCGCGCGTCCGATGTAGAAAAACGTTTGTCGATCAATGCCGAGCTGTACGATTTTGTTCGCCACGCGAAAGCCAGGCGAAGGCATGGTCGCGCTTTCGATTTCGATCTTGCCGGATTTGAGACGGCCGCCGAATTATTGGCCGCGCTGAACGGATGGAAGGAGAGGGGGCGCGCGGCGCAGCTTGTGTCGCGGCTTGTACCGATGAGCGCTGGCGCGTTTCCGCGCTTGGGCGAGATCGCGGACATCGCGCGCCAGTTTCAAACGACATTGAGCATCAATGCCGGGGATGGAACGGATTTGGAGATGCTCCGGCGCGCGGGCGAGGAAACCAAGGGACGCGTGGATTGCCGGATCGATCCGAAGGAACCCGGCCGGATCGCCGAGGTATTTCAAACCTTATTTGCGTAGTGCTTAGTAGTGCTTAAGAAACCATTCAGGCGCCGGAATCGCTCCGCAACTTTGGCGGCCGCGGCTATCTTCGTGACTTTTGCCGCGACTCCCGCCAGACCCGCTGACCCGGCGGCGCGAGGCATGGAAGCGTTTCGAAACCGCGACTTTGCCTCGGCCGAACGCATCTTGCAAGAGCTCACCCGTGAAGATCCCGGAAACGCGCGCGCATGGAAGCTGCTTGGGATGGCTTACGCGGCGGAGGAAAAATTTCAACTGGCGGAGCCCGCTTTTCACCAGGCTTGCGCGCTGAAGGTCGACGAGGAAAACGCCTGCTACTATCTCGCCCGAACGGACTTCACGCTCGCGCGATTCGATGGCGCGCTTCACTTTTTCGAACTTGCGCTGGGAACCGCGGGCGCGGGGCGCGGACGCGTTTTGCTCGGGATGGCGCTCACTTTCGAGGCGCTCTCGAAACCGGATGACGCCGAACGCCGCTACCGCCAGGCGATCGCCGCCGGCGACACTCGAGCACGGGTCGATTATGGGCTGTTTCTCTTTAAATACGGCCGCGGCGCCGAAAGCCTGGTCATCCTCGGCAAGGCTGGAGCGGCCGCCGAAGCCGATCGGGTTCGAAAAGCGCTTGCCGCGACACCCGAGACTCGCGTAAGGACGGCGCCGCCAGCCGAAATCGCCTTCGAATCCAAGCCGCTGGACATGGTCGTGCGCACCGGCGCGACCGGCGAGAAACATCAAATTGAAACCATGATCGCGGGCGCAGCGGTTTTCGATTACGACAACGACGGCTGGCCCGATATATACGTCGCGAATGGCGCCACCGTCCCCGATCTGATCAAAAAAGATGCGTCGTATTCGAACCGCCTTTTTCGCAACAATCGCGATGGAACGTTTTCGGACGTTACGGAGAAGGCCGGCGTCGCGGGCAGCGGTTATTCCATGGGCGTTGCGGCCGCCGATTTCGATAACGACGGCAACGTCGATCTTTTCGTGACCGGCGTTCGCGGCAACACGCTATTTCGAAATCGCGGGGATGGCACGTTCGAGGACGTCACGAAAGCAGCCGGGCTGGGCGAAACGGGAAAGTGGTCGGTGGCGGCCGGCTGGTTCGATTTCGATAACGACGGCCTGCTGGACCTGTTTGTCGTCCGCTATGTCAAATGGGATCCCGCCGGCGAGATATTCTGCGGGGAAAAGCCCAATTATCGACAGTATTGCCATCCCGGCAACTATCAACCGCTGGCGAACGCTCTGTACCGAAACTTGGGGCACGGCAAATTCCAGGATGTTTCCATTTCATCGAGAATCGCCGGATTCGCGGGCAAGGGCATGGGCGTTGCGTTCGGCGATTTCGATAACGACGGACTTCTCGATGTCTTCGTGGCCAACGATACGGTCCCAAACTTCCTTTTTCATAACGAGGGAAACGGCAAGTTTCGTGAAATGGCTGTCGAGGCAGGGGTTGCTTATGACGGCGACGGCAAAGCCATCTCCGCCATGGGCGTCGATTTCCGCGATTACGACAACGATGGCCGCGAAGATCTTTTCATAACGGCTCTCTCGAACGAAACGTTTCCGCTATTTCGAAACCTCGGCGGTCGTTTTGTGGATGTGACATATCCCAGCGGCATCGGGCGCGCGACCTTGCCGTGGACTGGCTGGAGCGCGGGCATGTTCGATTTCAATAACGATGGATGGAAAGACATCTTTGCCGTGGGTGGGCACGTCATGGATAATGCCGAGTTATCGTCCAGCCGCAAATCGCGACAGCCAAACCTCGTTTTCACGAACAGCGCGGGCCGTTTCGACGCCAAGCCGCTTCCGGGCGAGGCGCTGCATCGGGGCGCGGCTTTCGGGGACTTCGATCGCGATGGCCGCATCGACGTCATAGTGACCCGGTTGAATGAGCAGCCCCTTCTGCTGCGCAACATTAGCAACCCGGCCAGCGCAGCCGGGAACTGGATCGAATTTCGCCTGATCGGACGCAAAAGTAATCGCGATGGCATCGGGTCGTGGCTGCATCTCACCTCGGAATCCGGCGAACAGTGGAATCGCGTCACGACATCGGTCGGCTACGGCTGTTCGAGCGATCGCATCGTCCACTTCGGACTGGGCAAAGATGTAAAGGTCGAGCGCGTCGAAATCCGGTGGCCGTCCGGGATCGTTCAGAATCTTCAGGATCTCGCCGCGAACCGCTTGGAGACGATCGCGGAGCCAGATACCTCTTCCGCATCTTCCGTTGGAACTTTTCCCGGCGCACGTCCGTTACCATAGGGGAAGGTAACTTTATGCGATACACCGCTTTCTTCGCCGCCGCGTTGACCGTTCTTGCGGGGAGCCTCTCCGCCGCCGATCAGCAAATGATGAATCTGCTCATGCCGGACGCCAAAATCGTCGCGGGCGTTAATGTCGAGCAGGCCAAAGCCTCGCAGTTCGGACAGTTCGTTCTGCGCCACATGGGGTCCGATCAACAGTTGCAGCAATTTATCGATATGAGCGGTTTCGATCCGCGTAGCGATCTGCACGAGATACTGATTGCCACAAATGTTGGCGAAGGCGGGAACAACGGACTCCTGCTGGCGCGCGGAAACTTCAATTTGGATAAAATCTCCGCGCTGGCGGCGCAGACCGGCGGGAAAACCGTGGCTACTTACAAAGGCGTTCCGCTGTTCGGCAGCACGGGCGGGAAGGGACAGCAGGTGATCGCGGTTGTGGACAACAGTCTGGTAATCGCCGGAGACCTTGCCAGCGTGCAAGCGGCGCTGGACCGCCGATCCGCCGCCAGTTCGATCGATCCGGCGCTCGCGGCGCGCGTGAACACCTTGAGCAACACGGAAGATGCTTGGTCGGTATCGATCGCGCCGCTTTCGGCATTCAGCAAAATGCCGATGGGCGATCCGACTCTTCAGGGTGCTTTCCAAGGCGATTTGCTGAAGAAAGTGCAGCAAACCAGCGGTGGAATCAAGTTTGGGGATACTGTTACCATCACCGGGGAAGCCCTCGCGACGAGTGAACAGGATGCCCGCGCGCTCGGGGATGTCGTGAAATTCCTGGCAGGCATGATTCAAACCAACGCGAATAACTCGCCGGTTACTTCGCTCGTGCGAAATCTGAACGTGACCAGCAGCGGCAACACTTTGAAATTGAATTTGTCGATTCAGGAAGATCAATTGGAATCGTTCTTGAATTCCGCGAACCAAGGCGTTCACGAGAAACACAAGCCGGCGGCCATCTAAATCAGCCATAACATTGGCCTTTGGGCGGGACGGAACAAGTACGTTCGCGCCTTGACCTCCTGGCGTTTAATCTTTTCGACTACGGAAAGTAACTACGCGCTATTAACAGTGCCTGAAGGAACCCTTCGGTGGTATTTTACTCGGGAGGAGATTCAACATCATGCGCTTGCCCACAAGTGCTCTATTGCACGAAAACGCCATTCGTGTTCACACAAGATTAAAGATGAACAAGCTGCTTCTAGTGCCGGCCTCCGTGCTCTTGCTCAGCATGACGGCGAGCGCCTTAACGCAGGGGCCGCTAAACTGCACCCCCTTCCCGACTACCTTCAACAATGGCACCGGCGGCCCGAACGCTGTCTCATGCCCGCCTTTTTCCATTGGCGGAGGTGCGATTCTGACAGGCGTAACCCTGAACTACATTTCCGATTATCAGTTCGGCACGCCAGGAGGCGGCACGAACACCGTGCAAGAGACTTTTACGCCAACCGGGCCTCCCGGAATTACTTTCACGATGCCCACCACGACAACGACGACGACAGGTATGGTTTCATCGGGCGCGGCTGGCACGGGCAGCGCTACGGCTAATCCGGGCTTTACTGCCGCCGACTTTGCGGTGCCATTCAACGTGAATGTCTCTTCGACAGTACCATGGGTGGCGTTGCAACGTCCGCCGGCTCCGTTATGGTGACGTATACGTACAACGCGGCCCCGCCGCCCCCGCCCCCTCCGCCCCCGGCCCTCTGCAGTGCCGCTAACCCGGTTTTCATCGCCGGCGGACCTGCGGACGCTTTCCAAGTCCGTTATGCCTCTAACCTTAGCATTGGCGATTCATTTATCAACATCACCAATACCGGCGCAAACTCCACTATCCCGTTCCCGACGCAAAACGGCAATCTCAACGTCAACGTATATGTCTTCTCGCCGGATGAACAACTGATCTCGTGCTGCTGCTGCCCTGTGACGCCGGACGGACTAGCCTCGCTCTCGGTGCGTAACGACTTGATCAGCAATACCCTGACTCCGGGCGTGCCGACCTCCGTCGTCGCCAAATTGGTTGCCACTGACCCTACCGGCAACCTGGCTCCCGGCTTGGCGGCATTTGGCACTACCCTTCACACTTCGCCAACCACGGGCGTGTTCGGGACCACCGAGACCCCCTTCACCCGCGCCACTCTGAGTCAGGCGGAACTAACTCGCATCACGACACTGTGTGGCTTTATTCAGACCAACGGCAGCGGCTTCGGTGTTTGCAAATCCTGCCGTCTTGGTGGACTGGGCGCGGCGAATTCGACGTTTTAATTCTCGAGGGGCCGTTCCCGCTAATCGTTAGCATGGCGCCCTCAGCGGCAACCGCGACCTTTCAAGGAAGCGGTTGCCGCATTTTTTTTTGGCGATCCTGGGCGCTCGGTTTTGAACAGTATCCGGGGCGTTGCATAGTTGCATAATCGTTCTCAGTGACTGTTTGTTATCTCGACGCGTTCTCCGGCCTGAGCGGCGATATGCTCGTCGGCGCGCTCGCCGACGCGGGAGCCGATCCGCAAGCGATCGCCCAAGCCCTCGATTCGCTCGAAACCGGGGCCACCTTTTCGTTTGAGCGCGTCAAACGACGTGAAATCGGAGCGTTGAAGTTCCACGTTGCGGTCGCGGAAACGCAAAACCACCGGCACTTGGGCGGCATTCTCAAAACGATCGATGCCGCGACGCTGCCGGATCGCGTCAAGCGGAACGCGTCGGACGTTTTTCAGCGGCTCGGGGAAGCGGAGGCGGCGGTCCACCAGACCTCGATCGAGAAGGTTCATTTCCACGAAGTGGGCGCGGCGGATTCGATCGCCGATATCGTGGGCGCCTGCCTCGGATTCGATCTGCTCGGCGTCGATTGCATCGTTAGCTCGCCGGTGAATGTCGGCAGCGGAACGGTGAACACCGAGCATGGCGTGCTGCCCGTGCCGGCTCCGGCCACCGCGTCCCTGTTGCGAAACAAACCAATCTACGCGCGCGGTCCCGCCCTGGAGCTTACGACTCCGACGGGCGCAGCCGTCGCCGTCGCGCTGGCAAAAGAATTCGGCGCGATGCCCGCGATGAGCATCCGCCGGATTGGCTACGGCGCGGGTACGAAGGATTTCCGCGAGCATGCGAATGTGCTGCGCGTGCTGATTGGAGAGGCGACGGGCGCGGCGGAGGCTACCACTGTCGCGGTAATCGAGGCGAATATCGACGACCTCAGCCCGCAGATTCTTGGCTACGCCGTCGAGCGGTTGCTTGCCGCGGGAGCGCTAGACGCGACGCTGCAGCCGCTCGAAATGAAAAAGGGGCGCCCCGGATCGCTGTTGCGGGTGATCGCGAAGCCGGAAGATCGCGAAGCGCTCGCGCAAATCGTTTTCAACGAAACGTCCACGCTCGGCCTGCGCATCTATTCCGCCGAGCGCCGCGTGCAGGCGCGCCGATGGGTGGACGTTGAGACGCCTCAAGGCAAAGTGCGAGTCAAGGTTTCGAGCGAAGGCGCATTCGCGCCCGAGTACGAGGACTGCCGCGCGCTGGCGCTCGCCACCGGCGTGGCGCTCAAGCAAGTCGTCGCGGAAGCCAACTACGCGTATCTAAAAACCACGAAATGAAATATTACCTAACGACGCCGCTTTATTATGTAAACGCCGCGCCGCACCTCGGCCACACCTACACCACGCTGGCCGCCGACGCCATTAAGCGTTTCAAGCGCATGCAGGGCTATGACGTGTTCCTCACGACGGGCACCGACGAGCATGGTCAGAAAGTCGAACGCTCCGCCCAGGCCGCGGGAAAGACGCCGGAAGAGTTCGCCGACGTGGTGTCCGCCGAATTCCGCAAGCAGTGGGACACGCTCGGGCTGAAATACGACTACTTCATCCGCACCACCGATCCCAAGCATCGCAAAACGGTCCAGTGGATCTTCGAGCGATGCCTGAAGAATGGCTACGTGTACAAGGGCAGCTACACCGGGCAGTATTGCGTTTTCGACGAGCTTTACGTGAACGACGCCAAGCCGGGCGATAATTGTCCGGATTGCGGGCGTCCCACCGAAACCGTCACCGAGGAAAACTACTTCTTCAAGCTCTCGGCATTTACCGGAAAGCTGCTCGCGTTTTATGAGAACAATCCGAAATTCGTTCAGCCGGATTCGCGCCGCAACGAAGTGATCGGCTTCGTGAAGCAAGGGCTTCAGGATTTGTCGATCAGCCGGACCACGCTGAAATGGGGCATTCCGCTGCCGGTTGAGGGACACCACGTTTTCTATGTATGGTTCGACGCGCTGATCGGCTATCTGAGCGCGGTTTCCCGGACGGATCTATGGCCCGCGGATCTGCACCTGGTGGGCAAAGAGATCGTGCGCTTCCACGCGATCTTCTGGCCGGCGTTCCTGATGGCCGCCGATCTGCCCCTGCCCGGTCAGGTCTTCGCGCACGGCTGGCTGCTGTTCGAAGAAGATAAAATGAGCAAATCGCGCGGTAATATCGTGCGCGCCGAGCCGATCCGCCGCGTGATGGGCTTCGACGCGCTGCGGTATTTCCTGCTGCGCGAAATTGTCTTCGGGCAGGATGGCAGCTTCAGTTACGACGCGTTGATTGGGCGCTACAACTCGGAACTGGCGAATGGCCTGGGCAATCTGGCGAGCCGGACGCTGACCATGATCCAGCAGTATCGGGATGGCGCGATTCCCGCGGGTTCCGACGAGTCGATTGCGGCGCTCTCGCGCGAAACCATCGCGACCGCCGCCGCATGTTTCGACCAATTCGACTTTTCGCTCGGCTTGGAAGCCATCTGGAAACTGCTTTCGGCCGTGGATAAGTTCATCGTCGAGCAAGCTCCCTGGAAACTCGCGCGCGCGGGGGACACGGAATCGCAGGCGCGCCTCGACGCGGCGCTCTATACTTCGGCGGAAGCATTGCGGATCGCCGCCGTGCTGCTCTCGCCCATCCTGCCCGAATCGGTGGCGAAGATTTGGAGCCAGCTAGGCATGAAGACGCCGCTCGATTCGATCCGGCTCAATTCGTTCGAATGGGGCCAACTACCCGCAGGCCAGAGGATCGGGGTGATCGAAGGCGTGTTCCCGCGTATCGATCTGAAAGACGCGGTGGATAAAATGCGCGCGCTGGAAGCGGAAGTGACGGCGCAACAGCAGGCGCTGCTCGGCAAACCGCCCGCTCCGGCGCCCGCTGCCGCGCCCGCATCGGAGAAGATCGGAATTGAGGACTTCAGCAAGGTGGACCTGCGTGTCGGGCGGGTGCTTTCGGCCGAGCCCGTGAAGGGCGCGGACAAGCTCCTGCATTTGAAGATCGACATCGCCGAACCCGAGCCGCGCACGATTTTGGCTGGGATTGCGGAAGCGTACAAGCCGGACGAGTTGGTGGGCCGCAAGGTGGTGATTGTCGCGAACCTGCAGCCGCGCAAGCTGCGGGGCATTATGTCGAACGGGATGATCGTGGCCGCTTCGCTCGACGGCGGGAAGCCGGTATTGGCGGGGTTCCTGGAGGATGTGCCGGTGGGGGCGCGATTGAAATAGGGCGCGGTGTTCGAGCCTCTTCCCGACAGCGTCTCCGTAGTGACGTCCGTGTTAAACGTCCCGCACGCACCGGAAACCGATATTGGTAGTAGAGCTGTCCGGAGTGTTCGATGTCCTCGCGGCCACGCGGTACCGATTGCAATAAGACCGGTGGCACAAGTACGATCCGCCCTTAATCACTTTTCCCACTCCATCCAGCGGCCCCACCGGGTTCAACCTGGTAGCCGTCCGATGCCAACGAGGATCGAACCAGTCGTGGCACCATTCCCACGCGTTGCCCGTGATCGTATGGAACCCATACCCGTTCGACGGAAAGGCATTCACGGGAGCCGGCGCGGAATATCCGTCCTCGGCCGTATCGACGTTTGGAAATTCCCCTTGCCAGATGTTGCACAAATGCCGGCCGCCCGGCGTTAGTTCATCGCCCCACGGATACGTCTTCTGTTCCAACCCGCCCCGCGCGGCGTATTCCCATTCGGCCTCCGTCGGCAATCGCTTTCCCGCCCACTTGCAGTATTCCGCCGCGTCGCGCCACGAAACATGCACTACCGGATATTCCGCGCGAGTCTCGATGTTCGAATCCGGCCCCTCCGGGCGCCGCCAATCGCTCCCGTTCACTTTGCACCACCACTCGACCCCGCGCACCCTATCATCCACCAGCCGCCGATAATCGTCGGACGCAATATGCTTGAAGAAAACGAACGACCAGCCAAACCGCTCCGCCTCGGTTCGATATCCGGTCGCGCGCGCAAACTCGCCAAACTTCCCGTTCGTAACCGGATACGTGTCCATATGGAACGGATCGAGAGTCACCTGGCGCACCGGCCCCTCCCCATCCGCCGGAAATCCCTCATCGGATTCCGTCCCCATTAGAAAGGGCCCTCCATCCAGCCGGATCATATCGACCGTCGAGCCGGTAGCGGCGCGCGGTCGTTCCTGGGCGGCTTTTCGGGAAGTCAGAAGCTGCGCCGCGCGCTGCTTGCTCGGCACGCAGCACGGATCGGGTCTACTTGGCCCGGACATTCTGAATGACTGCCTTGGCCTTTAGTCCGTCCACGTATTCTTCCATCGCGCGTTCCTGCCTCTCGCGGAGAAGCGCCGCTTCAATTTCGCCCCGGACATCCCCGAGGCCGCGAACGCCCGCCGCACGCCGGCCACGCACCTTCGCGATGTGAAATCCGAAGACGGTTCGAAAGACCGGGCTCGTCTCTCCAACGCGCAAACCGAATGCGACCCGTTCGAATTCTTCGACCATTTGACCGGGCTCAATCCACCCCAGATCGCCGCCCGAACCGGCGCAGTCCGAATCGCGGTCCGCCAGTTCCCCGAAATCCGCTCCGGCTTCCAATTCATTCCAGGTCTTTTCGATGGCTTCCCGCGCCGAGTCTTCGGTCTTGTTTTCATCGATATTTTTCACGATGTGGCTTGCCTTCACCATCTCAGGCGCCCAAAACCGGTCTTTGTTTTTCCGGTAAAAGTCCGCGACTTCTTTCTGCTTCGGGGGCGCCACTTTGCCGGTAATTCTTCCGATGAGCGTCTGCAACCGGTATTGCGACTCGGCTTCCGGCGCCATGCCATCCGGCGCGGCCGCCGCGTCGCGAAATGCTTCCTGCCGCAATAAGACGCGCTCGATCACGTTCTCGCGCGACCACTCGCGCAACTGCATCTCCTTGGCGACCGGATCCTGGCCTTCGACCAGTTCCTCATAGCGCGGGCGCAATGCCGCCGCCTCCTCGCGGATCGCGGAATCGTCCACCGTTTCCCCGTTAATTACAAGCGGCATCTATTTGCTAGTATAATTTCCCAATCTTCGATGACCCAGAAGAAACCGGCCTTCGGCGCCGCGGAGCTCTCGGAAGAACAACTGATCGCGGACAAGCCGATTCCGCTGTACCAAGTACTCGAAGACGAGTGCCGCTCAATGGGCCACTGGCCCGACGTGGACGACCAACCGCACCGCCAGTATCTCGCCAATGCCGTCGAGGCGCGGGCCGCGGCGGCAGAGTACGAAGAGGCCCGGAAGGACTGTGACACGCCGGCCGGGCATGCCGTTTGCATGGCGGCGTTCCAGCGTAAAGAAGATGCCGAAATTCGCTGCCTGGATCCGCTGAATGCCATCCTGCACGCCGCCGGGCGTTCAGCGCTTTGCATCTCCGGCGGCGGAATCCGCAGCGCGACATTCGGCCTCGGTGTTTTACAAGGCCTAGCTCGTTTGCAGGTTCTCGATCAATTCGATTATCTTTCGACCGTTTCAGGCGGCGGTTACATCGGCGGCTGGCTCTCCGCTTGGGTGCAACGGGCCGGAGGCATTTCGACTGTCTCGAAGATTCTAGCCGCCGAACCCGTGGAAACCATCGATCCCGAGCCCGCTCCCATACGCCACCTTCGCGCGTACAGTAATTATCTCGATCCCCAAGTGGGGCTGCTCTCGGCCGATACTTGGACTCTCGCCTCCACGGTGGTTCGGAACATCTTTCTGAACTGGCTGATTCTGATCCCGGCGATCGCATTCGTATTGCTTCTGCCGCGGCTTTTTCTGAGCGTTATTGTCGCTCCCATGCCTCTCGAATGGCACAAGTGGCTCGGCATGGCCGTGATCGTACTCGCGGGCGCCGCGTTCGTCTATGCCTTCCGGTACCTGCCGCTGGAACTCCCGGCGTTCGGCGATCGAAAAAGCGATCAGAAGCGGTTCTTGATCCAGTCCCTCGCTCCGCTTTTGACGGCCGCGGCGCTCTTCACCACGGGATTGGCTTGGTTGCAACAGGTCCCCGGCCAAACTCCGCATATCTGGCATTTCATCGTGTTTGGCGCGCTCACCCATGTGGCGGGTTGGCTGGTTTCCGGCCGCGCCACCGCGGCTTCCCTATTTGGGGCGGCGGTTACGGGCATCCTTGCCGGGGCGCTGGCATATGGCGTTTTCGTCAAGTCTCTTCCGGGCGTTTTGAGCGGCCCTTCGCTATATATCACGTTCGCGTTTCCGCTGGTTCTGGCGATTGTCGGCCTGCTCGGCTCGCTTTTTGTCGGTCTCGTCAGCAAGTACACCGAAGATGAAGATCGCGAGTGGTGGGCGCGGTCGGGCGCGTGGGTAATGATCTCGGGAGTGGTCTGGCTCGGTGCCGCTTTCATCGGCATTTATGGCCCGATCGCCTTGATGGAAGCTCCGGCCTTCGTTCAAAAAGCGATTACGGCGCTCGGCGGAATCACCGGAACCATTGCCATTTTGCTCGGCAAGAGCGCGAACACCTCATCGGGAAGAAGGCAGAGCGGGGACGAGCTTTCTTCTCCGCCGAAGGAATGGTTGATCAAAATTGCGACTCCGATCTTCACGGTCCTGTTCCTCGCGGCGATAGCGACGGGAGCCGAGTGGCTCCGCATCGAATTCCTCTCGGGCCAAGTCTGGGGCATGTATCCGGAATGGCAGATCGAGCGCGCCCCGTGGTTTCAGCTCATGGTTTTGCTCGCGCTCTTCGCCGCGCTTTCGGCTATCGCGTCGCGTTACGTCAACGTCAACATCTTTTCCTTGCACGCCATGTATCGCGACCGGCTGATCCGCGCGTATATCGGTGCGTCGCGCGAGTCCACCGAGCGCCATCCCAACCTCTTCACGGGGCAGGATCCCGACGACAACGTGCAGATGTACCAGCTCAAGCAACAGCCGTTTCACATCCTGAACATTGCGTTGAATCTCGTGAAAGGGACGAACCTCGCATGGCAGCAGCGCAAGGCCGAATCGTTTACCGTTTCGCCCCTGCATTGGGGCAGCTACCGGATCGGCTACCGCCCTTCCGATCGGGCGCTGAAGCAGACGGGTAAAGTTACCGAGCTTGCACGCAATATCTCGCTCGGAACGGCCGCCGCGATCTCCGGCGCCGCCGCCAGCCCTAACATGGGCTATCAATCGTCCCCGCTGCTTACGTTCCTGATGACTATGTTCAACGCGCGGCTGGGCTGGTGGCTGGGCAACCCCGCCGACGCCGGGAAGCGAACATGGTATGAACGCGGCCCCCGATTCGCGCTCAAGCCCCTGGTATCGGAACTGCTGGGCCTGACCAACGATGAAAGCTCTTACGTGAATCTTTCCGATGGCGGCCACTTCGAAAACCTAGCGCTCTATGAAATGGTTCTGCGCCGCTGCCACTATATAGTCGTCGTGGATAGCGGTTGCGATCCGGGTTACAAATTCGAGGATCTCGGCAACGCCGTTCGCAAGATTCGAATCGACCTCGGCGTCTCCATCGAATTTCCATCGATCGAAATCAGTTCGTGGGCGGAACAGAAAACATCCAATACCAAGGGGAGCCACTACGCTACCGGCCGGATTTGTTATTCCTGCGTGGATCCCAACGCTCCCGACGGCCGCATCCTTTACATCAAGCCGACGCTGAACGGCAATGAGCCTCGCGATGTCCTGCATTATGCCTCCACGGACCCGAGTTTTCCGCACCAGCCGACCTTAACGGATCAATCCTACGACGAATCGCAGTTCGAGAGTTATCGCCGCCTGGGCCATCATACGATTGAAGAACTGGCCCATTTCGACGAGAGGCCCATGCCGCTGTCCCAGCTTTTCACGACGACGGCAATTGCGGCCGAACAGTGAATTCACGGGTAGTGTCCTAATCGTGCGTTGGTGGATTTTATCGGAATAACCACTTACATGATGCTTATTTCGCTTTGGTTTCATGGATTTGTGCCACAAGAGATAAAAGCAAGGCATTGTGTTGGGTTAGTCATAGATCAAAGCAAATAGCTTTTTGGGGTAGGTTTTTGAGAATTGCGGGAAGCGTTAACGACCACGGTTTTTTTCTGGTGCAGTTTTCTTTGAATTGACGATTTCTAGACTGGAGAGTCTTTATGGGTGTTGTCGATGATGAAGTAGTATACTTCCTTGAAGTGAAAGATGCCCGTTTCGATGGCCTTGAGCGAAGAATAGAGTCTATCGAACAGCGGATTGGAAAACTTCAAGATAGGGCTGATAACGAACGCATCATCCGGATCGAAGGGCAGATTCCGGATCGCCTTAGTGAGCGAATTTCTGCGCTCGAAGAGCATCGCGATCACAAACCACACTGGTTCATGCGAGCGCTTACAGTTACGGCTTTAACAGGCTTTCTGGTTTATCAGGGATGGCTTGGTATCGCCATGACTGGAATGAAAACCCAACTTGCCCAAGTGATTTCAATCATTGCTCCGGACCAGCTAAAAGAGTTTCTGAAAATCCGTCTTTACCCGACAACCAAAAAGCGGCTATTCGGTTGATTGCGGAGGTGAAAAAAGCAGGGGTTCGAATCCCGGATCAAGTACTTTCCGATAGTGGAAAATCCTTTATTTTAGCATCAGCGAAAGATCCAGGAGCATGGAAAACGGCTGAAGTACTAATAAACTACAAAAGCGAAATTAATCAGATTGGGTTTCTATTCCCTTCTAGTGGGCTACTGCCGGAAGAGTCACATTTTGCCATTGCGGACGTGCCAGGAAAGGACATACCGCATTTTTCTATGGTTCCGGTCGGTGTGCCTACGGACCGAGTCGCGCGGTTTCAGCGTATCGGCCAGCCAACCAATGTAGGAATCAAGGTCGGCCCATCGACGCTCATCTTATCTGGGGGGGCAGTCGATATTGAGGGAATGGATATAGCTCACACTATTTTCCATAAAGTCGAAGTTCATTATAAGGGCGGCCCCTTGCTGATTGAGGATGTCATGTTCATCAACTGCATTTTCATTTTTAACAACACAGAACAGCCAAGATTATTGGCAGCATCAATTTTGGGCAGTAAATCTGTAAGCTTCTCCACGATATTTAAAAAGTTAACAGGTCTGCGATTCCCCAGACTCGATCCGCAACCCCTGCTTCCATCGCAGGCGTCACCCGAAGGGACTTGTGAACCCGGCAAAAATTGTAGTATGTGTACCAAAGCGTCACGGCTGCCCAATGGTTTTCCCACTTTTTGCTAAATCCGTTCGTTAGACGCGTGAAGCGGCGCGTCACGATTAGGACACTACCAAATCACGGATCGCGTCCGTGCTACAGTGAGGCTGTTCATGATCCCCGCTGCCTCGCGGGCATCCGGCTGCAACGCTTTCGATGCTCAGGCGGCCATTGAGCGTTTCCTCAAAGCCTCCAAAAGACCCGCGCTTCTCGAACCCGGCGAGCCGATGATTGCGCTCGTCAACGACAATTTCAGCCTGGAATTCCGCAATTCGCGCCTCATGCTGCAAGCTTGGGACGAGCATCGGAACCTGGTTCGCCGGGTGCTCGGGATCGTCGAGGATTCGCGGGGGAAACTGTCGCTAACCGTCGAGAAATTCGCGCGAAAGGAGGGCGAGATTTTTCTGATCGACCTCGCCCAGCCGAGCACGAAGGAATGGGAGCGCACCGGATCGCGCCTCGTTTTCCGCGAGCGCTTCCGGCTCTTTCTGTCGCGCCAATTTCCCGATTGGACCATCTCCGGAATCAGCACCGACGCGAATTTGCAGCACAGCCTCTCGCCCGTTTATGCGCGCGCGTTGTTGCGGCGCGGTTCGGCGGCCTTGGCGGCTATCGGCGCGGGACCGGATGTAGCCGACACGTCCGGCATTCTCAGCTTTGGACTGATCTGGCTCGATTACGCGAGGCGGCGCCAGCGGCGTACGACGGTCGATGGACTCGCGATCTTGCTGCCCGCCGGGCAGGAGCGCGCCACGAGCCTGCGTTTGCCGTTCCTCGATCAACGTGCCGGGCGTTTTGAAATCTTCACGTACTCCGAACAGGACTACGCGGCGCGGCTCGATCCCAAAGACTACGGCAATGTCGCAACGGCGCTGGAGCCTTGCCGCCGTCCCGCGCTGCCGAATTCGGATCGCGCGAATGCATCCCTCGGCGGCCTGCGCGCCATCCCCGGCTTCGAGCGGATCGAAAAAACGGATGGTTCGTTCAGTCTTCGCATACGTGGAATCGAATTCGCGCGCATGCATGGGAATCGGTCGAGCGTGGGACTACAATCGCGGGCGCCCACAAGCGATTTTGATCCGCGCGAAGCGGAGTCTCTCGCGAGCGAAATCGCCCGCATGCGCTCGGCCGGCGCCGAGGATCGCGAGAATCCGCTCTATCGCCAGGATCCGGAAGCGTGGCTCGAATCGTGCGTGCGCGAAGGGATCGAAACGGTGGATGCGAGCCTGCTTCCGGTTCCCGTCTACGGCCAGGTTCCCGCATTCGCCGGAGGGGAGCGCGGCATCATCGACCTGCTCTCGATCGACACCGCGGGCCGCCTTGCGGTTCTCGAATTGAAGGCAACGGCGGACTTACATCTGCCCATGCAAGCGCTCGATTACTGGATGCGCGTGAAAGCGCATTTGGACCGCGAGGAGTTTGCCGCTCATGGTTATTTTCCCGGCGCCCCCATTCGCCAGACACCGCCCCGATTGCTCCTCATCGCCCCGGCTCTTGAGTTCCATCCCACCACGGAATCGATCTTGCGCTATTTCCACCCTTCGATTGAAGTTGAACGCATCGGGTTAGGCGCGAACTGGCGCTCGGAGCTGCAGGTGATGTTCCGCCTTCGCGGGGCTGAGCGGCCATCGCCGGTCTATACTACAGTTCCCGGATGATTCGCGGCGCCACTAAATCGCGTCGTCAAAGCCAGAGTGGCCAAGCCCTCGGTAACGATGAACTGAATCGGGGTCTGTCTGAACCGCAAATCCCTATCATTTCGGGCCTGCGCGCGGTCGCGGTATTCCTCGTAATATTTTTTCACCTGGGGATCGAGTGGATGCCCGGCGGCACGGGAGTGTTGATATTTTTTGTGATCAGCGGGTTTCTGATCACGTGGCTGCTGCTAAAAGAGAATAGCCGCAAGGGTTCGGTGTCGCTGAGACGCTTCTACGCGCGGCGAACTTTGCGCATCTTTCCCGCATTCTATGTTTATGCCGCGATTACCCTCGCTCTGCTGATCGGCCTTCATAAGCATGTCGATTGGCCGCAGACGGTCGCGGCGCTCCTGTATTACGCCAATTACTATCAGGCCATCCATGGCGACCCGGGGACCGCATTCAGCCACACTTGGTCGCTCGGGATCGAGGAGCAGTTTTATCTCTGTTGGCCGGCTTTATTCTATTTGCTTCGCAACCGGCCTAATACGCTAATGCGCGTTACCGGATCTGTCATCGCCGCCGTTTGGATTTACCGCTTCATCTTAAAATTCGTGTTTCACGTTTGGCAGGGGTATTTTTACGAAGCGTTCGATACACGAATGGACCATCTTCTCATCGGTTGCCTGCTGGCGATGCTGTTGTTCTATTCGCGCGGCCACCGCGGATGGTTACTAATCTGTGGCCGGCCAATAGTCACGGCGGTTACCGTGGCGCTATTGGTTGTTTCCGTCCTGGCGGAACTGCGATGGACGGATCTCTATCGCGATACTTGGGGATTTATTGCGAACCCGCTCCTTTGCGCGTTGCTAATCCCTCAACTAATCTCCCTGCGCGCCCTCGCCTTTGTTGGGTGGTTGGACTGGGGCCCGGTCAAATACCTGGGGTCGATTTCCTATTCCCTTTATCTATACCAGCAATTGCTGCTGGAGCCCGTTCAGAAGGCTCTCAAGATGGCGCCCCGCATAGTTCAATCCGCTGGATCCATTGCAGTTTTGATTGTTGTTGCAAGCGCCTCTTACTGGATCGTGGAAAAGCCCTTTCTTCGAATAAAAAAGCGGCTGCAAAATTAGCGCCCATCTATACTGAAAGTTGCCAGCGAAAACCCTTTCACCCCCCGGATGATTCGCCATGCCAGGCACCCGGTCGTAAAGAACGCGCTCGCGCTCTACGGCATTCAGGTTGCAAATTACATTCTTCCTCTTTTTACTTTTCCTTACCTGGCGCGAATCCTGCATCCGGACAAATTCGGTTTGATCGCGTACGCGCAGGCCTTCGTGCAATACTTCGCGACTATCACGGAGTACGGCTTCGGTTTCAGCGCCACGCGCGACGTCGCGATTCACCGTAACGATCCCGCTAAGCTCTCCCGCATCTTCACGTCGGTGATGGCCGTGAAACTGATCCTGATGACGGGTAGCTTCGCGATCATGACCGCCATCGTGTTCGCAACTCCGAAACTTCGCGCGGAATGGCCGCTGTATTACATCAGCTTCCTCACGGTGTTGGGCAGTTTTCTATTTCCCGTCTGGCTGTTCATGGGACTTGAAAAAATGCAGTACATCACGATGCGCGAAGTGGGAACCAGAATGCTCGCCCTGCTTCCCATATTCATATTCGTGCATCATGAATCGGATTATCTGATCGCCGCGGGAATTCAATCCGGGAGCATGGCGCTGGCCGGCTTGGCGGGGCTAATCGCGGTGCCGAAAGCGACCCGTGTAAAGTTCGTGAAGATTTCCTGGGCGGACGTCGCAGAAACCTTTGCGGGCGGCTGGCATTATTTTCTTTCGACGGCGGCCGTCACGCTTTACACCACCAGCAATATCGTGGTGCTCGGCTTCGTTGCGTCGCGGGAGTCGGTGGGTTATTACGCCGCCGCCAAAAGGCTCATCGACGCGGCGAAATCGCTTGTCTCGCCCATCTCGACGGCGCTCTTTCCGCATATCAGCCGCCTGGCCGCGGAATCCCGCGCGGACGCGCTGACATTTATCCAAAAGAATTTTCTTCGGCTCTCGCTTCCTTTTGTGTTAATCTCGGGCGCCCTGCTGGCAGCGGCTCCGCTGGTGTTGTCGATCGCGGGCGGCAAAAGATTTTCGAATCCGGAGGCGATCCTCATCTTGCGCATCATGGCGCCGATTCCTTGCGTGTTGGCTCTGGGGCACTGTTACGCCACCTACTTCATGCTGGGACTGGGTTACAAGAAGGAATGGACCCGGATGATCATGATGGCCGGCGCGTTGAATTTCGTATTTCTCATCCCGCTGCTGTTCGCAACCACTCCCGCGATTGCCGTCGCCACGACCGGAACGCTGGTTGAAATGTTCGTGCTGGCGCGATCTTACGCTTTTTACCGGAGCAGGCATGCCGATCGGTGATTACAACGAGTGCTTTTACAAGAAGCCCATTCCGAAGCTGCTATGCCGGCTTTTCGGAACGCAGGACGTCCATGCGCATTTCCGCCTCCGGCCGATGATCGACTATTTCCGGACGGTCGCGGCGGAACCTGGCTGCTTGGAAGTGAAGGTGCTCGAGATCGGCAGCGGTCCCGGGCAGAATTTATTCGAGTTATCGAAGATCATGCCGATCCAGAGTGTGGGCTACGATTTGAATCCGGAGCATGTGGCCCTCGCGCGGCAAGTGTCGGAAGCGAAATTCGGCGGCCGCATTCCGTTCCATATCGCGGATGCGGCGAAGGTGGCGGAGAGCATGGAGTACGATTTCATTCTGTTTATGGATATTCTGGAGCACATTCAAAATCCCGGGAATATCGTGCGCCAGATGGATCGCTGTTTGAAGCCGGGCGGATCGATGGTGGTGTCCGTTCCGACACCGAGGTATCCGAAGGTATTTGGGCGAAAGATGCACGACCGGATTGGGCATGTGCTCGATGGATACACGATCGAGGCGCTCACGGCGCTTTTTCCGCCGAATTACCAATTGATCCACAAGCGGTATAGCACGGGCGTGCTCGCGTCGGCGGCGTGCGCGATTCAGGCGCGGCTGCTGATGCGGATTTCGAATCTACAATTGAGATGGATCGTAACCCTTCCGTTGCTGGCGCTGCGGTCGTGCGATTGGATCAATAGCGAGAAGGTGTCGAGTTCCCTGTTTGCGGTCTACCGGAAAACGTAATAGGCGCTTCGAAGCCTTACAAAAATATCAGGCCTTGCCGCACGCCTAAAGTTACGGCTTCCGTCCGGCTTGACGCGTTCAATTTCGTGAACAGCGAGCCAACGTGGAATTTGACGGTGTGTTCGGAAATCCCCATTCGCCAGGCGATCTCTTTGTTCGCCAATCCCTCGGACAACATCCGCAGCACCTCGATTTCACGCGCCGTCAGCAGCCGGTCCGACGCGGGTGCATGCGGGAGAGCGGACATCGCCGTTTCGAGCGCATCGGCATGCAGCACCGTCAACCCGGCGGCCACCGCCTCGATGGCCGCCACGATCTCTCGCGCCCCGCTTGCATGCGGCAGCACGGCGCGCGCCCCATCGCGAACATAGGCTGCCCGCGGGTCGTCGGTCAGCAAAACCGCGGCTGCCAGCGGCCTGAGCGATTGCAGGGAACCGTGTAGATCTTCCTCGCGCGAATCCGCTTCGAGCAGCACGACATCGGGTTGCAGTTCTCCGGCTTTCGCCAGGAGATCGAGCATTCCGGTGGCATGCCCCACGACTGCGATACCCGGGTGCGAAGCCACCAAAGACTCCAATCCGGCTCGAACCACCGCCGACGAAGCCGCTACCAGGACCGAAATCACGCTGCCCTGGCCTCCTCTACCCGCGGCACGAGCGTGGCGCGTTGAAGCTTTCCGCCGCGCAAGTATTCCAGCGTAACCGGGCCTTTCGCGTCCTGGAGGAGTCGCGCGAGTTCCGCCTGCGAGGCGAGCAGGATATCGCCTACCGCGATCCCGGCTCGAGCCGCCGGTCCATGCGCCTCCACTTTTAAAATTGCGAGCCCCGCGCTTGTCGGATACATCGTGATCCCGATCGCCGGACGTGAAGTCCGACCTTTCAGAAATGCCTCCACGGTATTGCTGGGCACGGCAAACGCAATTCCGGACACGATCATGGTATTGATCCCGATAACCCGGCCTTCCGCGTCGGCTAACATGCCGCCCGAATTGCCGGGCGCGAGCCGCACATCGGCTTGAATCCAGTTCGATTCGCCGGCGGCGTGGATCACGCCCGCGGTCACGGCGCCCACCACTCCAAACGGATTGCCCACCGCCGCCACGATCTGCCCTACGCGAAGACCGCTCGAATTTCCGATCGCCGCCGCGGGCAGGTTCCGGGCATCCACGCGCAAAACGGCTAGGTCCCGCCGCGGATCGCGCGCCGTGACAGTGGCCTCGAGCGAGCGGCCATCGCGAAACGCCACCAGGGCCAGCGGCCCCCGTGCCACGTGTGCATTGGTGACAATGACGCCCTTGGAATTCCAAATTACGCCCGAACCGCCGCCGCCCACCTGCACGCTCGAGGGAAGCAGGCGGGCGGCTAACTCCGGTAATCCGGCAAACATGTCACTGGCCTCCCCGGGGGCGCTCGCCCGCTACGATAGTGAGTTCCATCGCCGTGCCCCCTCGTGAAACGGAAGCGCGCAGGCTCTGGCCGACGCGGTCGGGGCCGAGGTGTGCCTGAACGTCGTCCGTATCGTTGACCGGCTTGCCATCGAGATCGGTTAGCACGTCGCCAATCAAGATGCCGCCATTCGCGGCGGGTCCATTCGGTTCGATGCTGAGGACGATCAATCCGCCGCGGCCGCCCGGAAGTTGCACCGGATGCAATCCAACTCCGAGATAGCCGCGCGCGATGTGGCCCTTCGAGAGCAGTTCGTTCGTAACCCGCTCGACCGTGGACGCGGGAACCGTCACGCCCGCATTGCGGGTGAGCGCGGAGGTGTTGATGCCCACGATGCGTCCGTGAATATCGACGAGCGGTCCGCCGGAAAAACCGGGATACAGGCTGGTATCGGGCCGGATGAATAGATCGAGATGGGCGCCGCGCCACGTGCGCCATGCGCCGCTCAGGGCGCTAACGACGCCGAGGCTCGCCGCAATTCCGTTCTCGCCCCTGCGGCCCAATGCCAGTGCCATATTGCCCACTTGCAGAGATGCGGCGTCGGCGGCTTCGGCTGCGGGATTGTTTCCCGTATCGAGCTTGAGGACCGCGAGATCGCTGCCCGGATCGCGTCCGGCGAGGGTGGCCGGCGCCGTGCGGTTATCCGCAAGCGTCACGGTGATCTCTTCGTCTCGTTTAAGTGCGTGCTCGGCCGTGACGACTACGCCCGCGCGCCAGATAATGCCGCTCGATGGCGTGCGGTGGCGCGCGTTTACGGCCACCACGGAACGGCCCGCCAGGGCAACGGCCGCGGCGATTGCATCGGAAAGAGCGGAAAGAGGATTGGTTGAATCGGACAATTTGTTTTCTCCTGCATTCAGGATTGCGCCCGTACCGGTCCCGACGCATCGGTAAAACGGATAGCGGAACACTGGAAGAACGGCTAGGCTTGGATCCCTAAGCTGATATTCTGAGTGTCGCTGGAGATCGGCCCGTGAATCCTTGGTATCGCCGCGATTTCTTGAGAGCAACGGCCGCGATGGTCCCGGCGGCGGCAATATTCGGCTCGGAGCCCGCGCCAGTGCGTATCGACGTCGGGCGGCAGCTATTCGTCGACGATTTCCTGATCGCCGAAACTTCCTTGAAGCGCGCCTTTCACAAACCGCGCATTCACGAAGGCAGCCCGGTTCTGAAACCCGAGACGCCTCTCGAAATGAACGACGGCTATTGCCCCGTGGCCTGTCCGTTCCAGGATGGAATTTTTTACGATCCCAAAGACCGCCTGTTCAAAATCTGGTATCACGCCGGGTGGTTCGATGGGACCGCATACGCCTACAGCGAGGACGGGATCCGGTGGACGCGGCCCAATCTCGATATCGAGCCGGGGACCAATCGCGTGCTCCCCCGAAGGGATCCGTATCAGCGAGACGGTGCTGGCACATGGCTCGATCTTGAAACGACAAACCCGCGCGAACGCTTCAAGATGTTCGTTTACTTCCGCAAGCGGGTCCCCGAAAAATTTCGCTATCGGGAAATTAACGCTCCGGTCGAATCCCAGGGCGGGTACGCTTATGTTTCGGCGGACGGCATTCATTGGAGCGAGCCGGTCCCCACCGGTCCGTGCGGCGATAACACGAACTTCTTCTATAATCCGTTTCGGAAAACGTGGTTCTACTCGATTCGAACATTCAACAAAGGCGCGCGCGTGCGAAGCTACCGGGAATGCGCCGACTTTTTGAAAGGCGCGAATTGGACCAAGCAAGATGTGAACTTCTTCGCAGCCGCCGACGACCGGGACCTGCCTGAGCCCGGCTTGGGCTATCCGACCCAGCTTTATAATCTCGATGCGGTGGCTTATGAAAGCCTCATGCTAGGCGTGTTCGCCATTCACAGAGGCCCCCCGAACGAAATTTGCGAGAAGGGCGGCTTTCCGAAAATTACGGATTTGACGCTCGCATACAGCCGTGATGGCATACATTGGGACCGGCCCGACCGCTCGGCGTTTCTCGCGTGTTCGCGAAAGCCAGGCACGTGGAACCGCGGCTATTTGCATTCCTCGGGCGGCGTGTGCCTGATCGTTGGCGATGAATTGCGTTTCTACTTCGGGGCATTCTCCGGTATTTCTCCGCGTCTCGGGGGGTGGCCGTATGCTGGCGGGAGCACCGGTCTCGCGATCTTGAGGAGGGATGGATTCGCCTCCATGGACTCCAGCGAGGCAGGCGGCGCGCTTACCACGAGGCCCGTAATTTTCAACGGACGCTGCCTTTACGTGAACGCGAACGCCTCTGGAGGAGAACTGCGCGTCGAAGCGCTCGGACCGGACGGAAAATCGATAGGGCCTTTTACAAGGGAGAACTGTATCGCCATGCGCGCGGCTGCAACCCGGCACCGCATAACCTGGAAAAGCCCGGCGGATTTGGCGGGTTTGCGAAACCGGCCCGTGCGTTTCCGTTTCCATTCCAGGAACGCGCAACTGTTTTCGTTTTGGATCAGTTCGGATGAATCCGGCGCGAGCCGAGGATATGTTGCGGCTGGCGGCCCGGGCTTTGAGGGACCCATCGATACTTAGGCTCTCCGCATCAGAACACGAAGCGGAGACTTAGTTGTATGAAGCGGCCTCCATTCACCGTCGAGGAGATTTGCCCGAACGCGGGATTTCCGCGCGAGCCGTTCGGGAGCGCGAAGTTCGGCCGGTTGAAAAGATTGTAGAACTGCGCGCGGAACTGCAAATAGCGCCTTTCCGTCAGGTGGAAGTCCTTCAGCAACGACGTGTCGAAGTTGATAAACCCCGGCCCCGTGCCGACCGACTTCGAAGCGTTGCCAAGCACTCCATTCCCGGGAAACGCAAACGCGGCGGTGTTGAACCATTGCCGCACAAGCTGAGCGCGCGGGCGATCGGAAGGCAGGTTCGGATCCGCCACGATGTTGGAGCGCTGTCCAGCCGAAAAGGAATTCAACTTATTGGTCTGCTCGTAAACCGAATACGGCGAACCCGTGCGGAATTCCGCGATGGTCCCGAGGCTCCATCCGCCAACTACGCCGTCGAGAATGCGATTATCCACGGCTAAAGCCTTGCCGCGACCCACGGGAAGCTCATAGACGAAACTGCCGGTCACGCGATGGCGAATATCGTTTCCCGAAAGCCCTTTGTCCAGGTGCCGCGCATAGTAACTCTGCTGTCCCGAGGCCGAAGCGCCGCCAAGCTCGTTCGCCGCTGCAATATCGTCCAAGAACTTCGACCAGGTATAAGTCGCCATAAAATTCAGTCCTCCGGAAAATCGCTTTTCGACTTTGGCGTTTAGAGCGTTATAAGTCGAATTGCCCCAATCGGGCGATCTCCATAAGATATTGCCGTACTGCGGGAAAGGCCGGAGCGCTTGGTTCTGCGTCGCGCCGCGAAGCTGAGGCAGCGTCTCATTGATGTTCTCCGTGCCTGGTCCGCCGATGCGATGCGCCATGTTCCCCAGATATTCAAGTTGCAACAGCATTGTTCCGGACAGTTGCCGCTGAAGACTGACGTTAAAGTGATGCGCGTAAAGATTCTGGTGGTTTTGATCGATATAATCCGGGCTGAAGATTGGGAGCTGGCCCACCGCCACCGCGCCAAAACCCGGTCCCGATCCGAAGTTCGGATTCGGTACGCCATCCCGGAGAAATACCGGGAGTTCCCGAAACCGGGTTTATGGGCGGGGCATCGAAGCCGGTCTGGAAATTCCTTGTTTCCCATCGCGGCGTGTCCAGATCGTAACGCACTCCGATATTGAGCGTGAGCCTGGGAGTGATCCTCCAATCGTCCTGAATAAATACTCCAATGTAATCGCTTCGCGTGATGGTGTCCCCGGTGACCACGTTGGCCGTATTGACCCAGCCGAGCTCGAGGGCCGCCAACGCATTGCCGGTGGCCACGTTGTTGAAGCCGATTTGTCCGGACCGCGAGGTTCCCCATGTGTCGCGGTTCAGGCTGCGGCGATACTCGCCGCCTACTTTAACGTTGTGTTTGCCCTTGAAGAAGGTCAGCGTCTCGTCGAGTGTGTGAGTGATTTGCGGCTTGAGGTATCTTACTTGATTATTGCGGCCGAGAGCCGTCAATCCCGTGGCGTCGATTTCCGGAACCCCGTTGGCGGGAACGCCCATCAAGCCTACCTGGCCCGCAATTCCGTAGCCTTCGAGGGGCGGCGTATCCACGTTACGGTGCGAGTAAGTATAGCGGGCCTCGTTAAAGAGCGTCGGGCCGAAGATATGGAACCAGCTCGGACTCACGTTAATCAAATTGAAAGCCTGGGTTAGCGCGTTGACATCTTCGGCGCGGTTCGGTATCGCATTGCCGGTAACTTGCGTCGCCGGGTATTCAATGAACCGGGCACTTATGCGGTCGTGATCGCTGAAGGTGTGATCAACCTTGCCGAGGTAGCTATCTTCGCTGGTGTGATCGGATGTGTTTGCGATGAAGTTATTAGCTCCGGGGCGGGCGCCCGGCACGTTTGGCGGCGTATACAGCGCGGCGAGCTTGGCGCCCACCGGATCGAAGCGCGACGAGGGAACGATGTTGCCGGGAAACGGCGCATGGGTCACGGGATCCAGCACGGCCGCCGATTGATCGGAAAAATCGCCGCGGATTTCCTGCGCCGAGGGAAAGCTGTACACTCTGGTGTTGCCGTCCACCCGTCGCGTGCCTTCGTACGAGAACATAAAGAAGGTCTTGTCCTTTCGAATCGGTCCATCCGCCTCAACTCCGAACACATTGTATTTGCGAGGCGCCACGGAGGGCGCGAAGAAGCTGCGGGCATCGAGATCGCTGTTGCGGAAATTCTCGTAAACCGCCCCGTGATATTGGTTCGTCCCGGACTTGGTCGTCATGGAGAAGACTCCCCCGGTTGAATGTCCGTATTCGGCGGGATAAGCATTCACTTCCACTTTCATTTCCTGCGTGGCTTCGACCGGCGGATTGAACTCGATCGTGCGCGTCAATAGCGCGTTCAATGTGACATTGCCGCCATCGAGCCGGTACTCGCCCGAGCGGGATTGCCCCCCGCCCATCGAGAAATTCAACTGCGGCTCAAAGGTTTCTTCCGATTGGAACGTAACACCAGGGAGCAGCCGGACTAACGCGCCCGAGCGGCCGCTCTCAAGCGGCATGTTTTGGATGAATGCCTGCTCCACTAAGTCGTTGATGTCCGACGTCGCCGATTGCATGAGAGGAGTCGAAGCGTCCACTGTGACGGACTCCGTGGTCTGACCGACCTCCAGCTTGATGTCGAGCTGGAGCACTTGGCCAGTCACCAGCTTCAGCGCTCGAACGTAACGCCGCATGCTGGGCGCTTCCACTGTAAAGTTATACGGCCCGGGAGAAAGAAACGAAATCAGGTAGATACCGCTCTCATTCGTGCGGCCCTCGGCCTTTGTATTCGTATCGGTGTTAACCAGCGTGACGAGCGCGTCGGGAACGACCGCGCCGGAGACGTCCGTTACCGTGCCGGAAACTTTGGCCGTTGGGTTCTGGCCGTAAGCCAGAAAGAACGCAGCGAATACGAACCAGATTGCAAACGTATGTCTCAAATTCTTGCTCCTGTAAAACCGGCTGTGTCGGTTGGACCCGTGAACCCAGGTCCGCCGGCGGCAACGTAGCCGTAACTCGCGCCGGAAGTGTCGGGAATTACCCAGAATGAGTAAATCTCTCCCTTAGTTACGAAAAATCGAAGTGCGCTAGGTCTTCCAGCAACCCGCGACAAATCTTCGCCGCCGCTCCATGTGACAGCCTGAGCGGTGCGATCCGACTTGGCGGGAACACAGTCATCGCGGGAAAACGGTTGAACGACCTTCCCGCTTTCATCCAACACCTCGGCGCGCAGTTCGCCCCCCTTCACGTTGGCGTTGACGAACAAATGCTTTCCCCGGAACCAGAGTTCGTCTCCCACAACGAGGCAGACGCCGCCCGAGGAATGCAGATAGCCCCGGTTCCACGTTCCCGGTTTTTGCGAGCAGGCAAGAAACGAACCCCGGTCCGGTCTCTCCCATTTGATCCCGTCGCGGCTATACGCAACCGTCAGGTCCGTAATCTTAGGCACTCCGCTTTTCGCGCAAACCTCATTGGGCGGCCCCCGATGGATCGCCAGCATTCCGATCATCAGGCTTTCCTAAGCCACGGCATCGACATCATACAGTTGCGTCTCATAGCCCAGTTGCGGGTCCGGTGGATCATTGTCATCCGCGCTCAACCAGAACACAACGTCTTTTTTGTCCCAGCGCGCTCCCTCCACGAAATCGTCGTGCTCGCGATAACTTCGAATACGGCCCCGCTGGTTGTAGGAGCGAATGCTGTAAACCCATTTTTTTCGAAACGGATTATAGAAAAACGATGTGTTGTCTCCGCAAGGGCCGGTATCGGCGCGCTTGTTCCAGTGAATTCCGTCCGCTGAGGTGTAGACCTCGCCGCCTTGTCTGACCGTGGGCGCCACGGGCTCCGCTCGCTCATAAAAGTCCGCGTATCCGAGCGGTGTTGCCCGTTCTCGAAAGTACGCAAACATCTTGAACCGCTCTTCGGGCTTGGGCGAATTTTGATCCAGCCAAACCGAAACGCCGTCCCTCTGAAAGAGATCGCCGCGCCGGAGTACCCGGTTCGTGCGGGGTTCAATGTCGAGCCTGGGCCGCCGCCAATGCACGCCGTCACTGCTCTCCGCATACGCGACAGTGCCGAAAAAGCCGGCCCGGTACCACATTTTGAAGAGGCGGTCTTTCGGATCGAAGAAAACGCCATCGTCGAAAGGGCACGCGTTGGGAAGCCAGCCGTTGTGCATCTCCAACGGCGTTTCAGGCTTCAGAACCGGGCTGGCCTCATGAATACGCGGGTGGTGAAACGAACGGGTGAGAGTGGAGGATTGAATAATCCAATCGTCGACAAATAGCTGGCGGCCTATATCGATGGGAACGGGAGGCGCGGACTGTGAAGCCGCGGTGGCTGAAGCGGCCATGGCAACCGCGCCGAGAAATTCGCGGCGGTTCTGCTTCATCTTTCCGGCAGATGTTATCACAAACCGCTGTATGCTGTATTTGTTCATCGCATGTATGGGCGAGCGGAGACTGGCTGTTTCTTTGAGGCGAAGACATGAATAGGAAAACTTTCCTGAAAACATCGGCGGCTGGCGCCCTCGTGGCCGGCGGCGTGGCCTTCGGAGCCCCGAGCTCAATCGCCAAAACCCGGATCAAGATCACCAAGGTCCTGCCGATTCCCATCAAGGCGAACCGCGACACCGGCGCTACGGGCTGGATGCTGGTCCGCGTGCAGACGGATCAAGGTGTCGAGGGCATTGGCGAAGGTTTTCCTTTGCAGAGCCGGAGCCTTCCGAACATCGCGGAAATTCGCCGGACCATCGAGTCGATCGGGACAAGACTTGTGGGTACAAGTCCTCTCGATATCGAAGGGTTCTTGAACCGGTTTGCGTCGGATGCGGCCGCGACAAACTCCGGGGAGTCGATGGGCGCCCTGTTCCAAGTCGAGCCGCTCGGTGAGCCTCAGGGTAAGAGATCGGCGGGACCTCCCTCGGTGAATTGGGTCACCGCGATCTCGGCTATCGAAATTGCGTTATGGGACATCGCGGGGCAGGTCGCGGGACTCCCCATTCATGCGTTGCTTGGCGGCCGACTCCGCCAATCCATTCCGATCTACGCCAATCATGGCGTGTTCAACGCGCTGGAGCAAGACACTCAGGAGCGATTCGATCGCGCGATTCGCCTGAAAGAAGCGGGCTTCAAGATGTTCAAGTGGGACCCATTCCGCTCCTACGGGAACCCTGGTCTCGCTGAGGTAAAGAAGTACGTCAAGGAGGTCCAGGTTTTTCGCGATGGATTCGGACCGGATTATCTGCTGGCGATCGACGTTCACACGAAGTTCAATCTGGAAGGCGCGCTGAGGGTGGTCAAGGAACTCGAACCATTTAATCTTGTGTTTTTAGAGGAGCCGATCCCGCCGGGCCGCTCGGACCAGTTCCGAAAAATCTCGGATTCGACATCCATCCCGCTAGCCGCGGGCGAACGCATGATGACTCGGCGGGAAGCCAAGGAACTCCTCGATTCCGGCGCTATTCAAGTCATCCAGCCGGAAATCGGGAACTTCGGAGGCATCCTGGCGGGGCGCCAAACGGCCGCCCTCGCCGAACTATACAACGTGAAGGTCGCCATGCACTCGTGGTGCAGTCCCGTGCTGTGCCGCGCCGCCGCTCACGTCAGCGCAACCATCCCGAACCTGCTTGCGCAGGAATACCCGGCTATAGCGCCCGAGTATCCATGGGAACGCGAGATGTTGGACCCGCCCACGGAGATTCGCAATGGCGAGATCGTACTGACGGATCGGCCGGGGCTCGGGTCCAAGCTTAACGAAAAGTTGATCGCGTCGCGCCTGCTCTGACTGCCATGACGAGAAAACATTTTTTTAGAACCATAACCGCCGGCACGATTGGAGCCGGCGCCGCGGGCGCGCAACCGATGCCCGGCACGATCAAAATCGCAAGCGTGAAGCCAGTAGTTATAAAGGCGACCCGCGGCTATGCCGGCTGG
This sequence comes from Bryobacteraceae bacterium, assembly GCA_051003795.1. GTDB lineage: Bacteria > Acidobacteriota > Terriglobia > Bryobacterales > Bryobacteraceae > JALYXS01. Next base: position 49,255 of record JBPCKZ010000234.1, on the reverse strand, counting down.
GTATTCGTGCGCGTCCAAACTGACCAGGGCATTGAAGGCATCGGAGAAGCGTTCTCCTGGGGCGGCGGCCAGAACCATGAGAGAGTCCGGCTGGTGCGGGATGCGGTCGACACGATTGGATCTCAGATCACGGGTGCCAATGCGCTCGAAATCGGCGCGTTTGTGAACCGGTTCGCGCACCGGATCTCCGAGGGCTACCCCGTAGCGCTCGATTCGGGACTGTGGTGGGTATCCGCGGTGTCGGCTATCGAGATCGCGCTTTGGGATATCGCCGGGCAGTCCTCGGGCTTGCCCATTCACGCATTGCTCGGCGGCCGCGTGCGAGCAGGCGTGCCTCTCTATGCGAATCATGGAGCCTACGTCGGAATCGAAGATACGGCAGGCCAGGTGGAACGCGCCATCGCGGCCAAGGAAGCCGGATTCCGCATGTTCAAGTTCGACCCGTTTGGCCCGAGCCACGGCGACCCGAGTCCTCCGGAAATCAAGGCCTACCGAAAGGTCGCGCAGGCATTCCGAAGCGGACTCGGCGAGGATTTCAAACTGGCCGTGGACGGGCATGTGAGGTTCGACCTCAAGGGGGGCTTGAGGGCCGCGAAAGAACTGGAGGATTTCAACCTCGTCTTCTTTGAAGAGCCGATTCCGCCGGGCCGCCCCGATTTATTTCGAAAGATCGCCGCGTCCACGCCGATTCCCTTGGCCGCTGGCGAACGCATTTTCGACCGGATGCAGGTCAAGGAGGTGCTGGATTCCGCGATTCGCGTGATCCAGCCGGAGGTTGGCAATATCGGCGGAATTCTCGAGATGCGCCATGCGGCCGCCCTGGCGGAGTTGTATGATGCCGCCGTCGCGCCTCACTGCTGGTGCGGGCCGGTGGTGGCGCGCGCGGCGGCTCACGTCTCCGTCACGCTGCCGAACCTGCTCGCGCAGGAGTACCCATCGACCGCGCCGCAGGATCGCTGGGAGAACGATCTGCTGGAGCCTCCGACCGAAGTGAAGAACGGAGAGATTCTCCTGAGCGATCGCCCCGGCCTCGGATCGAAGTTCAACGAAAAGCTTCTCGCGTCGCGGATATTATGAGCTTCCACGCAGCAGGTTGTCCCGCTAATTGCCTGGGCCGACCATAAGTACCGGCGACACGCGCGCCGCAGGCTCCAACCTGAGATAGAACAAGGCAATGCCCGCCGTCCCGAGCAGCAAATTCGGCGTCTCCGCTCCTCCCAGAACTCCACAGGGCCATGGATCGCGCTTCGATTCAAACCAGGCAATGCCCTGGCGCGCGGTCTGTTCAGCCGCCAGCCGGTAATTTGGATTGTTTAGGACGCGCGCCGCTTCCAGCAGAAAATCCGCGTTGCCGGCGCAGCCGTGGCAAAGCGAATAGCCCGCCTGCGCAACCTGCGGCATGCTCAAGTACCGCACGGTCGTTTGCGCGGCGATGTCCGCTTCGCGTGAGCAGGTCTTATCGCCCGTAATTTCAAAAGCCCGGAGGCGTGATAAGCCGATCCCTGGAGCGCCGTGGCACCACGCCACGGTATATGTTGGACCCGCATTCGCTTCAGCCGGTGAACCCATGCCGCTGCGGAAATCCGGCCAGTTCCCTTGCTCCGCGCTAAACCAACGCCGCTCGTAGCGGAACGCTTCCTCCGCGGCTTGACGGTAACGGTTTTCACCGCTCGCCTGGCTCAATTCGAGAAAAGCCCAACCGATACCAGCCGTGCCATGGGAGAAACCCGCGAGGTCGCGCTGCTCTTCTCCCGGCGTATCAATCGTCTTCCATGACCAGCCATCGTCGCTCCGATGGGCGGTCTTCTCCAGTTTGTCTCCGCAATTTACGGCGAGATCGAGCAAGCTCTGCCGTTTGAATTTCCGGTGCATGAGCAGCAGCGCCGGAATCAGTCCGGCCACGCCGCTTACCACGTCGGTTCCTTGTTCCTCTAAATCGATGCCGGTCAAGGTGTCCATCAAGGCCGATCCGCGCTCAATCAGCGCCTCGTTGCCAAGCCGCTCTCCCATTCGTACAAGCGCGTAGGCAATGCCTGCGTGACCGCTGTAAAAACCCGCTCTCAATTGCGGCGGAATATCCGTCGCGCGCGAAACGGCTTGGCACGCCGCGCCTTCGGCCACTTTGCGGAAAAGCCGCTCATTGTTGAGAGCGGCCAATTCGGCCAGCAGAATGCCGATGCCGCTCGTTCCGGAATATAAATCCGGGCCAAACGATTTCTGCACGACGGTCCAGCCCGCAACGCTCTCCATGGAAGCGCCAATCCAGTTGCAGCGGCCGTTTGACCAGATCGCGTCACGGCATAGCCGCGCTCCTATCGCTTGCGCCGTTTCAAAGAATTCCGTCACTGGGGAAACTCGTAGGAAAAAACGGAACCGGCATTGAGAAATGGGTGTTCTAACGAAATGCCGTTCGCGGTAAAATATTGCCGCACGCGTTCAAGCCTGTCCCCGGCGGTGGTCCGGCCTTCGGAAAAGGCCGCGCAGAGGCCCTCCGCCAGGAGCCGGCAGCGCATCATGCCGAAACTTTCTTGCGTGCCTGGATCTTCGGCGAATGCCAGGCCCTTGGCTAGCCGCAAAGTAAACAAAGGCACCGGTTCATCCAGTAGATCGATTATCTTGTCGTGAGTCTCGCCGCAGATTTCGGCCGCGGCACGGTAATACCGGCGGCCCAAATAGAGAATCGCAGCATCGCTGCGCCCAAGCATGGCGGGGTGATTGAGAATCTTGAAACGGAACGGGACCTGATACTTATTGAGTGCGGCAGTAAGCGATTGAACCAGGGGCGCGGCGCCTTCCCTCCTGATGTTCCAGTAATAGCGAACCGTCGGAAACTCGTCGTGCCAGTCGGCCAGCGCCTCGCCAAAAACGAAGTAGAATCCGTTTTGCAGATTGCGCGACTCGCGGGGAAAGAATACGGCGATGGGCGTGCCGGGTTGGGGCGCCATGCCATGGTTGGCGCGCGTAATGAATTCACCCGGCCAAAAGGCGCGGACCAGCCCAGGTTTCTGCCCGTAGATCTGGCCGCTGGGCAGAAACTGTTGCACCTGCCAGCCCTCTTCCCAACGGTCCTTTGACATGTTCGCGGCGGAAAGCGCCTCCACCCAACCGGTCGCATCTTCGCTCATGTTCGGCGTTATGTCTTCGAGCGAACCTTGAAAGCGCCGGGTATAGCAGCTACCGTAGAGCGCGTTTTGCAGCGCTTCGGGCGCCGGCTGCCGCCCATCCGCAGGCGCGTGGCCATTACTCCACAGCGCGGATGGCCGGCCCGCGAAAACAAAAGCCTCCGGCCCGCTAAATTCCAACTCGTTAATGACCAGCAGCAAGGTTCGTTCCAGTTCGCCGTTCATTGCGTACTCAACCCTAGCAACTCGCTGGTGGCCGCCTCGGGTTGCAGCAGAATATTCATGCTTGCCTGCAGCATATAGAGGCTTAGATTGCTCATCTGCGGCGACATCTGCACATATTCGTACGCCGTCTGAATAGTGCGTGCGCCGCAATATAGCACCGACCGCCGCAAAACGTCGCGTGCCGCGGCGGCGTCAAGCTGCATCTCCTTCAGGTACGCCTCCCAAAATGTTCGAATGGCAGGCTGCATTTTTTCCATCGGAAATTGCGTCACATTAACGGCGCGCGCCGCGTCTTCACCCGGCGTCAGCGGCAGCGATTGAATCCAGAAAACGATAAAAGCGCTGAAGATCGCCGCCACGTCCCAGCAGGGGTCGCCCCAATCCGCCAGTTCCCAATCCACCAGCTTCAGCTTTACCGTGCCATTCCCGTCGTTAGGAACCAGCACGCAATTATCCCATTTGATATCGCCGTGAATCAGGCTTTCCTGCTTCCATTCGCCGGCCAGCCGGTCGAGCGTTGCGCCAAACTCGGGGTATCGTTTTAGCGTTTCCAGCAGTTGATAATTGGCGCCGCTCATGTTTTGCAACAGTTGCGGCGTCATGTTGTGAAACGAAAGAATCCATGGGGCTCTGCGCGGAAATTCCGGGCTGGAAGAAGGAGCGCCGGCGCTCTTCACCTGCCCGCTCTTCACGTGGCGGTGATACTTGCCAAACGCCTGCCCTAGTTGAACGGCCACCTCCGCAGGAAAACCGCCGTTGCGGAAGTGATATTCGGCCAGCGTCTCGCCGCCTCGCAGCAGCTCCGTTACCAGCACCGCACGGCGCTCGTCGTAACAATAAAAGCGCGGCACAATATCGCGTAGCGCCATGAAATCTTTATCTTCATTCGTCAGCCGGTAGCAATGCGCCTCCAACTGAACGGTAGCGATCGACTGTGGCTCCCAGCGCTGCACTTGTTTTACAAATAGGCCGCTGCGGTCGCGCTTCATTACCTTGAAGTTGCGGTTTCTGCGCGGGGCCTCCGTGACCATATAATCGCCGTCGACCACCTGCTCAGCCGGGATGAGATTCTTTTCCAGAAGGTAATGAACGATATTTGTCGATTTTAGAAACATTTGGCGTGCTCTGCCCGAAGCATCTAACTTTATCGCTTCGGAAAACAGGGATCTTCGGACAAAAAGGGCCCCGCTACTCCCGTCAGAGCAGCGGGGCTTTTGCCGCCTCAGCAGAACAGAGGCGAACTGGTCGGGCAGATCTCGCCGACCGACGGACAGTTAAAGCTCGCCGTCGGATGCGGACAGATAAGGTTAGGCGTTGGGCAATGCTGCGGATTCGGCGTGATAGGGCATTCGTGATTCGGCGTGGGACAGTTGCCGACCGGTGTAGGACAGTGGACCGGATTCGGCGATGGGCAATGCACGCCTGGTACCGACGGACAGTGGAACCCCTGTACTGAAGGGCACTGGAATCCAGCAACCGACGGACAGTGGAAGGTATGTGTCGGGCAGGTAACGAGGGGCACCGACGGGCAGTGGCAGACGCTGGCGGGGGTGATTACGCATGCCTGGGGCAATTGAGTCTGCGGCAAGGCGGGGGCCGCCATTGCTGCAAAAGCCTGCCCTCCGCCAAAGCCGCCTTGCTGTGGCGTCTCAGGCGTTTGCGGCGTGAGGACCGGACAGCCTGGCCCGCCCGACGCAACGCAATGCGGCCCGCTAAACGTTGGACAAATCACGTGCACCGATGGACAAAATGGCGTTTGAGGCGGAGGACAAAAAAGGTGCGGCGTCTGTTGAACACAGCCCGGAGGAAGAGTCGGACAGATATTGTGAACGGACGGCGGGCACTTAATTTGAATGGATGGACACAAGTGGTTCGCGGATGGGCAGATCCGAGATGGAAGACACGCAACTACCAGGATTGTTGGATGACAAACCTGCAGCGGAACCGTGATCGGTAGCGCGACACCTCCAGGCGAAGCCTCACCCGCCGGGCCGCCGGCGGCTTGCGCGGCGATAGGGCCTTCAAGAAACTTCGCGCCCTTGCGGTCCGGCGCGCCGCTTCCTGGCAGCACATCCGCGCTTTTCTTGATCCAAAGATACGATCCGCCAAAAGGCGACTGCTCTTTCGACAGCGGCTCCATGTGAATGATATCGGCGTTCAATACGTCCACGTAACTGTCGAGCGTTACATCGGCGTAGACTCGCGTGTGGTCGGCCTCCGAAGAGGCTCCTAGGAAACCCTGAATAAGCAAGGTCTCCGGTGGTTTGGCGGGGTCGTTCACCACCTTGGCGATGAACGCATCGAATTTCTTTTTCGAATCGTCAGGCATAATATCTCTCCTTGAACGGCAAGCTTTTGGGCTCGCTGGCTAGTGAGGCGCCGCGGAAAATCGTTTCACCGTCGAATTATATAATTCAAGTTAAGCCGTTAAGCCGCGTATCAGAACGACACTTTCAGGCCGAACTGGAATACCCGGCCGGGGCTCGATGCATTGATGCTGCCAAACCCCTGCGTCGGGTTTCCGGCGCTGTCAAACCGGACGGTCGTGTTGATACTTGTAAACGAGGCGTGATTGATCGCGTTAAACGACTCGGCGCGGAATTGCAGGTTGTAACGCTCCGTGAAACGAATGTTTTTGAGAAGCGCCACGTCCCATTGGCTGAAACTCGGTCCGGTCAGAATGTTCCGTCCGCCGTTGCCGAATTGACCGCGCGGCGTCGCCGCCGCCGAAAGGAACGCGGCGGTATTAAAAAAGCGAGCCACGGTGTGCTGGTCGCTCGGCAGATTGGGATTGCCGACGACGCTCGCGCGTGAAGAAGAGACGCCGATTGCCGCGATATCCGACGGGACAGTCACGCTGAAAGGCGCTCCGCTCTGGTATGTCGTGACCCCGGAGATCTCCCAGCCGCCAAGCGCCGTTCGAACCAGCGGATTTTTCGCGTTACGCAAGAATGGAATCTCATAAACGTAGTTCACGTTCAGTACATGCTTGCGGTTGATGTTGGCCAGCCCGTATTCGGCCTTCTGGTTGTAAATGTTCTGAAAACTTCCGTCGGTGGTGTCGAGAGTCTTTGAAAATGTGTAGTTCAGGCCGAATGAGAGCGATCTGGCTAGACGGCGGCTCACCGCCACCTGCAAACTGTTGTAGTTCGAGTTCGCGCCATACATTCGCATGTTGATCGTGCTGTATCCCTGGTACTGCGCCAGCGCGCTGACATTCGCCCCGCTGTTTTGCGGCAGCAGGAGCGTTCCCGGAACAAGCTGATTGATATTCCCGGAAGCCACGATGTGACGCCCCAAAGTACCGACGTAGCTCACATCCATGATGACGGCCAGAGGTAATTGCTGCTGCACGCCGAAGTTGAAATTCATGTACTGCTGCGTCGGCATGTACGTCGGCGATGTCGATACCAACGGCGGGAACTGCTTCTGCGTTCCCCCAGAAGGATTATCGATGTTGCCGTTGTAAATTGTGGAGCGCTTTGCGAAAGGAGGCGACATCACATAAAAATCCTGGAAATTGTTGGCTTGGCGATCGTAGAACATGCCGAATCCCGCGCGAACCGCGGTCTGGCCTCGTCCGAACGGATCGTAAGCGAAACCGATCCGGGGCGCGAAGTTTTTTGCGCTCACATCCACGCCGCCCTTTGGCAGATTCCGAAACAGGCGGTTCAGGCTTGCATCGCTCGCCTGCGGCAGCCTTCCAACCGCGACCGCGGGCCACTTCGAGCCTAGTATCGCGATCCCGTTGTAAGGATCTCCCGTTCCCGGCGCGAGCGAGCCGTCCGACCGGTTCACCAGCGGCACCAATGCGGGGTTGTAGAGCGAGGGGAGGAATTCCGCGCCGTAACCCAACGCATTGTAAAGCGGGAAGAAATACGAGTAACGCAGGCCCAGGTTCAAAGTAAGGCGCCGGTTCACTTTCCACGTATCTTGCGCGTAGAACTCGAGGTCCGTGCCGAGCGACCAACTGCTCGGAACGGTTTGATCTTCGTTGTACTGATAGAAGTTGCCAAGCAGCGCGTCGGCTAGCGGATTGCGCGTCGTATTTTTGGCGGAAGTGTTGAAGAAGACCTGCCCGTTATCGACGATCTGATTGGGCGCGCCCAGATTCTCGTTCGTGTGGTTGCGAACGTCATGGCTGCCGAATTTCAGAATATGAGATCCGCGCACGACCGAAAAATCGTCGCGGAGCTGGAAGTTATCGTTGAATTTATTCAGGCGATCGCCAAAGTTATAGGCTTCGATGCCGTCGATGTTGAGCGACGGGCCCACGCCGAGATCGTTCGATGGATAGAGTTCCGGAAACGTCAGCCCGAGCGCGGTCCGCTTCAAAACGGAGTTGTAGGCGACAGCTTTGACGATGTTACGCGAGAACGCGGCCTCAAACACGTTCACAACAGTAGGAGAGAGAGTATTCGTCAGCGTCAACTCGGTGTTAACTCCGGGCCTGGGCCTCGTTCCGGGCACGATTCCCGTATTGCTGCCTTGAAACGGCTGATAGATGAAGTTGGTATCGGCGGTCCAGCGGTAGCTGACCTGCATTTTGGGCGATACCAGGTAATCGAACCGGTAAAGGTCTTCGCGAACGTCGAATTCGCTGGCACCATTTACGCTATAGTTGCCGCCCGACCCGGAATAGTTGGGCAGCGGATAGGGCTTGAGCAATAACGGCCCATTCTGAGAGAACCGGCTCGCCGGAATTACGCCATTGGCAAACGGGGACCCCGTCGCCGGATCGATCGGCAAGCCCAGCCGCGATTGGCTGAAGTTGCCGGCCCGTTCCGCCGCGGTGGGCACGAAGCTGATTTGCGTCTGTCCCTGATGATTGTAATGCCACTCTTCACTGACGAAGAAAAACAGCTTGTTCTTGTCGCGATTCCAGCGGCCCGGAATGTAAACCGGTCCGCCGAGCGTGACGCCATAATCGTTGAAGCGAAGAATCGGTTTTTGGGCCGAGAAGAACGACCGTGCGTCGAAAGCGTCGTTCCGGACAAATTCGAATAGAGTGCCGTGAAAATCGCGCGTTCCGCTTTTCGTCACCACGTTGACAATGGCCCCGCCGCGGCCGCCGTGCTCGGCGGCGTAGCTCGCGGTCAGGACGCGGACTTCCGAAATTGCATCGATGTTCGGGCTGGTGATGATGAGCCCGTCGCCGCCGTTGTCCAGATTCTCGGCGCCATCGAGCAATGTGTACACCGATGACGTCGTCACCCCGTTAAAGGCCTGCGTCAGATTCAACCCGATACTCAACGGATTGAGGTTCATCGAGACCGAACCGGGAATGAATTCCAGAAGTTGCAGGTGATTGCGCCCGTTCAACGCGATCTGGCTGATCTGCTTCTCGTCGATCAAGCGGCTCACATCGTTGGACTCGGTCTGAACCTGCTCGGCCGAAGCCGCAACGGCAATCTGTTGCGACAGCTCGCCCAATTCCAAGGGAATCTCGAGCGTGCGCGACGATGCCACGTCGAGCACAATGCCCGATTGCCTGGTGGTCTTGAAGCCCGGCGCGGAAACGGAAAGATCGTAGTTTCCCGCCGGCAGGTTGGGGAAAACAAACAGGCCTGCGGGATTTGTCTTGGTCTCGAACGTTTGGCCGGTAGCCGTTCGGACAGCTTGAACGGAAGCTCCGGGAACACTCGTCATGGAGCTGTCGCGAACTGTCCCGGAGATGCGTCCGGAATCGGCCTGAGAAAATAGTCCGGGAACGGATACCAGCATTGATATGACTGCCAAACCGGCGGTCGCTAATCGTCGAATAGTCATGGGCATCCTGCCTTTCTTAGCTCGAAATAGTATCACGCCGCCGGGATCGGGAGGCGTAGGGGTAAATATCAGGTTTTGCGCTAAATGTCTGCTGCAAAATTTTGCTATTGTAACCGAGAGCATTTACGGCCCGGAGTAACTCTATACTGAAGCAATGAAGTGCATATCGCCGGATCGCGCATACATTTATTACTTATATGATCGGCCAGACGGAAAGTCGGGAGTTCTTCGCTTTAATCAAATCATAGGGGCGCACGCCTTTATCAGTTCTGTCCCGAGTATCGAGTTCAGACACCCGATGCCGTCCGAAGGTCCGGAAGAGGCTTTTAGGCCAGGTAGCGCTGACCAAGTGCCCCTACTTATGTCTGGAGTGCGTGACTGCCTTGGCAAGTGGGAGTCGGAGGCGAAAAGATTATTGTCTGGAGATATAAAATTCACAGACGCGCGTAAAGACGATGACTGCCATCCACCGCAGATCACTTCTTAATCTCAACAACGAACATTAACGCACTACCACCTCAGGCGTCGTGTCCCGTGCCGCGCAAGCTGGTAAAATAGTGACTTCCCGTGACCTCATCAGAACTGCGCCGACAGGCGCTTGCCGATTCGTTCGCCACCCGTGTCCTCGTGCTCGATGGCGCCATGGGGACCATGTTGCAGCAGGTGCATCTGACCGCTGCGGATTTCGGCGGCGCCTCGCTTGAAGGCTGCAATGAGTACCTGGTCAAGACCAGGCCCGATGTCGTCTCGACCATTCATCGCCAGTATCTGATCGCCGGTTCCGACATCATCGAGACCAACACTTTCGGCGGCACGGCGTTGGTGCTGGCAGAATATCAGGTCGAAAACGAAGCATACGCCTTGAACTTCGCGGCGGCGCAACTCGCCCGCCAAGCGGCTGACGAATTTGCCACGGGCGCCAAGCCGCGTTTCGTCGCGGGATCGATGGGACCGACCACGAAAGCAATCACGGTGACTGGCGGCGTCACCTTTCCGCAACTCGTTCGGAATTTTCACGACCAGGCGAAAGCGCTAATCGACGGCGGCGTCGATATTCTGCTGGTCGAAACGTGCCAGGATACGCGGAACGTGAAAGCCGCGCTGCTCGGCATCGACCAGCTCAAGCGCGAGATTGGACGCAACATTCCCGTCATGGTTTCGGGAACCATCGAGCCGATGGGCACCATGCTTGCCGGCCAGACTGCCGACGCGCTCTGGACCTCGATTTCGCACGCCGATCTGCTTTCGATCGGCCTCAACTGCGCGACCGGCCCCGAGTTCATGACCGACCATATCCGCACGATTAGCGAGATGGCATCGACGCATGTTTCTTGCTATCCCAATGCCGGCCTGCCGAACGAAGACGGTCTCTATCTCGAAACGCCGCAATCGCTCGCGGAACAATTGGACCGCTTCATCAAACACGGCTGGTTGAACATCGTCGGCGGCTGCTGCGGCACCACCGATGCGCATATCAAGGCGATTGCGGAAATGGCCGCGGGCAAGAAGCCGCGCCTCGTTCCCGGACGGCAACACCGCGCCTATTACACGGGCATCGAACTGGTGGAGGCGGATGAGAGCAGCCGCCCGCTGATCGTCGGCGAACGCACGAATGTAATCGGCTCGCGCGCATTCAAAAATCTGATCGCGGCTGAGGAGTGGGAGCAGGCCGTCGAGATCGCGCGACGGCAGGTCAAGAACGGCGCGCACATCGTCGATGTCTGCTTGCAGAGCACGGATCGCGACGAGATGAACGATATCCCGCTCTTCTACGAAAAGCTGATCCGCATTATCCAGGCGCCGATCATGATCGATACCACCGATCCGCGCGCGGTCGAGCTTTCGCTGACGTATTGCCAGGGAAAAAGCATCATCAACTCGATCAATCTCGAAGACGGCGAAGAGAAGTTCGAGCGATTGTGTCCCGTTGCGAAGCAGTATGGCGCGGCTTTGATTGTGGGGACGATCGATGAAGACAAGCTGCAGGCGCAGGCTTTCACCCGCGATCGGAAGCTGGCCGTCGCGCGGCGATCGGTCGATCTGCTCACGAACAAATACGGCATTCCGCCCGAGGACATCATCATCGATCCGCTGGTGTTTCCGTGCGCGACGGGCGATGCCAACTATGTTGGCGGCGCGGTCGAAACCATCGAAGCGCTCCGGCTGATTAAAGCGCAAATTCCTTACGTCAAGACGGCTCTTGGCGTCTCGAACATTTCTTTCGGTCTTCCGGCCGCCGCCCGGGAAGTCGTGAATTCGGTTTTCCTTTACTACTGCACGAAGGCGGGACTCGATCTTGCGATCGTGAATGCCGAGAAGCTGGAACGCTTCGCGTCGATTCCCGAGCAAGAGCGGAAGCTCGCCGAGAAGTTGCTGTTCAACACGCCGGCCGGGCAGGAGTTCGGCAGTCCGATTCCCGATTGGCGCGAGCAGACCGCCGAGGAACGCACCGCCAATAACCAGCGTCACATCGCCGCAATCACCGAGCATTTCCGGGGCGCTTCCGGCAAAACGAAACTAAAAGCGGCGGATTTACCGCTCGACCAGCGCATCGCGAATTACATTATCGAGGGCACCAAAGAGGGTTTAATCCCGGATCTCGATCGCAAGCGCGCCGAGGGCATGGGGCCGCTCGAAATCATCAATGGCCCGCTGATGGCCGGCATGGCGGAGGTAGGCCGGCTGTTCAACAACAACGAGCTGATTGTGGCCGAAGTGCTGCAATCGGCCGAAGCCATGAAGGCCGCCGTCAATCACCTTGAGCAGTTCATGGAAAAGGCCGAGACGGCGGCACGGGGGAAAATTCTGCTCGCCACGGTGAAGGGCGACGTTCACGATATCGGCAAGAACCTCGTCGAAATCATTTTGGGGAACAATGGCTACGAGGTCGTGAATCTCGGAATCAAGGTTCCTTCGGAGCAGTTGATCGAGGCGTATCGCAAGCACAAGCCCGACGCCATCGGCCTCTCCGGCTTGCTGGTGAAAAGCGCGCAACAGATGGTGCTCACGGCCGGCGATTTCAAAGAAGCCGGGATTCGGGTGCCGATCCTGGTGGGCGGCGCGGCGCTCTCGCAGAAATTCACGACCAATAAAATCGCGCCAAGCTATGGCGAAGCCGTCTGCTACGCCAAGGACGCAATGACGGGGCTGCGCCTGATGAATCAGCTCATGGACCCCAATGAGCGCGAGGGGCTTCGTAGCGCGAACACGCATACCGAAGCGGTGATCGAAGAAGCGCCCCTGGAAACGCCCGTTCCCGTAAGCGACAAGCGCAGCGCCAAGGTGCGGACGGACATTCCCATTCCCTCCGCGCCGTACCTCGATCGCAAGGTTCGCGACGTTCCGCAATTGACGGAAGTTTGGAGCTATATCAATCCGTACATGCTCTACGGCCGCCATCTTGGTTACAAGGGGAACTTCGAGAAGCAGCTCGCGCATCAGGACCCGAAAGCGCTCGAGCTTTTTCATCTGGTGGAAGACGTCAAGCGCGAAGCCATGAAATTCATGAAGGCGAAGGCCGTTTGGCAGTTCTTCGAAGCGGAGCGCGACGGCAATTCCGTGCATCTGTTCGCGCCTTCCGGGGAAACGCCGATTCACACATTTCACTTCGGGCGGCAACCGCGCGAGAACGGGTTGTGCCTGAGCGACTACATTCTGCCGGCTCGGAACGGCGCGCGGGATCACTTGGCGTTATTTGTCGTGACGGCGGGCGCGGGCGTGGTCGAGAAGTCCCAGGAAGCCAAGAATGCCGGGGAATTCGTGAAAGCGCATGGATTTCAGTCGCTCGCCATCGAGACGGCCGAAGGCTGCGCGGAATGGCTGCATCGCCGGATTCGCGAAGATTGGGGCTTTGCGGATTCACCGGAAACGACGATGCAGGAGCGATTCACGTCGCGCTATCGGGGGAAGCGTTACAGCTTCGGATATCCGGCCTGCCCGAATCTAGACGATCAGCAGGCGCTGTTTGCCTTGCTGCGGCCGGAAGATATCGGCTGCCATTTGACCGAGGGCATGATGATGGAACCGGAAGCGAGCGTGAGCGCCCTGGTGTTCCACCATCCCGATTGCGCGTACTTCACGGCGGCGGCAGAGGCCGCGGTTGAATCGAACGCCGCAGCCTAGTCTTTGATAGAATAACCCTCATCCACATAAACACGAGGTGACGATGTTTTTCCGGGCGATTGCGGCACTGATCGTTACGGCGGCCAGTGCTCTGCCCGCCACGAATCCCGAAATTTTCGCGCGGCGCCTTCAGCCTTTGTTGAGCGAGAAATGCGCCTCCTGCCACACCGTCAGCGGCGCGGCGGGCGGATTAAGCGTTGCCGGTCTGGACGACCTCCTGACGGGCGGTAAGCACGGCGCGGCAATCACCCCGGGCGACTCCGCCCATAGTCTGCTCATTCAATATCTTCGCGGGGAAAAGACCCCGAAAATGCCGATGGGCGGTTCGTTGCCCGAAGCGAAAATTGCGGAGGTCGCCGCGGCCATCGATGAAATGAAGGGGGTGCCGCAGGCTGACTCCGCCAAGCAGGCATACCTCAACTGGTTGCTGCACAAGCCCGTCGCGCCCGCGGTACCATCCGTTGAAAATTCGGCCTGGGTGGTGAATCCCGTCGACGCTTTCGTGCTTGGGAAACTCGAAGCCGCCGGCCTGAAAACCGCTGCTCCGGCGGACCGGCGTACACTCATTCGCCGGGTTTATCTGGACGTGATCGGGATTCCGCCTTCGCCCGAGGAGGTGCAGTCCTTCGTTGACGACCAAACTCCCGGCGCTTACGAAAAGATCGTAAACAAGCTACTCGACGATCCGCGTTATGGCGAGCGTTGGGGGCGGCACTGGCTCGATCTCGTCCGCTTCGCCGAGTCGGACGGTTTCGCGATCGATGGCGAGCGTCCCACCGCATGGCGCTATCGCGATTATGTGATTCGCGCGTTCAACAAAGACAAGCCGTACGACCTGTTCGTGAAAGAGCAGATCGCGGGCGATGAGATGGGAGGCAAACAATCCAAGCCGGAAGAGCGTTCGGAGCGCCTCATCGCGCTCGGCTATCTGCGCATGGCGACGTGGGAAGCCGACGCGAATTTCAAAACGCAGCTTCGCCAGGATTTTCTGAACGACGTTACCGCAACCACGGCGCAAGTGTTTCTAGGATTCACGGCGGGCTGCGCGCGTTGCCACGATCACAAGTACGACCCGATCCCGCAAAAAGATTTCTATCGCATGCAAGCATTTTTCGCGGCCACCAAGCCCGACGAGCGCCCGGCTCCCTTCACGCCGTCCGAAGATCCGCAACATCGCATGAAGCAGCTCGCGCGGCAATATGAGGATCAAGCGGACGAGGCCGGTGAGCGCTTCAACCAGGTCGAAAAAGAGATGAAGTCGAAGTACGTCGCGGCGCGGAATCTGAAATCGGACGACAAGAACGCCGAGGATTTCCGGAAAGCGCTGAAAGACGTGAAGGACCCGGCGTACACGGCGGACGATCGCGCCCGCTACGCCGCCGTTCGAGATGAAGCCCGGCGTTTCGCCGACGCCGCGCCGCGCTATCGCCCGATGGCTTACGCCGTCTCGGACGTTGTGCCGCCGCAGGTTCCCGTGGTCGCGGATACTTATTTGCTCTTGGGCGGCGAACTGGCGAACAAAGGCGAGAAGGTCGAGCCCGGATTTCTGCAATGCGTGGTTGGCAAGAATGAGCCGGCGAAGATTCCGTTTTCCGGCGGTAGTTCCGGCCGCCGCCTCGCGCTCGCGGAATGGATCGCGAATCCAGACAATCCGCTGACCGCGCGCGTCATGGTCAACCGTATTTGGCAGCATCATTTTGGCGAAGGTCTGGTCCGAACGCCGAGCGATTGGGGCATGAACGGCGATCGTCCTTCGCATCCCGAACTGCTCGATTGGCTAGCGGCGCAATTTGTCGAGAAGAAGTGGAGCGTGAAGGCAATGCACCGCCTGATGCTGCTCTCGAACGCCTACCAGCAAGCGTCCGAAACGCCGGAATTCGCCGCGTTCGCGAAGAAAGATCCCGATAATCGTTTGCTCTGGCATGCGAACTGGCAAAGGCTGGAAGCGGAAGTATTGCGGGATTCGATTCTGCAGGCCGGAGGCAGGCTGCAAAAAGCTGGCGGAGGCCCAGGCGTGTTTTTGGATATCCCCGCGGATGTGGCCGATGGTTTCGAGTTTTTCAAGTGGTTCCCGTCGGATGAGAAAGATCAACTCCGCCGGACGATTTATACGTTCCAGCGCCGCTCCGTGATGATGCCGATCGTCGAGGTTTTCGATGGCGCGAACATGAATGAGTCGTGCGCGCGCCGGAACGTGACAACCGTGCCGACGCAGGCATTCTCGCTGTTGAATAGCGAGTTCGCCAACCGGGAAGCGAGGCATTTCGCGGATCGCGTAATCGAGTTCGCGGGGCCTGACCGGACGAAGCAGATCGATCGCGCGTTCCTGGTGGCGCTGGATCGTCAACCGACGGATGGGGAACGCAAGAAAGCGGCCGCGGTGCTCGGGGATCTGCCGGCGCAAGAGGCGTTGACCCGTTTAGGCGTGGTGCTGTTTAACTTGAATGAGTTTGTGTACGTCAATTAGGAAATCAAGATGGATCTAGAACAATCGCGTCGCCGTTTCTTATATGGAAGTCTGACCGGTGTCGGCGGACTCGCCCTCATGGATCTCTTCAATCGCGATCTGTTCGCGGCCCGAATGGAGAGCAATCCGCTCGCGCCGAAGAAGCCCCACTTCGCGCCTAAAGCCAAGTCGGTCATCTTCCTTTCCATGCTCGGGGGCGTGAGCCAGGTCGATACGTTCGATCCGAAACCCGCGCTTGCCCGGCTCGACAACACCGTCATGGACTGGAGCAAGGAGAAGAACACGGACCAGGCGAATTTGTTCGCTAAACCTCGTCTGATCCTCAACAGTCCGTTCCCGTTCAAGAAGCACGGCCAATGTGGCATGGACGTTTCGAGCCTCTTCCCGCATTTGGCCGAGTGCGTTGACGACATGGCCTTCGTGCGCTCGATCCAGACGGAAAACGGCAACCATCCCGCGGCGGTTTTCCTGATGAACACGGGCTTCGTCATTCCGGGGCGGCCTTCGGTCGGCGCATGGGCCACCTACGGCCTCGGCACGGAAAATCAAAACCTTCCCGCTTTCGTGGTGCTGCCCGATTTCCGTTCGCTGCCCTTCAGCGGCTCGCAGCAATGGGGCAGCGGATTTCTTCCCGCCAGTTACCAGGGAACCGTTTTGCGCTGGAAAGGCGAGCCGATCTACGATCTGAAACCGCCCGCGAGCGTCACGCCGGAATTGCAGGCTCGGGAGATGGACCTGCTACGCGCCTACAATCACGATTTCATCGAAAAGCACGCGACCAATCCGGAGTTGCAGGGCCGCCTCGATTCTTACGAACTCGCGTATAGGATGCAGGCCGAAGTGCCCGGGGCGCTCGACGTCAGCCATGAAAGCGACGCCACGAAACAAATGTACGGCCTGAACGACGCGACGACGGAATCGTTCGGGAAACGTTGCTTGATGGCGCGGCAACTGGTCGAGAAAGGCGTTCGATTCGTGCAGCTCTATACGCCGAGCCAATCCTGGGACGGGCACATTGAAATTAAGAAGAATCACGAGAAAAACGCCCAGGAAACCGATCAACCGATCGCGGCCTTGCTGAAAGATTTGAAACAGCGCGGGCTTCTGGATTCGACTTTAATCGTCTGGATGGGCGAATTCGGGCGCACGCCGGATAACCCGGCCGATCTCCGCGATAAGGCCGGGCGCGACCACAACACGCGCGCCATGACGATGTGGTTTGCGGGCGCGGGCGTAAAGCATGGCACGGTCACCGGCGCGACCGACGATCTCGGATTCAAAGCGGTTCAGGATGTCTACCGCATGCGCGACGTCCACGCGACCGTGCTGCACCTGATGGGCCTCAGCGACATGCAGCTTACCTACTACAGCGGCGGCCGCAACATGCGGTTGACGGATACCGGCGGCACCGTCATCAAACAAGTCGTGGCTTGAAAAGTCGCAGGCCCGGCCGCGCCTGCGCATAATGGTTGATGGAGAGATTATGCGGCTTTGCGCTCTTTTAATTGCGGTTCTTCTGACGATGGCGGCGGGCGCGTGCGCGCGCCTCGATCGCGATTCCAACGCGCGCGAACGCGAGGCCGCGCGGGAGCGGCGGGATGCGGCGGAGCGCGCCGGGAACGGCGTCGATACCGCCGCGAGGAAGGCGGGCAGAGCCGCGCACGAGATTGCCGACGAGACCAAGAAAGCGGCCGAAAAAGCGGCCGTAAAACTTCGGGAAGCGGGGCGCGAGGCGCGCGAAGGGTGGAAAGAGGCCGATCGCCCGGATCGTCGAAGGCCCGTTGAGCGTCCCTAATGACCGCCGACTTGATCCTACTGGTGGAAGACAACGCCGACGACGAGGCGCTTACCATGCGCGCTTTCCGCCAGAACCATCTTTCCGCCGAGATCGAAGTCGCGCGCGATGGCCCGGAAGCGCTCGATTACTTGTTTTGCCAGGGCCGCTTCGCGCGGCGCGATCCGGGGCGCGTGCCGCGCGTCGTTTTGCTCGATATCAATCTCCCCAAACTTAGCGGGCTCGAAGTTCTGAGGCTTCTTAGGAACGATCGCCGCACGAAGTTACTCCCGGTCGTGATCTTGACTTCATCCAACGAAGAAGAGGACTTGGTGAACAGCTACCAGTTGGGCGTCAATAGTTACATTCGAAAGCCGGTCGATTACAACTTGTTTATGGAAGCCATAAAACAGTTGGGAGTGTATTGGCTATCGCTGAACCAGTGCGTTCCCATCGCTTTGAAACGATAGCGGATGTCGAAACCCCTGCGAGTTCTGCTGGTCGAAGACTCCGAAGACGATGCGCTGCTGCTCGAACGGAGCCTTAGACGCGGCGGATACGATCCGGAGGTAACCCGTGTCGAGACGGCGGCGCGGATGGCCGGCGCGCTCGAAAATCCGGATTTTCAGATCGTGATTTCGGACTACTACCTGCCGGAGTTCGACGCCCCCCGCGCCTTGCAGCTCTTAAAGGACCGCCAGCTCGAGATTCCGTTGATCGTAATTTCCGGGACGGTGCAGGAAGCGATCGTGGTTGAAGCCATGCGGGCCGGCGCGCGGGATTACCTGATGAAAGATAATCTCACGCGGCTGCCGGTTGTGATTGAGCGCGAGCTGGTGGAAGCCGAGGCCCGGCGCGAGCGCAAGCATTTCGAGTCGCAATTGCAGCAGACCCAAAAACTTGAAAGTATCGGCCTGCTCGCCGGCGGAGTCGCTCACGATTTCAACAATTTGTTGACGGGTATTTTGGGCAACTCGAGCCTGGTTCTCGACAGCATGCCGCGCTCGAGCCCCGCGCGCAAGATGCTTGAAGACGTGGTGCAGGCAAGCCATCGCGCCGCCGGGCTCACGCGCCAACTCCTGGCGTACGCGGGGAAAGGACGGTTCGTCGTCGAGCCGGTCGATATCTCGGATCTTGTGCGGGAGATCGGCTCGCTGATTCAGACTTCGATTTCGCGCAACGTGCAATTGCGCCTGGAACTTCAGCCGAAGCTGCCCTGCGTGATGGCCGATTCCTCGCAGATTCAGCAGCTCATCATGAATCTTGTGATCAACGGAGCGGAGGCGATCGGCGAAGAGAAGAACGGCGCCGTGTTGGTGACAACATCGGTGCAAGACGTGGACGATATCTACATTTCCCGGAACTTTTCCGCGGACGGAATACAACCCGGGAAGTATGTTGAGCTCGAAGTGCACGATTCCGGATCGGGCATGGATGCAGCCACTCAAGAGAAGATTTTCGATCCTTTTTTTACGACGAAATTCACGGGCCGGGGGCTTGGGTTATCCGCGGCGCAAGGCATTGTGCGCGGCCACAAGGGCGCGATTCGCGTTTATAGCACTCCGGGACAGGGCAGCACTTTCAAAGTGCTGTTCCCCGCTTCGCCGGACGAACCCGCGCGCGCGCCTTCGCCCGACCCCGCGCGGAATCTGGCCGGCGAAGGCTTGATACTGGTGGTGGACGACGAGGACGTCGTGCGCCGGATCGCGAAGACCGCGCTCGAGCGTTACGGCTATAGCGTGGTTCTCGCGGAGAACGGGCGCGAAGCGGTGAACCTTTTTGAGGAGCGATCGGGCGAGATTTCGCTAGTGCTTCTGGACATGACGATGCCGGTAATGGGCGGCGAACAGGCCTTGAGGCACTTGCAAAGGATCGCGCCGGGATGCCGCGTGATTCTCTCCAGCGGCTACAACGAAGTGGAGGCAATCCGGCGCTTCACCGGCAAGAACCTGGGTGGCTTCATACAGAAACCGTATACGGCCGCGCAGCTGGCGGAGAAGGTGCGGAACGTCCTGGGTCCCGGGTGAACCTTCATCGCGTGGCCCTCATCGGATGCGGTTTCGGCGGACTCTACGCGGCGAAAGCGCTCAAGCGCGCACCCGTCGAACTCACCGTTTTCGACCGCCGCAATTTCCATCTTTTCCAACCGCTTCTTTATCAGGTGGCTACCGGCGCGCTCTCGCCCGGTGAAATCGCTTCGCCGATCCGCGTCATCTTGCGCGATCGGAAAAACACTCGCGTCTTGCTCGAGGAAGTGCGCGATCTCGACGCCGACGCGCATCAGCTACTCTTCTCCGACGGCCGCCGCTTCGATTACGACACGCTCATCGTCGCCACCGGGTCCACGCACTCCTACTTCGATCATCCCGAATGGGAAGAGCTTGCACCCGGCCTCAAGACCATCGAGAACGCCACCGAGATCCGCCGCCGTATTCTGCGCGCATTCGAAGCCGCCGAAATTGAGACCGATCCCGCGAAGCGCACCGCGTGGCTCACGTTTGTGGTGATCGGAGCGGGCCCGACCGGCGTCGAACTTGCCGGCGCCCTGGGCGAGATTGCGAACGACACGCTGCGCCACGATTTCCGCAGTATCAACCCGGCGGAGGCGCAAATTCTGCTGCTTGAAGGAGCGGACCGCGTACTGCCGTCGTACCCCCCGGATCTATCGGCCGCGGCGGAAAAATCGCTTATCGATTTAAGCGTTCGCACGCGAACGCATTGCCGCGTCACCGCCATCGATCCGGGCTTCGTCACGGTTCAATACGCCGAACGAACGGATCGCATCGCGGCGCAAACGGTGCTTTGGGCCGCCGGCGTGCGCGCCTCGGGTCTCGGCAAGATGCTCGCGGAGCGCGCCGGAGCGAAGCTCGATAAGGCCGGACGCGTGATCGTCGAACCGGACCTTACCATCGCGGGGCATCCCGAGATTCTGGTGATCGGCGATCTCGCTACTTTCACGCATCAAACGGGACAGCCGCTTCCGGGAGTGGCGCCGGTGGCGATGCAGGAAGGACGTTATGCCGCCGGGCTGATTCGGAAGCGGCTGCGAAACGAGCCTTCGAAACCGTTTCACTATTGGGACAAGGGCAGCATGGCTACCATCGGCCGCGCCGCCGCTGTCGCGGAAATGGGGAAGATTCACTTCAGCGGACTGCTCGCATGGCTCGCCTGGCTTTTCATCCACTTGATGTACCTGGTGGGTTTCGATAACCGGCTGCTCGTGCTGATGAAATGGTTCTTGAATTATCTAACCCGCAACCGCGGCGCGCGTCTGATCACCGGCGGCAAATAACACGAGCGCCTCAATTGCCGAACAGGAATTTCCCCCCGGATTCCGCGACTTCATGCAGGTTTCCCTTACCGGCCAGTTTCTCCAACCTTGGCACGGACGGCCCGTTCGCCACCAGATAATACCGTTCGCTCGATTTCCAGAGCCGCTCGAAATCGGTGTCGCCGATAAATACTTTGGGCGCGCCGGGCGCGTACGAGCCATACTCCAAGTTGTTCACCCGCCCGTTCAGAAGCAACGCCGTGCGATTCGAGTAGAAGAAAACCGAGGAAAACGAATAATACTGATCGTCGACAATCAGCTTGCCCTCCGGTGCATGCAACAGGGCCGTTGCCAGCGCATGCGACCCCAGATAAGGATCGAACGCCACCAGCGCCAGGCGCGCGGCCTGAAAGAAGAGCGCCATCATAAAAGCCAGCGAAAGGAAGGCCGCTCTGCCCCGCAAAAAGAAGCCGCCCAGCGCGCCGATTAACGCCGCCACTCCGGCAATCGCAAGCGGCACTTTCAAATAGGCAAAAGCCCGGAAGGTCAAATCCGCCATGTGGCCGAGTGAAAGCGTGTAGACGCCGCCGTTCTGGGTGAGCGCGACCGAAATGTCTCCGGGCGCGGGCAAACTCCTCACCTCGAAAAGCAGCAAAGCGATCGCGACAAACGCGATTGCCGCGACCGCTGCCGCGATGCGCGTTCCCACTCGCAGCCACTTGCCGCCGGCGGCCAGCGCCGAACCCAAAAGCAGGGCGAAAGCCGGGTAGCACGGCATCGAATAGTATTCCTGCGTCGTCGATAGAGTAAAAAAGCCGAGAACAAAACCGATCCAGCACACTGCCAGCAACCGCGCTCGGGAAGCCCGGTCCGGAGCGCGGAAGTCGAGCTTCGCGACTGCGGGAAGATACACGCTCCAGGGGAACAGCCACAGCAAATGGAACAGCCAGAAATACAGTCGCGGCACCGTGTTGTAATCGCGCGGATACCGCAGATTGAGAAATCGGAGCACGTGCTCGTTCATGAAATAGAACCAGAAGAAACCGCGATATGAGCCGGCTTCGCTGTGCATCGTAAAGTCGAGGTACGGCGGATTGCGAATGGTCGCAAGTACGTGCCACGGCGCGGCGATAGCGAGAAAAACCAAGACTCCGCTCACCGGGCTCAGCCGTTTCCAGGCGCGCCGGAACTGGCCCGTTGCCACCAGATAAATCAATCCCGCGGCAATCGGAAAAACGGCCGCGATCAAGCCCTTGAGCAACAACCCCGCGGCCATCGAAGCCCAAAACAGCAGAGACCAGGCGCGCGGTCGCGGCTCTTCAGGATCGAGCGCGCGCAGGAAAGCCCACATGGCGACCGTAATTGCGAGCGTCAACACCACGTCCGGAATCAGGACGCGCGTGAATAAAAAAAGTCCCACGCACGTGGCGAGCGACAGGCCCGCATAAAACCCCGCCCTCGCCCCCATCGCCCAGCCGGCAAAGCGCGTGGCGACCCAGCAGAGCAGGACGGCCGAGATTGCGATGGGAATGCGCGCCGCCCAGTCGTGCACGCCGAAGATTCGGAAACACGCAGCGATCATCCAGTATTTCAGCGGAGATTTCTCGAGGTAAACGACGCCGTCGAGACGGGCCGTAACCCAATCGCCCGACTGCAACATGTTGCGCGCGATCGTCGCTTGAACGGCATCCACGTCGTCCATCAACGACGGCGGACTAACGATCGATGTAAGGAAAATCGCGGTGGCGAATAAAACTACGATCGGCTCGCAACGAGCACGCGTGAAGCCGCTTCCCGCCGGCTGTCCGCCGCCGGCACTACCTGAACTTTCCACCTTTTCAACCAGAGGAAAAGGGTTAGCAGACCCCATAAATGATACCCGGCGTTAACGCGTCTCTCCATATGATCGCGGATTAGCGCTTCGGTCGCATCAAAATCGAAGATGCCGGTGCTCTCGACGGCTTCGGGCGACAGCGTGTCCATCAGCAGCGGGCGCAGAAAGCCGCGAAACCAATCGTGAGTGGGGATATCGAATCCTTCCTTCCGACGTCGCAAAACCGATGTCGGGAGCTTCCCTTCCATCAACTCTTTCAGGAGGAATTTCTGCTTGCCGCCGCGGATTTTCAGGTTTTCCGGCAGCCTCGCCGCGAACTCGACAATGCGGTGATCGAGAAACGGCGGGCGAACTTCGAGCGAGTGAGCCATGCTCATGCGGTCCACTTTGTAGAGGATGTCGTCCGGCAAATAATATTGCTGATCGAGCAGCATGTACCGGTTCAGGAACCCGATTTCTTCCGACCGCGGCACGCAGTCGAACAAATTATTCAGGTGATGGCCGTTGGCGCCGAACTGAAGGTTTTGTTTCTGCGCCTGGGAGAAGGTTCCGTTCCAAAAAAGGTGCGCTTCGTCTGGAGGAAGCAGCGAACCCTCCAGCCACCGCTTGAGTTTGTATTCGAAGCCGAGTTTCTTATTCGATACCGGCCAGCAGCGAACCAGGCCGGCCAGGGCGGAACGGCGCATCGCGGCCGGCACGTAACGCAGCGGGCGCGCGAGGTCGTCCGCGCGATAAGTCTGATATCCCCCGAAAAGCTCATCGCCGCCATCGCCCGACAATGCGACGGTGACGTGCTGGCGGCTCATCCGGGAGAGGAACCAGACCGGGAGCGCGCCGGCGTCGGCGCCCGGTTCGTCCGAGTAATATGCCATATCCTCGATCGCGGTCAGCACCGCCGCATCGGGCCGCATTTCAAATTCGTGGTGCTCGGTCCCGTAACGCTGGGCGATTTCCCGGAAATAGCGGCTCTCGTCGCAATCCCGGCCGGGGAACCCAACGGAGAATGTCTTGATTTTCGCCGAGCTTTCCGATGCCGCATAGTGCAGCAGCGTGGACGAGTCGAGACCGCCGCTGGCCCAAATGCCGAGCGGGACGTCGCTCGCCAAGTGTTCCCGAACGGCTTCCCGCAACAGAAGATCCAGCTCTTCCTTCGCGCTTTCGAGCGATAAGTCTTTCCGCGGCTCGAAATCGAGGCACCAATATGGGCGCGTATGAACGTCTCCGTCCCGATACTCGAGCAAATGGCCGGGCGGCAATTTCTCAATGCCTTCGATCAAAGTGCGCGGGCCGGGGACGTAGTTGAGAGAAAGGTAATCCTGGAGCGCTTCGAGGTCCAGATGCCGGGGAATTTGCGGATGTTCGAGAATCGCTTTCAGCTCGGAGCCGAAGTAAACATCGCGGCCCCGCCTGTATGTATACAACGGCTTGATGCCGACGCGGTCGCGCGCGAGAATCAGCCGCTTTTCGGATTGCGACCAGATCGCCACGGCGAACATGCCGCGCAGCCGCTCGAAACAGCGGGTGTCCCACTGGAGAAACGCTTGCAGCAGGACCTCTGTATCGCACCGCGAGCGAAACCGGCGGCCCAACTTCTCCAGCTCTTTCCGCAACGCCACATGGTTGTAGATTTCGCCGTTAAACACCAGGACCGTGTCGCCGTTATCGCTACTCATGGGCTGATCGCCCCCGGCTAGATCGATAACTTTGAGTCGAACCGCGCCCAAACAAACGTCGGGAGAGGCAAATACGCCTTGCTGGTCGGGTCCCCGATGGAACAGGGAAGCGGTCATCCGTTCAATTACATGGCGATCCGCGGCACGGTTCTTATGAGTAAACCCCTGAGTAAACCCTGCAATTCCACACATCCGTCAATGTCCCCAAATGCCCCCTTTTACCCCTAAAAGAGAGCTTCGCTCACCCAAAAAGAGATGGATGGCACAAATATAACGCGCGGCGTGGGCCATAATCAAGGAAGCCCGCCACTTTCTTCGTACCGTGGTGTTTGAAAGCGATTCGAGGAATGGGTGAACAGCATTCCCGGATACGCCGCCGCTCTCCGATGAAGCCATCAACCGCGCCAGCCTGTTGAATGCACCCTCCCCGCGCAAAAGCCCTGCTTTTGTAAGGACTTGCGCGTGGGACTGCATCTTCCATCGCCGTAGGCTCATCCTTATCAACTGATCTGGAAAGCGGCTCGTAAGACAGCCGCATGAACAAAACGTTGTTAAAGTGTGGTAACCGTAAGTTGGGATCGTGGCGTGTTGGCGCGGACAATGCGGCCCCTGGCGGGTCGTAATCCGCGAAAGGTGAGTAATAAAGCAGTTATGGCAAAGGCTCTGGTCATCGTCGAATCGCCGGCAAAGGCGAAAACAATCAATAAATATTTGGGGAAGCAGTACGTGGTGAAGGCGTCTCTGGGCCACATCAAGGACCTGCCGAAAAAGGACCTCGCCGTCGATGTCGATAACGGCTTTCTGCCCCGGTATGAGGTAATCGAGGGAAAGAAAAAGCTGGTGCAGGAGTTGCGGGCGGCGGCGAAGAAGGTGGAATCCGTCTATCTGGCCGCGGATCCCGATCGCGAAGGCGAAGCTATCTGCTACCACCTGCAGGAAGAACTCGAGGGGAAGAAGCCGAACGGCACCCGCTTCTACCGGGTGATGTTCAACGAAATTACGAAGAACGCCATTCAGAAGGCGTTTGAGACTCCCAGCATCGTGAACGTCCATTTGGTCGAAGCGCAGCAGGCCCGCCGGGTGCTCGACCGACTGGTGGGTTACAAGATCTCGCCGTTGTTATGGGACAAAGTCCGGCGCGGGCTTTCGGCCGGACGCGTTCAGACCGTCGCCGTTCGCGTCATAGTGGAGCGGGAGCGCGAAATCCGCGCGTTCCAAAAGCAGGAGTATTGGACGCTAGACGTCGATCTTGGCGCGAAGAAGCCGCCGAATTTCTCGGCGCGGTTGTTCAAACTGAACGACGTCAATCCGGAAGTCGCCAGTCAAGCGACTTCGGATGGCATCGTCGCGGATCTTCAGAATGTCGAGTATCCCGTCAAGTCCGTCTCGACCAAGGAGAAGCGCCGCAATCCCGTCGCTCCGTTCATCACTTCAACTTTGCAGCAGGAATCCTCGCGCAAGCTCCGCTTCAGCGTGAAGCGCACCATGATTCTGGCGCAGCGCTTGTATGAAGGCATCGAGCTCGGCAAGGAAGGCGCGGTCGGCCTCATCACTTACATGCGCACGGATTCGACCCGGGTTTCGGAAGACGCCTTGAAGGACGCGCGCGAGTTCATCGCCGGTAAGTTCGGGCCGAACTACGTGCCGGCGGCGCCGAACGTTTGGAAATCCAAGAAAGACGCTCAGGACGCGCACGAAGCCATTCGCCCGAGCAACGTTTTATTGACTCCCGAGTTGGTCGAAAAACATCTTGCCGAAGACGAAATGAAGTTGTACCGCCTCATCTGGATGCGCTTCCTGGCATCGCAAATGATGCCGGCGGTTTTCGATCAGACCACCATCGACGTGAACCCGCAAGGGCAAAGCGGCGCGTCGTACATTTTCCGCGCGACCGGCTCCGTGCCGAAGTTCGACGGCTTCCTGGCCGTATATGAGGAAGGCAAAGACCAGCGCGACGAGGATGACGAAGATCTGAAGCATAAGCTGCCCGCGGTGACCGAAGGCGAGGTGCTGAAATTCCGCGCCCTGCGTCCGGAGCAGCACTTTACCGAGCCACCGCCGCGTTACAACGAAGCGACGCTGGTCAAGAAACTCGAATCCGATGGCGTCGGGCGTCCCTCCACCTACGCGTCGATTCTTTCGACCATCCAGGAACGCGAGTATGTGCGGAAAGAAGGCGGACGGTTCACGCCGACCGAATTGGGGATGGTGGTTTGCGACCTTCTGCTCGAAAGCTTCAATGACATCTTCGAAGTGAAATATACGGCGCGGATGGAGGAAGAACTGGACGAAATCGAGGAAGGCAAGCTCGATTGGCGTACCGCGATGTCGGAGTTTTACGACCGCTTGACCGGCGACATCAAACACGCCGAAGAGCACATGACCAACATCAAGCGGTTGGAGAGGCCCACCGATCTCTTATGCGATAAATGCGGCAAGCCTCTGGTCGTCAAGTGGGGCAAGCATGGAAGTTTTATCGCATGCACCGGTTATCCCGAGTGCACCTACACGCGCGAGCTGACCGTGGACCTGCCGGATATCGATAAGGCGGATCTCAGCGAGCAAGGCGCGGAAGAATATTGCGAGAACTGCGGACGACCGATGGTGCTGAAGAAAGGCCGCTTCGGAACATTTTTCGCTTGCACCGGGTACCCCGATTGCAAAACGACGAAACAGATTGGCGGCGCGCAGAAGAAGGCGGACGTTCCGCTCGACGAGAAGTGCCCGAATTGCGGCAACAACATGGTGCAGAAGTACGGGCGATTTGGCGAGTTTGTGGCGTGCAGCAATTATCCGGCATGCAAATACGTGAAGCCGAATACGATCGGAATGAAATGCCCCGAGTGCACGGATGGCGAGGTCGTGGAGCGCCGGGCGAAACGCGGCACGTTTTATGGCTGTAGCCGCTATCCGGATTGCGATTTCGTGACATGGGCCAAACCGGTGGACATGAAATGCCCCGAGTGCGGCGGCGCATACATGACCGAGAAGTACTTGAAGTCCGGTCCCGTGCTGCAATGTCCGAACCCGGAGTGTAAATTCAAGCAGGATTTCGAGCCGGCGGCGGTGCCGGTGGAAGCGGCCGAAGCCCTCGTTTGATCCACGCGGAAGCCTACGCCGTCTTTTTCTTACCGGTTGCTTTTCCGGCGGGCGCGTTCGCGGGCGGCGGTCCCGGCTGCTGAGTGAGATCGAAACAGTCGAGCATGTCGTTTGCCGATGCATCGCGCAGATTGATCGATGGCAATCCGAACATCATGCCGCAAAACTTGACCAGGCTGACGTGCGAATGAAGAACGCTCGATATGTGACCGCGTTTCGCGTACGGGCCTAGCGCGAGGCAGCCCACTCTCGATCCGTAGCGGAACTGCGTGCCGTCGATCCACGCTTCGACATTCGGCGGCGTGACGTGATCCGCCCAGCCGCCCCAATCGTCCCACGTTACGAAAATCGCGGTCTTCGGCCAGAGTCCGCCCGCGGCCACGGCGTTGATTTGCGCCACCGTCCACGCCACGCCTTTCGCAACGCTGTCCACGGGATGCTCGCTCAACCCCGCCGGCGCATAAACCCACGAGACGGACGGAAGATTGCCGGCGGCGGCGTCAAGCGCGAATTGCGCGGAGAGCACGTTCCACGGGCTGGCGCGCAGGCCGGTGATGTCGCCGAATGCATAGCCGCCATAGTTGCGCCAGCTCAATCCGGCATGCTGGAGGTTTGCCGGCAGGGACGGCAAATCGAATGGCGGCTTCATTGCGATGGGATCGCGAAAATGCGGATTGTCGATAATCGGCGATGCGGCCGCAACCACCATTAGATGGTTTGGCGTGGATGGGCCCGCAACATCGGTGAAGTAGTTATCGCAAAGCGTGAACTGCCGGGCATATGCATAATATGCCGGGATATCGGTTTCCGCATACTGCTGGCGGGCCGCCTTCTTGGCGCGCGCGAGCCACGTCTTGTGATCGTGCGCGGGTGAAACCGCCGGCGGGTCGCTCGCATGGGCCAGCGTTGCGTCTCCGTTCGCGCCGGGGAATCTTCCGAAATAATTGTCGAAGGAGTGATTTTCCTTGAAGATAATGACTACGTGTTCGATGGGAGTCTTGGCCGCCATTCCCATATATTCTCAAGTTCCAAATGAATTTGCGATGAATGCGGTGGCATTTGCATCCAATTTTCGATGCGCGGAAGATTAATCTAAGCGCCGGTGCCCGCCAATCTCAAAACGCTCGAGCGTGTTCTATCGAAGGCCGGCCTAGGTTCGCGGACGGAGGCGCGAAGCTGGATACACGGCGGCCGCGTGCGCGTGAACCACAAGGTGATAGAGAACCCCGATCACTGGGTCGACCTCAACCGCGACCGCATTTCGTTCGACGGCAAGCCACTCCAGCAAGCGAAGAAGGTTTACGTTCTGCTATACAAGCCGAAAGGGTATTTGACGACTTACAAGGACCCTGAAGGGCGCCGGACTGTTTACGACCTGATCTCCGGCGTCGGCGCGTGGGTGTCCCCCGTTGGCCGCCTGGATCTGGATAGCAGCGGGCTTCTCATTTTCACAAACGACACGGATTTCGCCGAGCGCCTCACCAATCCCGATCGCAAAGTTCCGAAGACGTACCAGGTGAAAGCTTCCACGCGGGTGAGCAATGAACAGATCGACCGATTGCGGGACGGAGTCGAACTGGACGACGGCCCGACGCGGCCCGCGCGCGTCACGCGGCTGCGCGATTCCGAGAAATACACCCACCTCGAAATCACGATTACCGAAGGGCGAAACCGCCAGGTTCGCCGGATGCTTGAGGCCGTCGATAGCAAGGTTTTAAAGCTGGTGCGGATAGCGATCGGACCGATCCGGATCGGAGATCTGCCAATCGGCACCTACCGCGAGCTCACATCGGCGGAACTGCAAGCATTGGGCGGCGGGTCGGTTTGAACTCAACTTTTTGAACTCAACTTTTTGAACTCAACTTCAGGTAGTCGCCGCTGCAGTGTTCCCGGGTGTTTCGTCCGTTGCTAGGTTGAGTTCGAGGCCGAAGTCTTTCTTCACGCGCATCCGATAATCTTCAGCGTCTAAGGCATTAAACTCGGTCCAATCCTCGTCGGTCATGGCAGCTCTCCAGCCCAGGAACGGTTCGGCATCCGGCCCGGCGGGATGCCGCAATTTCGACGTGCCGCTTTCGATGACGCCTCTGATCACCTTTGCCACAACCGACGGCGCCGTTGGATTTTTAAGCGAAGCCTGAAACAGGGCAGCCAGATGCTTGCCCTGACGGTATGCGGATCGAGGCTGGTTCTCCAACGCACGTGCCATCGGTGTATCGATGATTCCGGGCTGCACAATAGCAACGCGCACGCCAAATGGCCTAACCTCCTGCGCCAGCGCTTCGCTCAGCGCCTCCAAGGCGAATTTTGAGGCCGCATACGCGCCCAGCGGCGAAGAGGCGATTTTTCCGGCAACCGAACTCACATTGACGATGCAGCCCCTCCCACTCTCGCGCATGCGCGGCAGGACTTGGCGAATGCACCTCACGGCACCGAAGTAATTGGTCTCCATGGTCGCTCGAAAGGCCTCCATCGGAAGTTCCTCGACCGAGCCATGGCGCTCGATTCCGGCGTTGTTGACTAGAACGTCGATGTCGCCGCCTTGTTCATGGATCGCGGCAAAGCACGCCGACACGGACTCATCGGAGTCGACATCCATCGTGAGGATCGTAATGGGCAGCGCTTCGCGGGCGGCCTGCGAGCCGAGCTCCGGAGAGCGCGCGGGATTGCGCATGGTGGCATGAACCTTGTGGCCCGCGCTCTAGCAAGTTCCAAGGCCGTAGCCAGTCCTATGCCTGAACTGGTCCCCGTGATTAGTACGCTCGCCATTCAGTTGATCCTCCCTTGTACTACAAGGCTTCTATCGTACTAAATTCAGCCGAGATCCTGGCGGATATTCGCCCGCCGTTTCAGAATCTGCTCGGCCGTGTAGATCGTCCCGATCCAGACGGAGCCGGCGGCGTAACCGGCGATCACATCGCTCGGGTAATGAACGCCCAGATAGATTCGCGATAGGCCGATCAGCAGGAAAATCGCCACCGCGCAAGTCCAGATCGCAACCCGTTTTCCCGCCGCCGCGATGTGTGAACACAGCAGATACGCGAGCGCCGTATAGAAACAGAACGCGAGCATCGAGTGGCCGCTTGGAAAGCTGAAGGTGAGAGGGGTTGGCAGACTGAAAAACGGCACGGGCCGGACGCGATGGAAGCTGACCTTCAGTGCGTAGTCCACGATACTTGCGCCGAGAACCGCGGCGGCAAGCAGTACGGCATCGCGACGCTTTCGGAGCCGCCAAAAAATAGCGAATACGGCCAGCGTCAACACGGACACGGCGATTGGCGAGCCCACATCGCTCGTCACTTTCATCGCTTCCGTCAACCCTGGTTTGGCTTCGGAGTGGACCAGCGCCCGAACCCGATCGTCGAAGCGCGCCGTATCGTTTTCGAGCACCTCTTCGCCGAGCCAGGCGAAGAACAGCACGCTCAACACGGCCAGCAGGAGCCCCGCCAGCACCGTCGCGCTCGCATATCGCAGCGCGGAAGCGATTCGCCGGTTCATCTGTACTTGCGCCGGAAAGGCCGGACAGCATTCCGCGTCAGCGCGCGCCAGAACGGGCCGCCGTAGATTCCCGCCGAGAGCAATCCGCCGAACAGCAGCACGGCATCGATGCTGGCGCGTCCTTCGCGCTCCCAATACACGTCGCGCAGGTTGAGCCATAGCGCGAACTCGTCTAGCGTAAGCGCCGCGCCCACGCCATAAAGCATGGCCATCGCACGGCCCATCAGCGTTGAGGATTCGCCCACGCCCGTTCCCACCTGAATCAGCCAGCCGTAACCGACACCCAGCAAAAGCAGAATGCCCCAGACCAAGTGATGAATGTGGCGGCCGCCAACCGAAACGTCGTGGAACGTTCCCCACCCCGCGCGAATCAGATGCGTCAAAATTCGCACCGCGACGAATCCCAAAACGAATCCGGTTGACGCCAGGAATAGACGCTCGCGCGGTTTTTCCGGAAAGTGAGCCTGATAAATCCTCTTTAGTTCCCCGGTAAGCCAACCCGACGCGATCAACCAAAGGACGACGGCGACCAGAACCTTAAACGGCCAGGAATTGATGAGGCGCACTACTTCAAGATTCCCCGCCCCTCGTCAATCGTTAGAAAGCGATTCGCCGCGATATTCGAGAATCGCTGCTTCGCGCCGCTGGGCCATTCCACGTTGATGGCGAACACGACCGGGTCGCCGCCCAATCCGAACGTGAGCGCGAGATCGCTTTGCGAACAGTAGCTGCCGCCGCTGCGAACGGCATTCCACTGCTTGCCGGACGCGCTCTCGACGCGCACAACCGCGCCCAACGCGCTGCGATTCGAACGCGTGCCTTGCAGCCGCAGCGTGATCCAGTGGTTGCGATTGCCGCCGTCGTTTCTCAGCAGAATCGCCGGACCGTTGTTGGTGGTCATCAGAACATCGAGGTCGCCGTCGTGGTCGAAATCGGCATACGCGGCGCCTCGCGCTACAATGGGCCGCTCGAAATCCGGGCCCACTTTCGCCGACACGTTCTCAAACTTTCGATGACCCAAATTACGAAACAATAGAGGCGATTCCTTGTATTGCACTTTCGGCTGAATCTGCCCGATCTCTTCCTCGGTATGGCCGTTTGCGGCGAGAATGTCGGGGTAGCCGTCCAGATCGTAGTCGAAGAAAAACACGCCGAAGCTCAAGCTCAACAGGCTCGCGCGCCCGACTGTCGACGACGGCGCTTCATCCACAAACAGTCCGGTGCCTTCATTGTGATACAGCCCCAACATCTGATTCGAAAAGTTGCCTACCAGCAAATGCGCGCGGCCGGAGCGGTCGTAATCGGCCCAATCCACGCCCATCGCCCCGCGCGCGACGCCATCCTCGCCATAAGCGACCCCCGCGGGTACGCCTTCTTCGGTGAAACTGCCGTTGCGATTGTTCCGATACAACTTGTTTGGCTGCGTATCGTTGGCGACGAAGAGATCCGGCCAGCCGTCGTTGTTGTAATCGAGCACCGTGACGCCGAGCGACTTGCTGGACGGGTCGGCAATCCCGGCTTTCACGCTAACGTCTTCGAATTTCCCGTTGCCCAGGTTGTGATACAGCTTCGAGGGTGCGCCTTTCGAAGATTCCGGCGTGCAATACGACTTCGTCGCTCCGTCGAGCGAGCACCATAGATCGGTAGCGGGCGTCCACTGGATGTAATTGGCGACGAACAGATCGGCCTTGCCGTCGCGGTCGTAATCGAACCATGCGGCGCTCGTGCCAAAGTTGGCGTTGCGGATGCCGGACCCGGCGGTCGCTTCGCGAAATTTGCCGTTCCCCTCGTTGTGAAAAAGCCGGTCGCCTTCAAGAGCGGTGATGTAGATGTCGGGACGTCCGTCGTTATCGTAATCCGCGACAGCCACGCCCAAGCCGTACATTTCGACATCGAGTCCGCTGCCCTCCGTGATGTCGGTGAATGTGCCGTTGCGATTATTGCGATAGAGCGCGCTTAACCGCTTCTTGCCCCGCCGCTTCCAATCTTTGCTATTGATCAGGAGGATATCGGGCCAGCCGTCGCCATCCAGATCCACGAACGCGCAGCCGGAGCCCATGGTTTCCGGCAAATATTTCTTGCCGGACTTCCCATTGTGGTGCGTGAAATGGATGCCGGACGCGGACGTTACATCGGTGAAATGAACACCGGCTTCGGGCGGATTGGCGGCGCAGAGCAGAAGGGCGGCGGAGATGGCCAGGGTGAGGGCAAGCCACTTCATCGCGAGTTCTCGTGATCGTGAATCGCCTGGCGTTCGTTATTGTCCTCGGGACTGAGCATGCGCCGCTTGGCGGTGATCGATTGCGAAGATTCCTCGGCCTTGAAACGGCGGAACAGCTTCTCTTCGCGCGCGGCTTTTTCCGCTTCGCCAAGGCCGCGATAACAGAGCATCATCGTATAATGCATCTGCAAATCTT
Source organism: Bryobacteraceae bacterium (assembly GCA_051003795.1). Lineage (GTDB taxonomy): Bacteria > Acidobacteriota > Terriglobia > Bryobacterales > Bryobacteraceae > JALYXS01. The sequence continues at coordinate 15,987 of JBPCKZ010000234.1, read as the reverse complement.
CGGGGTCCACGAGGCAGACGCGCTGCAACGCCGCTAGCGATTCAGTGTAATCGCGCTTCAAGAACAGCACTCGGGCAATCTGATTCAGCACCACGCGATCGCGCGGATACTTCTCCTCAACCGTCCGCAACGACCGTAGCGCGCCATCGTAATCGCCTTCCGATTTCTCGATCATCGCGCGGAAAAAGTAGATGCGGCCGAGACCGGCATCGATGGCAAGCGCTTTTTGGACGAATGGTTTCGCAGCCTCGGTCTCGCCTTCCTGAATGAGCGCCCGCGCAACGTTCAGCCAACCATCGGCATAGCCCGGCTCGGCTTCCGTTACGCGGCGGAATGCGTATTCGGCGCCCTTCAAATCGCCCTGAAGGAGCAGCCCGATGCCCCAATCGTTCCAGCGCTCGCGATCCTGTTTTTGCGCCACGGATTGCCACGATGGTTGGCCCAGCGGCACAATCGCCTTGGTCCGCGCGACCGTAACGATCGGCAAATCGGGCGGTGTCAGCCCTTCATAGGCAAACTGCGTGTAGTAGTGCGAAAACTTGCGATAGTTCAGCTTGGCGGTGAAGGCGATCGGCCCATGCGCATCCGCCGGAACGCCAACCAGAAAGTGCGCGACGTCCGCCGCGCCGGGCGGAATGAGTCGCGCATAAAGCAAACTTCGCGCCTGAAATGCATTGCGCTTATTGATGGGGTTCCCTTCGCCGTCGAGCTGAAAAGACCTGTAGAAATGCGCGCCGGGCTCGACCGGTCCCTTGCCGCCGTCCTCGACGCGACCGCTCCAAAAAATCGTTTGGCCTCGCGCATCGACTCCCTGCAACTCGAGCCAAACGTCGAAGGCATCCACCGTGCCTGCGGGGAAAAAATGGCCGATCGTGCGCGTCCGGACCACGACATCGACTCGCGCCGTGCGTCCCGGCTCCAGGGTCGCGCCCGCGCGGTCGATTGGCGCGGCCACCCGGCCCACGTCGCGAATCACGGCGGACCCGGCCTGCTCCGTTTCTTCGCCCGCCGCGAAACCCGTCATGGCTTGCGGCGCATCGCTTACGCGCCGAATCATTTTCGTATCGCCGGGGCGGTCCACTGCCGGCGAGATCGCAAAAATGTCCACGGTAACGAAACCGGATGTCAGAAAAGCCTCGGTCGCCTTTCGCTGCGCCTCGTCGTGATTCACCGTGGCGAGCGCCATGTTAGCCGCCGGAAAACGATGCGAGTGTACTTGGCCGTCGCGGTTGCCCGGATCGCGCGAGGCGGCCAGCGGCATGTGACAGCCACCGCACGTTTTCGATTGCGGCGGATAGTAGAAAGATCGCGCGCCCTGTCCCGAAACGCCGCTCGCCTGCCAGTTGTCGTAATCGTTGAAGCCGCGCATCCAGCGGTAGTTATTGACTGGAACGTCGAGATGCACCTTGTGGCACGTCGAGCAAAATTCGGCGGCGTCCTCGCGCATGAACGGCTTCATAAACGAGTTTCGATGCGGCGCGGGATTCAGATACGTCAAAAATTCATTGGCCGCGTGAACCATGGGATTCTTGCTGCCGGCAAGTTCATGCAGCGGCGGATACGCAATGGTGAAGCCGCCGTTCCCCATTGAGCTATCCACGTGCACGATGGAGTGGCAGGACATGCAGCCCAGACCGGTTTGCGCTTCGGGCGTATCGACCTGCTCTTTAATTGGGCGGTCGAAGCGGCCATTGAAGAAGACCGCGTGATCGTGGCATCCGGCGCACCACTTGCTTGGCTTGGTTCCGACGGCGTCCTGCATGTGCTCGATCGATTTTCGATAGAACTGGTTGTTGAACGACGCGAAATGATGCGCGGAGCTATTCCACTGCTCGTAAATGTCTTTATGGCACTCGCCGCAGGTTTTCGAATCCATGAAGAAGTTGGACGGAATCGTCCCGCCCACGTTGGTGCGCGAAGAGGACGGAAAGAATGGAGACTTCGGACCGCCGCCTTCTTCCTGCATCGACACCGGCACGACCAGAGGATTGCGAATGCGGTCATACGGGTTCGGAAAGAAATGGTTGTAAGTCAGCACAGCCGCGGGGAACAGGATCGCGAACGCGGCAACGGGGCGCACCCAGCGCATCGTGAGCATCGCCACGGCGAGGAATGCGAGCAGGATGTGGAGCCAGAGCACCCAATGGTGGTCGCGCGTGTTTCGGGCGATGGCGAGTACGATGCCGATTACACCCGAGACTACGAAAGCCCCGAGCGCGCGGTTACGGCGGATTAGAAATGCCGCCGCGATGGTGAGCGCGATTCCGAGCAGCAGATGCAGCGCGACGTTTCCCATGTAGAAAACCGTGGGTGATGCGAACGCCGCGACGTACGCGGTGTTCACCAGCAGAACGATTAAACCGATGCGGAAACATTTCGCAAGAGTCATCGGGATTGGGATTGTGGCGCGGACACTCGTGTCCGCCGTGTCCACACTCGTGTGGACACACGGTTTTTCGCCACTTCCAAACAAGTGTCCACACGAGTGTGGACACGGCGGACACGAGTGTCCGCGCCACAAGAACTCGTGACCAGTGGCCGAATCAATCGCAGCGCGGGGCGCGTGATGAATTCGGAAAGGTAGCCGCGATGCTCCGCATCGTCGGGAAAACGTTCGTCCGCGCCGTAGGGATACGAGCTCATTCCATGAAATGGCAGCGGCTCGACGGTTTGCGAGAATGCCGTGTTCGCGTCCGCGTCCTTCGCCCAGCCATCCACAAAAAGCAGATAATCGCGCCGCCACCCCACCGGCAACGGGGGCAAAGTTTTCGCCGCGAATTGCAGGCGCAACTCGTCGCCCGATCCCATAATGACGAGCTTGTCATCGAGTCCGCGAATCAATCCGAGCACGCCGCCATAGCGCGTGTAGCGGCCCGGCGTGGGGTTCCACATCGAGACGGGAAGCGTCCGCGCGTACTCGAAAGCCTCGGGCTGCTTCCGGTCCGGATCGATGCTCGCCCGCGAGAAGCCCCGGAAATGTAGATCCGCGGATTCGGCATCAAGCGTCGTCAATCGCACCGTCGGCGGGCCGGTGTCTTCGCTCAGAAAGATTTCATCCCAATACACGCAAAGGTTCGTGACAATGCGAATTTCGCGCGCCGCGGAGAGAAATTTGCCCGTCAGATCGACGGCGATCGTCTTGGGCTTGCCCGCCGGAATGCCTATATCCTGGACCACCGTTCGCCACTGGCCCGCAGCATCCTTTACTTGAAGGTATGGCAGGATCAATCCGGATTTCTTCTCCTGTGCCGCGCCCAAAAACGTGCTGCCGTCGGCCCAATCGACCCAGCCGTTCAGGATCAGCACCGCGCGGTTATCTCGCGCCGCCGTTCCGAAATCGAGATCGAGACGATGCATTTCGGCAACGCCCGCTGGGGTGCGCGCGAAGCCGTCGGGATAAACCCGGTCGCGCTTCAGGACGGCGGCGGTGACATCGCGGCCTCGATCGTCGCGCGCCTTCACGGGCGCGATCCGCCGCTGCACGCCAAACAGCCGGAACTCGGGAAACGGCGGCGCTTTGAACTTATCGTTCGTAAAGATTTCCATGTTCGCGGGGTGGTCGACCGAGAGCAGCCGGACCTGATCGAGATAAGAAACCTCGTGCAGTTCTTCGGTGATGCGTACGTCGAAAAGCCCGTTTTTTGCGGTCAGGGATTCGCCCGGAATCTGAACGTACTCGTCGTGATCCACGGGAAAGTAAGTGCCGTCTCCGGAGCTCGCGCCCAGCGGCGCAACGCCGAGCACGTCCGTGATGAATTCGAAACGCGAACCGTTCCACGTGAAAATCATCGGACAGGATCCGGAAAGTCGCTGCGCTTCCTTGATATCGACCGCCTGGTTCGCTTTCTTGCGCGGCTCATTCTGGATCAGCCCGTTGGGCCAAGTGATGCGCACGGTGTCGGCCTCGGAATAGCTGCCCAGCGCGAAGCGGAGCGGAACGCCTTCGTACACTTTCTTGTTGTAAGAAAGCCCCGCTTTCACCTCGACCGTCGCGCCGGGCGCAAGTTTCACGTTCTTAACGCCGGTCAGCGATATTTCAATCCAGTTGCCTTTGGGTTTGCCTTCCCGAACTTCGTGAACCGGCGCGGCGATGGCCTTAAGGTTCCCCTGTTGCGTGTTCCGCAGCATGACGGTGTCGCCGCGCGCGGGCCGCACGATCAGATCCAAAAAGCTGTCGTGGTCGAAATCTTGCGCCTGGATCTCCGACGCGCCCGGCGGCAGATCCGGAATCGGGATCGCCTCGAAGACTCCGTTCAGCTTATCGCGATACAGCACGCCCGTCCGGTTTTCGTAAGCCACCACGAGATCGCGCGCCGGAGCGGTCGCGTCGATGGCGAACCGCGCGGCCGCCGTGGCCGTGCCATCCACGAAAGGAATCGAATGCGTTTCGTTGGTAAGAGCGGCGCTGAAACCGGCGGTCCCGTTATTTCGAAGCAGTACGGAATGCTCGCCCAGCAGCACCAGATCCATGTCGTTATCGTGGTCGTAATCGATCCAGATAGCCGCGCGGAAATCTCCCTTCGGAAGCACAATTGCCGTCCGCGTGTACTTGCCGTTGTCGTTGTGAAACAGGCTTGCGCCGGATTTCGTGATGACGCAAAGATCCTCGTGCCCGTCGTTATCGTAATCGCCCGCGGCCGCAAAAATCGCGTCCGGCACATTCTTCACGAATTTCTTCCAATCGGTTCGATTCCATTCGGGCGCGGAGAGTTCGGGCGTTGACTCGATAGTGTCGTAGATCTCGGCGTAATCGTTCGATTCCATGTCTTCCGGAACCGGTGTCCCAACCTGGCGTTTTTTGATCTCCTGGAAAACCCTCAATTCGCGCGTTGCGTCATCGGTCCGGCCGCTCTGGCGATAAATATTGTATAGCTGAAAATGCGGGCCGGCCAGATCGGGGTTCAAACGTTCGGCCGCCTCGAATTGCTTCACCGCGGCTTCGGGCTTCGCATCGTTTTTGTAAAGCACCGCGAGATTGTAATGGGAAACCGCGTCGTTCGGAACGAGTTCGATCATGCGTTCGAGTTCTCGAATCCCTCGCGCGTAATCGCCTTCCTTTTTCGCGATAATGCCCAGATTGAACCAGGTATGCGGAATCGAAGGGTCTTGTTTTTGCGCCTTTTCGAGCTCCGCGACAGCCTTCGGAGTGTCGCCGGCGCGCAGCAAGGCGAGCCCGTAATTCACGCGTTCGCGAGCCGAATCGGGCGCCAGTTCGAGCGCTTTCCGGAACTGCTCCACAGCCTCTTTTTGGGTCGCCGGATTCTCGTAGAACGCCTTCCCGAGGTTGCGGTAATGCCAGAGCCGGTCCTGCTGCTCGCGGGTAAGCGACGCGCCCGTCAGGAGCAGCAACGCGCACACCGTGAGGATCAAGCCCTTCATGGACGATTACAATTCTCTCATTCTTGCCCAAATTGGCGGTACGATTGCTTCATTGAACGCCATGACCGATAAAAACGAAGCTGCAATCGATAGCTTAAACGACCTGATCGAGACGCTCAAGGATGGCGAGCGGGGCTTTCGGACGGCGGCGGAACATGTTCAGGACCCGGAGCTGCGAACGCTGTTCGACATGTACGCTCAACAGCGCGCGCGATTCGCGGCCGAGCTGAACAACGAGGTGCTCCGGCGCGGCGGCGACCCGGCGAAATCCGGGCACGTTTCGGCCAGCTTCCATCGCGGCTGGATCAACTTGAAATCCATCGTCACGGGTAAGGACGAAGCCGCCATCGTCGCGGAGTGCGAACGCGGCGAAGATTCCGCCGTTAGCAACTATCAAGACGCGCTGAAGAAGAACCTTCCGTCCGACCTTTTGTCGATCGTCGAAGGACAGTACCAGGATGTGAAAGCGGCGCACGATACGATTCGGGATCTGAAACGATCGAGCGGTTAAGCCCGCGATCAAGCTCACGCTCGTCGGCGGCACGGCAGCCATCCTCCAATTCATCCGCGACCTCGCGCGCATAAATCAAAAAGTGATGGGCGGATAACAGCACCGTGAATCCCAACCACAGCTTCGCCGGTTCCCGGCCCCACCTTCCGATCAGCCGCAGCAAGAATTTCCAATACGATTTCCGATAGCTGGAACGCACTCCCTGCTTCCAGATGGAATTGAGCAGCGCGCGCACGTCGTAGGAGAGCGGCATGCTCGGGGGCACCTGCGTCGCTCTCGGCTTCCAGATTTCCAGAGAGCGGGAAGCACGCTCAAAGTACGTTTCAGGCGCGTACAATCTGGCGAGCAGGCTGCTCAATCCGCGTAAAAGAACCGGCAACGGCAGCGTGGTCCGGAAATTCGGCGCGCTGAAATTGCTGGTGGCCTGGCTATCCTCGATCAATCGCCCTTCTCTTTTCATCCGGTCGAAGAGCGCGGTCGTGGGCGGCGCCTGCAGAACGCCGGCCATCGCCCAGGTTATTGCCGTCTTCTCGATGAATTCGAACTGGCGGTCGAAGATATTCTCGTCGTCGGAATCGAAACCCACGATGAACCCGCCCAACACCCAGAGCCCGCTGTCCTGAATCACGCGAATCTGCTGGGCGCTGTCCTTCCGCAAATTTTGGAACTTTTTCGATTCCTTCAGGGCTTCGGACGACGGCGTTTCAATGCCGAGAAACACGTACATGAAATTGGCTTCCACCATCGCGGCGAGCAGTTCGGGGCGGTCCGCTAAATCGATCGAAGCCTCTGTATAAAACGAAAATGGACGATTGTTGGCCTTCTGCCATACCGCCAAATCCCGCGCGAGAATCAAGGCCTGCTTATGATTGCCGATGAAGTTGTCGTCGACAATAAACACCTCGTTGCGCCAACCCAGCCGGCGCAGCGTGTCGAGCTCCGCGATGAGCTGCGTGGAGGTTTTGTATCTCGGCTTGCGCCCGTAGATCGTGATGATGTCGCAGAATTCGCACTGAAACGGACATCCGCGCGAGAACTGGACAGGCATGGAAGTGTACTTATCGAGTTGGAGCAGATCGAAGCGCGGAATAGGCCCGCGAGACATATCCGGCTTATCGGAAATGCGGTACATGCCGCGCGACGTGCCATCCTCAAGGGCGGCGGCGATGCCCGGGAACACCTCTTCCACCTCGCCAACCAGCACATGATCCGCGTGCGCGGCCAGGAGTTCGGGTTCGCTGCTGGCCCATGGTCCCCCGATGAAGGTCCGCCGGCCAAGCGAGCGCGCGCGGGCGAGAACGGCGAGTGTATCCAGGCGTTGCGCGTGCATCGCGCTTACCATGACTAAGTCAGCCCACTCAAGATCCTCATCGCGCAATTCTTGAAACGCGCGATCGATGAGGCGAATCTCCCACGCCGCCGGGCATAGCGCCGCGACGGTGATGAGACCGAGGGGCGGCGTCATGGCGCGTTCGGGAATCATGGTAAGGACGCCCTCGAAGCCCCAGAACGATGGAGGGAAGCGCGGCCACACCATGAGCACTTTCACATTCGGGCCGAGAGGCGGGAACAGGCCGGGCGTGTTTTCGCCGGGAAGGATGGATAAGGGGTGGATGAGGCTGGCGGAGGAGGTCATGGACGGGCAGATGCCAGTATAGTCGAGATTCGTACAGTTATGACGAAATGTGCCGCGCGGCCAAAGTCTCTTTACGCCAGATCGAACTTGGTTTGATGCAGCGTGGGATCGCTCTTGACCAGGACGTTCTTCCCTAAGATCTGTTCGATCTCCTGTAGATAGTCGTTCTGATTCGACTTCAGAACCTTGGCGACCTCGGGATTCACGCGGAGCATCGCGTCGTTCCCCTCGATCGACTTGGCGATCTTCTGCGCTTCCTGAACGATCTCGCCCATGACGGTCTGCACGCTCTTTACGTACCCGGCGCCTTCGCAATAGGGGCACGGCGAACATAGCGTCCGTTCGAGCGATTGCTTCACCCGTTTCCGGGTGATCGCGACCAGTCCGAAATCGTTGAACTGAAGAATTTTGTACGGAGCGCGATCCGCCCGCATGGATTCCTCAAGCGCCTGCATCACCTTCTGCCGGTTCTTGCGCTCATCCATGTCGATGAAGTCGACCACGATGATGCCGCCCAGATCCCGCAACCGGATCTGGCGCACGATCTCTTTGATCGCGTCGGTGTTGGTCTTGACTATCGTGTCTTCCAGGCGATTCGATTTGCCGACATACTTACCCGTATTGATATCGATGGCAACCAGGGCTTCGGTCTGGTTGATGACAATGTAGCCGCCGGACTTCAGGCACACTTTCGGGCGCAACGCCTTCTCGAGTTCGCCGGTGATGCCGAATTCGTCGAAAATCGGATTGGGGCGCGTGTAGAGCTTGATGCGTCCCACCAGCGCCGGCTGAAAGCGTTGAGCGAAGCTCAAGACGTTCTCGTAGATCTCCTCGTTATCGACCCAGACGGTCTTGAACGCCGAAGTGAGCTGGTCGCGGAGAATGCGCTCGACGAGATCGAGATCGTGATGCATCAGCGTCGGAGCGGGCCGTTTCTCCGCTTTCTGGCGCATGTCGAGCCACAGGTTATAGAGAAACATCATGTCGGCGCGGAGTTCCTCTTCGCTCTTGCCTTCGCCGGCCGTGCGGACGATGTAGCCGCCGGGAATGCCGGTGCGGTGAGTCTGCAACACGCGCTTCAAGCGGGACCGCTCTTCGTCCGATGGAATCTTGCGGGAGACGCCGACGTGATCGACGGTCGGCATGTAAACCAGGAATCGTCCGGGAAGCGCGATGTGGGAGGTGATGCGCGCGCCTTTCTGGCCTAGCGGCTCTTTGGCGATTTGCACGACGATCTCCTGGCCCTCGCGGAGGAGGTCGGAGATGGATGGCGCGGGCGGACGCTCGCGTTCGGCGCGCGGCGGAGCAACGACTTTCGGCTCCGGCGTACGGACTTCCGCTTGGGGAGCCGGCTCCACGTCGGCCGGAAGGTTGGGGGCGCGTTGTTCGTCACTCGGAGGAGCTCCGCGCATTTTACGGCGCATGCGCCGCGAGACGCGATGCTGATAGCGGGGGTTTTGCTCGCGTAGGGTGGCAGTCAGGCTGGCCGGAATGGTAGCGTGCTCGGGGCCGTCAAGTTCGGTGCCCTCGGCGCCCGCGGCGATTTCGGAATCGTCCTCGTCGCCGCTCGAAGCTTCGCCCGCGAACTCAACCGCGCTGTCCGCGACGGGCGGCTCTTCGGCCGGGTCGCCGGGACCCACTATATCTTCAATCGAAGCCTGGCCAATGGAAGCCTGGCCGTCCAACTCCGCTGAAAGCTCGGGGGCGGGTTCAGGCGCCGGGCGGGGTTCGGCGGCCGCGATGTACGGCTGGGCGGCAATTTCCGACTCGACGGCAATTTCCATGGGGAGTTCAGTGAGAACCGGCGCGGAAGCCCCGGCCTTGTCCTGCTCGGCGAAATCGCGTGTAGGCGGTTCCGAGACGCCGTACTTCGCGAGAGACTCGCCCGGAAGCACCGCGAAATCCTCTTCCCGTGCACTGGGCGGCTCGCTTGAAGCTTCGGCGTCGCCGGCAGGCTCTTCGGCTTTGGGCGAATCGAATCCGCCCTGGCGGGGCGAGGCATACTTCGAATCGGGCAACCCGCCGCGCCCTGACGGTTTTCGACGGCGGGAGCGGCGCCCCCGGCCATCGCGATTATCGCGGCCGCCCGTGTCGGGGCGATCGCGGCGCGGCTGGACTGAATTCACAGGCGAGACTGAAGCGGCACTCCCGGCATTAACAGCCGCCGGGACGAGTACTTCCTGCAGCTCCGCGATCGCGACGGAAGGCGGCAGTTCGGCCGTGAACGCGGCCGGGAAAGATCCACCCTTGTCGATCCCTTTTTCGAGCCGCAGCACCGATTCTTCAACCGTGCTCACAATCTTGTCGTATTCTTCGTTATCTTCGAAGAAATCCGACACGTAAAGAAACGCGTCCCGGTCGAGCCCGATGTCCACGAACGCGGACTGCATGCCGGGCAGCACGCGGGTTACTCGGCCCTTGTGAATGCTTCCGGCGAGCGAATACTCCTTCTCGCGCTGATAGTAAATCTCAACTACTTGATCGTCTTCGAGCACCGCCACTCTGGTTTCGTGGCGGGTCGAGGACACAATAAGTTCCTTCGACACGAAAAATCCTCCGTTGGGCTCCCTTTGGAGAAGCTCGGAACGAAGAGGATCGCTTCACCCTGCGTGGGTTTCGCCGAACCGGATAATAGAACGCTCACGCTTGCCGGGAGGCGGAGTGACGACCACTCGACACCTCATTAGGCCGGGGAACCGCCCTTCGTTCGGAAAAGCCGCAGCCTTCCCGAGAGTCTCACAGGCTCCCAACAAACTACAAATTCAAAACCGTTCTTGCAAAAACAAACCCAATTTCTTTGGACTTCAGTTTACGAACCGTCGTAAACGAACATTGTTCACCAGCCCCAACATCAAGAAAACGGACCAGATGCTGGAACCGCCATAACTCATCAACGGCAGCGGGATGCCGGTCACCGGCATTCGGCCCACAACCATTCCCACGTTCACCAATATATGAAATAAAAGCAGCGTTGCCACGCCCATGCAGATATACATACCCGCCCGGTCTGGGGCGGTTTGCGCATTCTGCACGATTTGCATCAACAAAACAAAATAAAGAGCCAACACAACGATTACGCCGATAAAACCGTGTTCCTCGGCAAAAGCCGAGAAAATAAAATCCGTATGAGGAACCGGCAGGAATCGCAACTGCGTCTGCGACCCGTGCTTCACCCCTTTCCCCCACATGCTTCCCGCGCCTACCGCGATCTTCGACTGAATCAACTGATAACCCGAGCCTTTCGGATCGCGGTCCGGATTCAGGAAACTCACCAGTCGCGCTTTCTGGTAATCCTTCAACAAATAGTAGCTAGCGGGTACGACACAAACCACAATCACCGCGATCGCCGCCCAATACTGCCACCGCAAGCCGGCCAGAAAAGCACCGACCACCAGGACCGCCAAATACGTCAGCGCCGTCCCCAAATCCGGCTCCCGTGCGACCAAAACCATGGGCACGGCGACCAGCCCGGCAATCTTCAACAAATCCCGCGTTTCCAAAACGTCGCTCTTCAGCTCCGTCATGAACCTCGCCACCAACAAGATTATCACCAGTTTGGTGAATTCCGATACTTGCAGGTGAATGCCGCCGGGGAGCAGAATCCAGCGCTTCGATCCGAAGGCGAGTTTTCCGACGAGCAAAACGGTTAGCAAAGCGCCAGTCGCGACCAGATACATGGCGGAAACCTGGCTTAACAGGGTGTGGTAGTCGATGGAAGCGGCAATCCACATGAGCACGACGCCCCCGGCGACGTAGAGAATCTGTTTCCACCAGGCGTCCTGCCAGACGGTGTCATGCGTGGCGCTGAAAATTTGCATGATGCCAAAGCCGCAGATCGCGAGGGCGATCAGGAACATGGGCCAATCGTGGTCTTTGACGGCGAGGTATTGCGGCATTTCCGCGGCGGTTCCCAGAACCATTGTAGCGGCGATGGCGCGGTGCGGCGCTATGATCGTGTTTATGGGTCGCGGTGGCGGGATTATGCGCGCGTTGCTTTTGCTTCCGCTTGCCTGCGCGCCCGCATCCGCGTGGTGGTGCGAAGGCCATGAAGTCATTGCCCTGATCGCGGAAAATCATCTGACGCCAGCCGCCAAGGCCGCCGTTTTCGCGCTACTGCGCGACCAGCCGATCGACCCCGCTCTCCCCCGTTTTTGCAAGGACCGCCCTTCCGACCCGATGGCCGACGCGTCCACCTGGGCCGATGACGTCAAGCGCATCGAGCAGACCGCGTTTTGGCATTTCATGGACATTCCCCTCGGCCTCAAGCATGGCGATCCCGAGCGCTATTGCCATCCCGTGGGGCCGTCCCTAAATGGCGGCGAGCGTTCCGGCTGCATCTTGAGCGCCCTTCGCTACAACCTGGATATCGTTCGCAACGGCAAGGAAAGCGATTTCGAACGGGCCAAAGCTCTGCGCTATTTGATCCACTTGACGGGCGATCTCCATCAACCCCTCCACACCACCGCGGACAACGATATGGGCGGTAACTGCGTCCCGGTTCAGTTTTTCTCGGACCCCAAGCCGGGAAACCTGCACGGCGTCTGGGACGGGATGATTCTGAACCACGAACTGGCGGCCAAAGATCTCAGCCTCACCCAATATGCGCAGGATCTCGACCGGCGATTTCAGGATCGCGGCGCCGAATGGACCAAGCACGGCGTGGAGTTCGACAAGTGGGCGTGGGAGGGCCACAAAATCGCGCAGAAGACGACCTATGGGGACCTGCATCCGAAGATCCCGGTCGAGCCATTCGATCCGCACCCCGACTGCAAAGTGGAAGCTCAGCGCTTCGGCGCGCTGCACTTCAAAGTGGACGACGAGTACCAGGCGGAAGCGGAGCCGGTGGTGGACGAGCAGATCGCGAAGGCGGCTTATCGGCTGGCGGAGATGCTCAATACGATTTGGCATGATTAGACATGGCCAAACGTTCGAACGAAAAGCGAGTGATCTTAGTGACGGGAGCAACCGGCAACCAGGGCGGGGCCGCGATCCGGCATCTGCGGAAAAAGGGCTTCGCGGTTCGCGCTCTCACGCGTCATCCCGATAAGCCGGAAGCGCGGGCGCTGATCGACCAGACCGGCGTCGAAATCGCGCGCGGGGATTTCGAAGACAAACCGTCTCTTCTGCGGGCGCTCGAGGATGTGTACGGCGTGTTCGCGGTCCAAACCCCTTACGAAGGCGGCGTGGAGGCAGAGATACGGCAGGGAATCGCCTTTATCGACGCGGCGCACAGCTCGGAGATCGGCCATTTTATATACAGCTCGGTCGGCAGCGCGGACCGGAATACCGGAATCCCGCATTTCGACAGCAAATGGAAAATCGAGGAACACCTCCGCGGAACCGGCATGCCGTACACCATTGTGCGTCCGGTGTATTTCATGGAGAACTGGCTGCGCATGAAGGACCAGATCGCCCAAGGTCAGTTGAAGCTGCCGCTTACGCCCGAAACGATACTCCAGCAAGTGGCGGTCGACGACATCGGCGCTTTCGTCGCGATGGCTTTCGAGCATCCCGGCAAGTGGCGGGGCATCGAGACGGACTTGGCGGGAGATGAATCGTTCATGGATCAGATTGCGCGGACCTTGCAGGCGAGCTATTCCCAAATACCCTGGGAGGATTTCGAAAAACAAGCGGGGCGCGAAATGACGATCATGTTCAGGTGGTTCCAGGATGTTGGGTACCACGCGGACATTCCCGCCGTCCGCCAGGAACTGCCAGGCTTGATGAGTTTCGAGCGATGGCGGAACACCTACTGGCCCACGCCGGCGTAAGCCGGAGCCGATCCGGTCCGGTGCTCGCCGGGTACCGTTCATAATGAAGCAATGTGTGGAATCGTGGGTTACGTCGGGGCGAGAAAGGCCGTCCCGATCATTTTAGAGGGGTTGAAGCGCCTGGAATACCGGGGCTACGATTCCGCGGGCATCGCCGTTTACTGTGACGACGAGACGCTCGGCATTCGCCGCGCGCCCGGCAAGCTCCGCAATCTGGAAGAGGCCATCCGCATGCAGCCGCTCGATGGCGCCTACGGCATTGGCCATACCCGTTGGGCCACGCATGGACGGCCCACCGAAGAGAACGCCCATCCGCACCGCGATTGCACCGGCGACATCGTCGTGGTGCACAACGGCATTGTCGAGAACTATCTTTCGCTCAAGGACGAATTGCAGCACGAAGGCCACGTGTTCAAGACGGAAACCGATACTGAAGTGATCGCGCATCTGATCGAGCGGTATTTCAAGGGTAATCTCGAAGAAGCGGTTTGCGAAACGATCAAGCGATTGACGGGGGTATTCGCGCTGGCGGTGTTGTCGCGCGCCGATCCCAACAAGATCGTGGCGGCGCGGATGGGGCCGCCGGTCGTGATCGGCCTGGGCGACGGCGAATATTTTGTCGCCTCCGACGTGCCCGCGATTCTGAGCCACACGCGCGACATGTTTTTCCTGGCCGACGGGGACATGGCCGTTCTCACGCCGGCGGGCGTGACGTTGAGCGATTTCAACGGCCGCCCCGTCAACCGCCAGGTCCAGCATATTCTTTGGGACCCCATCATGGCGGAAAAGGGCGGCTACAAGCACTTCATGCTCAAGGAGATTTATGAGCAGCCGCGCGCCATCCGCGATACGACGCTGGGGCGCGTGGGGCAGGAATCGGGTCGCATTTTTCTCGACGAGATGGATATTTCGCCCAAGCAATTCCGCGAATTCCGCCAAGTAAAAATCGTGGCTTGCGGAACTAGTTGGCATGCCGCTTTGGCCGGCAAATTCATGATTGAAAAGCTGGCGCGCATTCCCGTGGAAGTGGATTACGGCAGCGAATTCCGGTATCGCGATCCGATCGTCGGCAAGGACGAGTTGACGGTGGTGATCTCGCAATCGGGCGAGACGGCCGACACGCTCGCGGCGCAGCGGGAAGCCAGGCAGAAGGGGTCGAAGACGCTCGCGATCTGCAACGTGGTCGGTTCCATGATCACGCGCGAAGCCTCGGGTTCCATCTACACTCACGCGGGGCCGGAGATTGGCGTGGCTTCGACCAAAGCTTTTACCTGCCAGCTTACGGCGTTGTTCATTCTAGCCATGTATCTGGGCCAATCGCGCGGAGCGTTGGATGAGATGGCTTCGCGGTCGCTGGTGCACGACCTGTTGATGATTCCAGGCAAGCTCGAAACCGTGTTGGCGCACGACAACCTGTACGAGGAGCTGGGGCGCAAGCTGTTCCGCTCGACCGATTTCCTCTTCCTCGGCCGGGGCGTGCACTTCCCGATCGCGCTCGAAGGCGCGCTCAAGTTGAAGGAGATTTCCTATATTCACGCGGAAGGCTATCCGGCGGGCGAAATGAAGCACGGCCCGAATGCGCTGATCGACGAAAAGCTTCCCGTGGTGGTGCTGGCCGCGCGCGACCCTTCGAGCGACGAGAGCAAAGTGCTTTACGAGAAGACGGTGTCGAATATCCAGGAAGTAAAGGCGCGCGAGGGAATCGTCGTCGCGATCGTGACGGAGGGGGATTCGGAAGCTTCGAGAGCCGCCGACCACGTGATTGAGATCCCGGCTTCGAGCGAGCTGCTCTTGCCGATACTTGAAATCGTCCCGCTGCAGCTCCTCGCATATCACATTGCGGTGCGGCTTGGGTGCGACGTGGATCAGCCCCGGAATCTCGCCAAGAGCGTCACGGTCGAGTGAAGCAATTCGCGCCGGAATTACACGTCCAAACGCGCGGGAAAGGCCTCTACGAGTTCACGCGCGAAGTGGAAAGCTGGGTTGAAGGTCTGCGTCTGACCACGGGCTTGCTAACGCTATTCATCCAGCACACTTCCGCGTCGCTGGCTCGCGCTCGGAACGTGGCAGGGGATTTATGTTTTCGAGCATCGCGCCACGCCGCACAAACGCAGCGTGGCGATGCATGTGGTCGGGGAGTAGCTCAAGAAATCGAAAAATCTAAGCGCCGGGAGCTTTTGCCGCGAGAATCTCCGGCTTCTCGATGTTCGGTTCCCTGACGAACAGCTCTTTGGCTTTGGCGAACAGGGCTTTGGCAATCGGACCGTTGATGTGCGCGTCCCGCCCTTTCTCGTCCGCAAACGTATCGAAAATGCCGTATTGCGACGGACCGATCTTAAGTGCGTACCACGTCGTGGTTCCCGGTTCCTGTTCCGCCAACGGCTGGGCGGACTTCAAGAACTCTTCTACCTCGCGTTCTTTGCCGGGCTTAGCTTCCAATTGCGCCCAAATTGCGAATTTGTCCATGATTGCTCCTCGGTTTACGGTAGCTCAAGCCAGCAATTTGTCAAGCACGCGGCCGGACACGTCGGTCAACCGAAAGTCGCGGCCCTGGAACTTGAAGGTGAGCTTTGTGTGGTCCAGGCCGAGTTGATGCAGCATGGTGGCGTGGAGGTCGTGGATGTCGATCCGTTCTCCAATGGGAGAGAAGCCCAGTTCGTCCGTTTCGCCCAACGTCCGTCCCGGCTTGA
>JBPCKZ010000233.1:0-6913 GCA_051003795.1 Bryobacteraceae bacterium | reverse complement strand
CAGCCATTCCAAAACGGTCACGTTCGGGTTGGGAACTTTGTCGTTGCTTTTTATACGGGGATCGGCAAAACCGCAAAGCGTCTCGCTGTATCCGGGATACGAGAAATTCAGGCCATTCGTGACGTATGCGTCGGAGCCTAGATCGCGGTTGCCGTAAATCTGTCCGCTTCGCGCGATTACCGACCATAGGAAAGGCATCAGGGCTTCGCGCCGCGCTTTGCTTGAATTGCGCCAATACGCCTGCTTCAAAGCATCGACATCGGCGACGCCGCCGTTTTCTTTGTTCATTAGCGCCTCGTCCGCGCCGTTGAAGACTTCCTGCCAGCGAAGGCCGTCGGTCATAACGAAAAGAACGCGGCGGGTATGGTGCTGAGCCTCCTGGGCGCGAATCGACGTAGCGCCCGTGAGAAGCAGGACGAAAGCAAGAGTGACGTTCATCAAAATTCGATGCGCACGCCAACTTGGCCAGTGCGCGCGCCGCCAAATTCGGTGCCGACCGCCGACGTGATCTTTCCGAAATTTGCGTTGGTCAGGCTGAGGATCGGATCCGCAAGATTCGTATGGTTTAGAACGTTCGTGAACGATGCGTTGATCCGGACATTCAACCTTTCATGAATCGCGAATGCCTTGCTCATGCCCATCGAAAGATTTATCGTACCCGGGCCTTCCACGATACCGACTCCGGAATTGCCGAAGCGGCCGATGGGGGGCAAATCGGAAGCCGGGTTAGTGCCGATGCTGCACTTAAATTGGTTTGGGCCCACGGTTTCGCCCGGGCACAGGAAAGCGCCGCGATTCACCCAGTTATCGCGATTTTGATTCGACGGAACGCTATTGCCGATGCGGTCGGGGCGCTGGTTGCGATAAAACTCGGAGCCTGTGCCCGACGGATCGCCGCCGCTGAAATAAGGCGTCTCATAAGGGCCCGACTGGGCCAGAAAGATGGTGCTTATCTGCCAGCCGCCGGCGATGGCATCCGCAACACGGTTGGCGCCGTTCAAGTAGGTGCGGCCGCGGCCAACCGGTAACTCGTAAACTGCGGTCGAAATGAAACGGTGGCGCCGCGTGCCATAGACATCGCCGCGGCTGCCCGCGCGGTTGTACGCGTCCAAGTTCCGGCCTCCCCCGGTTTCACCCCCGAAACTGGTGGGATTGGGGCCGCCTATGTCCGTGATGTTCTTGGCTAGAGTGTAAGCCCCGGTAAATGTCAGGCCGTTGTGAAAGCGGCGGTTCGCTTCAACCTGCAGCGAGTGATAGAAAGCGGTGCCGCCGGAATCGCGGTTTTCCACTTCAGGCCCCCAATAGGGGACCGGCCGCGACGTGAGAGGTTGCTTGGCGTAAAAGCTGGTGGAGTAAGGAGACTGATTGTAATTCTGCGCCCAGCCCAGATCCACCGAGTGCGACCCGATGTAACTGATCCGCAGGCCCGTGTTGAAGCCGATGTTTCGATCCACGGACATATTCCACTGAATCATGTACGGGTTCTTTAGAGGTCAATCGCATTCGCCGTGCCGAAATAGGCGGAGCCGTAGTTGTCGGTCGAGACACCATTGCCGCCGGTGCGAGTATTCGGCCAGGCAAACACCGGAGCGCCGTTCGCGCCGACATTGTTGAACGTCCGAACATCCGTCTGGGCCGTGCCCGTGAGCGAATACAGAACCGCTCCAAGCAGCGGAGCGTCGTAAATGCCGAAGCCACCGCGCACTACCGTGTTGCCATCGGAGAAGGGCCGGTATGCAAAACCGAATCGCGGGTAGAAATTAAACTGGTGCTCTTTACGGAGCCCATCGGGCAAGCCGGCTTGCTTATTGGTGACGAAGGGAGTGCATGGAACACCCGGAAGGCCGGGGCCCGGAGCGGGCAGGTTGGGTGTTCCCGGGCACGCGTTTACGGCAAGCAGGAACTCCGGCGCGAGCAGATTTCCAAAGCCATCCGGATAGATGACTTTTCCGGTTCTCGGCACGCTCGGGTCGAAGTTGCCGACATAACCGAATCGGTCGTGGAAAGGCGGATTATAATCCCAGCGGACGCCATACTCCAATGTCAGCTTCTGGCTGAAACGCCAGCTATCTTGGAGGAACGCTTGATAACGGCGCGAAAATCCGTCGTTATCGTGCTGCACATCGCCGTATGAAGTGGTTGCGGGAAGGCCGAGCAGGAAATCCGCGTAATCGACGCCGCTGAAAGTGCCGCTGAAACTCGCATTGCCATAGTTGTCGGACCCGGTAAAGCCCAAGGTGGTCTTGGACCGCATCCACCGGATATCGAATCCACCCTTGATTGTGTGCGTACCAACGGTCCAAGTGGTGTTGTTGTTGATCACGAAGGTACGGTACAGCTCCGTTCCGTCGAGGCGGCCGGCATCCAGGTTCGTAAGATTATTGAAGCTCACATTGGTGATTCCGTTGAATGGAGTAGAAGGCAGGCCGACGAAGCCCAGAGACTTTTGGAAAGCCGGACCGTTGAAGGAGGAACTGCCGCCGGGGCTGTCCGTCGTGTAGCCCAGGCGAAATTCGTTCAGCAGGTTTGGCCGGATGGCGTAATTGTACGAAACCACCAGCGACCGGTTCTGCTGAGTGCGATCCACCGCCGGTTCCAGGATGTTGTTGGGGTTGAGATTGGTCGCGTTCTTCAGGCTGAAGCGCCCAAACACGGATTGCGAGGCAGTAAAGTAGTGATCTCCCCGCACGTCGAATTGCTTGGACTGAATATCGGAAGGCTTGTTGACGTTGTAGTTATTCGAGTGCGAGACGGTGGTGTCGCCGTTATTCGGATCGGGGTAGAAGGTTTTCTGGATGGTTTGGGCGATGGAACTGATGCGGCTCTGCGGAATCATGTTGCCTGGAAACGGTTTGCCCGTCGTCGGATCGACCACCGTAACTCCCTCGCGACTGAAATCGCCGTTCTTCATGGCGACAGTCGGAACGAAGTTCTGGATTGTCGAGGAGCGTGGATACATGAGTCCCTCGTAAGTGCCAAAGAAGAACGTCTTATTCTTGCCGTTATAGATTTTGGGAATCATCACCGGACCGCCGGCGGAGAAGGAATAGTCGTTCACTTC
Source organism: Bryobacteraceae bacterium (assembly GCA_051003795.1). Taxonomy (GTDB): domain Bacteria; phylum Acidobacteriota; class Terriglobia; order Bryobacterales; family Bryobacteraceae; genus JALYXS01. The sequence goes on along the minus strand of JBPCKZ010000233.1, from coordinate 3,852 downwards.
CTTTGCGGGCTTGCTCTTCGAACCGAACGGAACGGCATCGAAATCGGCGTTCTGGTAATACCACGCCGCCGCGCCGTGCAGAGTATTGGTGCCGCTCTTACTAACTGTCGTAATGTCTCCCGCGGCGCCGTACTCGGCGGTGTTACCCACTCCTTGCACCTTGATCTCCGCGATGGATTCGGTGGACGGAAAGACCTCGATCAGCGGCCGGTTCTGGCGCACGCTTTGGGCGGAGATGCCGTCGATGGAAAGTTCGGACTGATTCGGCAGTCCGCCCTGAATCGATAGGTACGTATCGTTACCGCTGTCGCTTTGCACGCCGGGAAGCGTGGTGAGGAGAGGATAAGGAGTGGTGCTGGTGGAGGCCCGGAAATTCGCCGGGAGCGTGGTCAGCTTCTCGGCGCCGTAGGATGAGGCGATCGCATCCGTTTCCGACGCGACGACGCCGGCTTGTGCTTCGACATTGACGGTTTGCGCCTGCGAGCCGACTTGCAAGCCAAAATCGATGCGGCTGGTCTGGCGCGCATCCAATGCTATATCGCTTTTCGTGGACTCCTGGAAGCCGGGGTGCACTACAGTCGCGCTGTAGCGGCCGGGCTTGAGGTTGAGCGCCTCGTAATCGCCTTTACTATCGGTTTTGATGGAACGGAACGTGTTCTCATCCATGTTGGTAATCCTGACGTTCGCGTTGGCGATCACGGAACCGGAGGCGTCCTTTACGGTCCCCACGATCGCGCCGAAGATCGATTGAGCGTTCAGCCGAAGCCCTGGAGCGAGCGCAGCCAAAAACAGACAGAACATTAGCTTTTTCACGTGAATGCCTCCTGAAATAACGAGAAGAATTAGGCTAGCAAAGCAGTATTTTTAAACGGTTTCAGTTGCGTGAAAATAACGTGACCCTCGTTAAGTTTTCGGATGGCCTTCCAATTTGCGGTAAAGTTTTACTCTGCATGATGTATCTATTCACTGCCATTCCGGAGGAATCGATTCCGTCCGCGCGGGACCCGTTGTTCCGGCACACTGTTGAAACGTACGCGAGCGAAACGAATAAGGTGGTTTCGACTTGGCGCGGGTTTTCGGACCGGCATCTTGAATTCCGCGTACACGCCAAATCGAGTTCGGTTCTTGAAATCATGAGGCACCAACTTTTGTCCGAACGGCGCTTCTTCGGTGAATTCCTCGGCACGCCGGAACCGGCGGCCGCCACTCTTCAGCCGGCAATCTCCACAGTGCGTTTCTTTTGCGAGACACTGACGACGCTTGCGATCGAGAGGCTGGTGTTTCTCTCCGAGCGGGATTCGCACTGGTGGCTGGAGCCGGTTCCATTTTTCGATGTCGAACGCGAGAGAATTTGGATATTTTGGCGCCGCATTCTGCACACGGCGCACCATAGAACACAGTTGACGGTTTACCTCAGGCTATTGGATCTGCCTGTTCCCGCGATCTACGGCCCCACGGCCGACGCGACATGGAGCGGCGCGGATCCGACGGTCACGGTCGCAGCCGCGGAACGCAAGTGAGTACGCAAATATGAATCGACGGCAATTCATCGCAACGACTCCATTACTAGCCATGGCGGATACCAAGCCGGCGGTAAAGCTGGGAATCGATCTTTTCAGCCTACGCTCGCAGAACTGGACTCCGTTTCAGTACTTGGATTATTGTTCCGCGCGCCAGGCGAAGGTGGTGCATTTTTCCGAAGTGCGATTTATCGGAAGCCTCGACGAACAGAACCTGCGCGCCGTGCGGCAACATGCGGAAAAGTTAGGAATTGAAATCGAGATTGGAATGCGGTCGATCTGCCCGACCTCGAAAATGTTCGACGCCAAGGCCGGGACCGCCGAAGAGCAACTGACCCGCATGATTCAGGCCGCCAACATCGTGGGATCGAAAATCGTTCGCGCCGTTCTGGGGAGCATGGAGGACCGGCGGCCCGGGCCGATCGAGAAACACATTGAAGATACCGTGCGGGTATTGCGCAACGTTCGCTCGCGCGCCGTCGATAGTAATATCAAAATCGCAATCGAAAACCATGCCGGCGACATGCAGGCGCGCGAGTTGAAGAGTTTGATCGAGGCCGCGGGCAAGGATTTCGTGGGCGCGTGCCTCGATTCGGGCAATCCGCTCTGGACGATTGAAGATCCGCATCTCACGCTCGAAACTCTGTATCCGTATGTGCTGACCAGCCATGTGCGCGATAGCGCCGTCTGGCAGGTTCCCGAAGGCGCGGCGGTTGCGTGGGTGCGAATGGGCGAAGGCAACGTGCGGATCGACGACTACGTTCGCAAGTACGCGACGCTATGCCCCGGACGCGCGCTATCACTCGAATCCATCGTGACGGGTCCGCGCATTTTTCCGTATCGCGACCCGAAGTTCTGGGATGCCTACCGCCGCACGCCGGCATGGGAATTCGTTCGATTCATCGATATAGCCGACCGCGGGAAACCGCGCGAAAATCCGCCGGTCGCGAAAGCGGACGCCGCGGCAAGGGAGCGCGAGGATCTGGACGCGAGCCTGGCTTACACGAAGAAGCTACTTTAGCTTTTGCTTGCGGCTCTTCATGCTGGTCCGCGCTGATTCCAAAATCGAGAATTGCAGCTTGCGCTCCATGGGGTCCACGCGGTCCAGAACCACGCGCACGCCGCCGCCGATCGAAAACTCGCGGCGCGTCCGCTGCCCGATGATCTTGCGCGCGTTCTCGTGATACGTGTAGCGGTCTCCGGGCAGCAAGTCAATCGGCACAAGCCCCTCGACGAACAACCCGGTCAGCTCAACAAATAACCCGTACTTGGTGGCACTGACAATCAAGCCGTCGAACTCTTCCCCGAGACGCCCCTCCATGAACTTCGCCTTCTTCCATTCCACCAGCTCGCGTTCAGCCTCGGCGGCGCGGCGCTCCGATTGCGAAGATTCATCCGCAATGGCGCTCGACTCGGCTTCTTGCGCGTAATTCCCGCCATCGAGCGCTGCGGCGAGCAGCCGGTGGACCATCAGATCGGGATAGCGGCGAATCGGCGATGTGAAGTGCGTATAAAAATCCGCGGCAAGCGCGAAATGGCCAACGTTATCGGTGCTATAACGCGCCTGCTTCAGCGACCGTAGCATCAGATAACTTAAGACGCGCTCTTCCGGCTTCCCCTCGATCTTCGAAACCAGCTTCTGGTAATTGCGCGAGCTCAGCTTGACGCCGGGAAGCGCCATCATCGGAATTTCCTGCTCCCGCTTGCCGAACTTCTTTACCGGAATCGCGCCCACGCCCAGCGAATATCCGAAATGCGTGGCGATCTCCTCGAACTCCAAGACGCGCCGCGGATCGGGCATTTCGTGGATGCGATAGATCGACGGCAGGCCGCTATTGGCGAGATGCCCCGCAGCCGCTTCGTTCGCGGCCAACATGAACTCCTCGATAATTCGATGGGCAATATTGCGCTGCGCCCGCGCCACGCCGGTCATCGCGCCGAATTCGTCGAACTCGATCAGAGGCTCGGGCAAGTCGAAATCGATCGATCCGCGCCTCGTGCGTTTTCGATTCAGAACCATCGCAAACTCGCGCATGAGTTCGAAACGTTCCACCAGGGGGGCGTACCGCTCGCGCTGCGCGGCGTCACCGTCGAGCAATAAATGCACATTGGTGTAGGTCATGCGTTCGGCGCTGCGGATTACGCCCCGGCAAAATTCCTGTCTCACCAAGTCGCCCTGCCGGTCGAATTCCATCAACGCCGATAGCACCAGCCGGTCGACATGTGGATTCAGCGAGCAAATATTAGTTGAAAGCTCGAAAGGCAGCATGGGAACGGCGCGGTCGGGAAAATAGACGCTCGTCCCGCGCAGGCGCGCTTCGGCATCGATGGG
>JBPCKZ010000232.1:0-23494 GCA_051003795.1 Bryobacteraceae bacterium | reverse complement strand
TAGTCAAAAGCGGCGGCGGACGGCCGCGCTTTCAACTGGATTGCTGGTCCAAGGCAGATATCGGCGTATGGGCTCTGCGCGATGCGGTACGCCTGGAGCTGAAAGGTTTTCACGGACTGCTGGGTGGGAGCGGCGGGGTTGCAGTGAGCGATATCACTCTCGAAAACTCTCGAGACATGTTCGAACGGGACACCGGTATTTATCACGTTCCGATGGACTTCTTCATCTTTCACGCGGAAGCCGATTGCGTGTTAAATTCGGATCTATCCACAGCAGGCTGTACCTAATATAAAACAGGGAAAAGTAGCTTGTATTCAACCGTTTACGGGGAATTTGATAACATCGCTGAGAAAGTGCGCCTATCAGCGATTAACCATCATCTGCACCTATCTGCACCTATCTGGAACCCAAGGCCGTCCGCGTTTTTTTTAAAATCATTCCTTTTCCTTTTGTACTATCGTGCGATAAAAATTGTTAAACTACGTCTTAGCGGCAACGAAGTTTACTAACTGCTTCCGCTCGCCTCGACGCGAGAATCCTTCCGAGAACCCTGTTCGATCCCGGACGAAACCGAAACTAGACCTTCCGCCGCGTGATTTCCCGTCCAGGAGACTTGGTGAGATTGCAACCGCAGAACCTTCGCGCCGAAGAAGATCACGAGGAACTCTTTCGCTATATCAACCTGAAGTTGTCCGCTCTGGGACAGCCCTTCAGCCACTGCACCGCGGATCGGTACGCTCTCGAAATCGCCGGGCCCCTGTTGCGCAACTATCACCAAAAAGATCAACTCCTTGGATACCGTCTTTGTCCGGCGGACGCTCGCATCCAAGCGTTCCTTGACGCCTATGTCAGTGACATTTTGCCGGGGGGCGCGCCGCGGCTGCCGGGCAACACGTTTGTGTTGGACCGGCCGGGCTTGGCTCGCGTTATGTCCCTCCCGCCGGACCAAGACACCCTGACATCTCCGTATTTACAGTCATATCGCGTCGCTCAGGGAATTCTTCACAACCCCAAGACCGACCGCCGCACCACGAAAGGTCTTTTTCACATCGTTGAAAGGGGGCTTCCCCGTTCCCGCGGATAAGATCGCCGTTCCAAAGGCCGCGTTTGTTTCGTTGCTGACCGCGGCCCTGTCTCCCCCACCCGATCTCATGGCCTTGCCGTTTACGGCAAACCAGGAGGAACAGGTACGACTTTTCGTCAGCCTTCTGCTGCGTCCTTTGGTGTGCCCCGCAACAGGTTCCGAACCCGCAAAGACGATGGAGACACGTTTTTTTGCCCCGGCAAGTCTCGTCAGCAATCTCGATTTCGTCGAGGGCATATTCGGCAATGGAGGTGACCCATACCTTCCTGAAAACGATGCCGCACTCGACGTGATGCACTGGACGGGCCACACGGGCTGCGTCATCATCGCCCCGCATCTACTGGGCATGAACAAGAAGGATCTCGGCCTGCCCCAGTGCGGTGACGCGACCGTGCGCCAGCGCCTTGAAGGTATGTGCTGGAGCGACCCTGGCGAGGTTTACAATGACGGCGGCGCTTTCAAGCTGGTGTGCCGGGATTCCCGCGGCCTCATCGTGACAATAATCGCCGACAACTATTACGGATATTGCAAGAAGGAAGTCAAGACGCAAATCAGCTTCGCCGCGAATCTCTACGGCCTTTGCGAGGAAGAACATGCGGGCGGCGCAATCGCTTTTCCGGCATACGTGCTGGGACAGCAGTTTTACGCCGGCCGTACGGTGCTCACCAAGCAAGTAAATTTCACGGAAGCCATGCAATGGCTTGGGGACCGCGTGGATGTCCGGCCCGAAGGCTACGCGACCGACCGCCGTTTTTCAGATATCTTCTACGTTCCGGAAAATGCCGAATTCAGTGTTCGCAAAGGTTTCGTGAAATGGCAGCGGCGGAACGGAGAGACTCACCAATTGACCCTGCGGGAGTGTGAAGCGTACGTGCTCCCGTGGGGCACGAAAATTCGCCTGGAGAAACAGACCGGGGGAACCGCCTGGCGTCTGGTCGCATCCCGCGCGGACCCCACGCTCTGCCATAAACCGTGCACGGTTTCCGGCGGCGGCAAATCGGAAATCTCGAAGTCCATCGTCAGCATCATGCTACGGGGCCCGATTTTCGTTAGCGACTTCGATCGCGAAATCGAACAGGTGGCGGACATCCTCAAAAAGGACTTCTCCACCATTTACAAGGAGACGCGGTCCGAACATCGCGCGAAACGGCCCATCTTGAGCCCGGAACGCTCGCTCGGTTCAGTCATCAAGTTGATGACACCTTCGCCGGAATACACCGACGCCCATAACCAATGGCTTGCGACAATTCCTCACACCGGGCGGCAACTACTGATTACGGTGAAACGGTATTACCAGCCGGAGTGGGGCGAAAACTGGCGCGAGCATTTCGGGGTAGACCGCATCAACGGTCTTCTCGGTAATGAGTTGAAATTCGAAAACCAGAAGCTGGTGGGCAATTATCTTCGCATGGGGTACGATCCGAACGGCTCGTGGCGCATATACAAGCTGCGCCCCGACTTCAATCCCGCGGACAAAGTTCAGGTGGAGGACGACATCACCGCGTCGGTGGTGCTACCGAGTAGAAGCCTGGATTATCTGGACGCTGAGTATCAAAACGAAAGCGTTAAGCTCGTCAGCAACTGCGAAAACCTCCTGTTTCAACGGCCGGACGATGCCATCCACCGCGGGTTCGATAGGGACGCCGAGCGGGACCTCGCGCTTCCCGGCACGTTTCTCTCAAACTTCGAGCCTCTCGGCGCCGGACAGGCTCGGGCCATTGTCGAACACGTTGTGAGGTTCGATCGGTACACCGAGCCGATGAAGCGCTTGTTGCGCGATTTCGTAGAGCAGCCAGCGACCGAATTCGCCGTTTCGTCGGCCCATCCCCGCATCATGGATGGACAGCCCTCAAAGAATCCGCGCTACCTGCAGAAGCGGCCGGATCTTGTGAACCCGCGCGATTCCTACGTCGCGGAGATCGGTACGCGCCTGGCGCGCGAGATCCCGGCAGACAAGCCCGTGTATTTTCCGGTGAATGCCGTTCTGGTAGGACGTCGCAACAATCCGCCGGACGCAAAGGCCGGCGTGCCGCCGCTTGCGGTGTACAACCCGATCCACTATCAGGAACTGCCGCAGCTCTTCATGGACTTCATCTGCAGCCTGACCGGGAAATCGCCGTCAACTACCGGGTTCGGGAGTGAGGGTGCATTGACCAAAGGCCCGTTCAACGCCATGATGCCGGTTGTGGACGTCAACAATGCCCTGGTATCCGCTATCCTCACCGGGTATCCGGGGTTTACCACCGCCGCTGGACATATCGGCCCGATGTATCGCGTGGACCACGACAACAGCATGCTCGTGCCGGAAGTATGGTGCCGCATGCGAGTAGGCGAACGCGATCCGCGTTTCCTGATCGACAACGGTTTTCTGGAGAAAATGGAAGACTTCGAGTTCCATGGACAAAAGGTTCTGGCGGGCAGACTGGGGTATCGCATCACCGAGCTGTTTGTCGATCGGTTTTTGGGGCGGATCTTCGAAATGCCGAGTGCCGTGTTTCCCGAGGAGATCTTGCGTCCGGAAAAGCAGGACCTGTTCATGTTCGTGACTGGCGTACAGGCAATTACGGAAGCACAGCGCTCCGTGGCCCTGAACTATTTTGAAGACGGCAGCATTGAAGCCGCGTGCCCGCCCCTCAGAGCGTTACTGCACATCATGGCTTACGGAGAGCATGAGGGGATTCGCGAGAGCGATCCCTGCCTCTTGAAAATGTTCACGCGGGAATCCTTGCTCGCGAGCGATTGGTATTGGGAACGGCTTCGCGCTAAGCAATCGATCGACGTTGCGCTCTGGACCCGTCACCGGGCGGCGCTCGAGAAATTCATGACAAGCGGCATGCCGGCTCCTCGAATCGACTGGAATGACCGCTTGACCAAAGCCCGTGAACGGGAACAGCGAGTCGGGAGCGAGAGCTATCCCGCCGAATTGGCGGGAACGATCGGTGCGGATCCGTCCATCGTTCCGAAATCGTAGCAGCCGCTGTCAGGAACGCGAATAAAGGGGGAACAGAAATGTCTCAGTACGCTGAAACGCTTGCAACGACCCGGCTTCTCACCTCCGAGGAGATCGAGAAGCTCATGGAGGAGCATGGTAAACCGGCTGAAACACTGATGCATGTGGTTGAGTTGATCTCGCGACACTTCAACACCGACGTGTGCTCGGCTTATCTATTGGAACCGGATCGGGCAAATCTGGTGCTCGCCGCGACCGTCGGTCTCCGCCATTCGTGTATCGGCACGCTTCGAATGGGGCTGCATGAAGGGCTGGCGGGATTGGTGGCGGAGCAAGTACGGCCCGTGGCTGTCGATCAGGTAGGGAGGCATCCCCGGTTTAAGTATTTCGGCGAAGCGGGCGAGGACCCGTACCAGTCGTTTCTTGGAGTGCCCCTCATCGACCGGGGCGTTCTGCAAGGCGTCCTGGTTATTCAGACCAAAGACACGCGGATTTTCCTCGAGGACGAAATTCGTATGCTCGTGGATGCGGCCGCGCAGCTCGCCCCGGTGGTCAGCGAAGCCCGGACACCCGACCGTTTCATCGCTCCCGCGCAAGAGCGGCTCTGGTCTCTAGCCCGCAATCTCTGGTGGAGCTGGGATCAGGACTCGTACTCCGTGTTCCTCGACCTGAACCCCGCGCGGTGGAGAAGTCTCAATCACAATCCCATCGCTTTACTGAGCGAGATGGCGCTTCCCGCCATTGAAAGCCGCGCCGGGGAACTGGTGCTGTACAGTCGGATCAATTATGCTTACCGGCGCCAGCGCGAGTATCTGTTGGCGGATCGCACGTGGGGCTCGACTTATGCGGGAGTCCTGCGCGCTCATCCCGTAGCGTACTTCTCCGCTGAATTCGGGATCCATGAGTCACTTCCGATTTATTCCGGCGGGTTGGGCGTGCTCGCGGGAGACCACATCAAGAGCGCGTCCGATCTCGACATCCCGCTGATTGGCGTCGGGTTGTTCTATGGCCAGGGCTATTTCCGGCAGCGCCTCGACAGTACCGGCTGGCAGCACGAAGAATATCTTCAAACAGACACGAGCCGGCTGCCGATGGAACCGGCGATCGGGACCGGCGGTGAACCGGTCACGGTGCAGATCGAGACGCGCAACGGGGCGATCAGGGCGAAGGTCTGGCGTGCGAAGGTCGGGCGTTGCGATCTCCTGCTGCTGGATTCGAACGTGCCGGGGAATGCTCCCGAGGACCGGGAACTCACTTCGCGCCTCTACGGTGGAGACTCACGGGTCCGGATTCGTCAGGAACTGTTGCTCGGCGTGGGCGGCATGCGGGCGATCGAGGCGATGAACATCACCCCGGGTGTTCTTCATCTGAACGAAGGCCACAGCGGATTTGCAGTGCTGGAAGCGATTCGAATGCGCATGCAGGATGAAGGGAGAGGTTTCGAGGAGACCGTGCCGCGTGTTGCGCGCGAGGTAGTTTTCACCACGCATACCCCGGTTCCCGCGCGGGACACGACCGCTTCCATGCCGATCTGATGGAAGAGCACCTCGGCCCCTTGCGGGACGCCCTCGGCTTGTCTCGCGAACGCCTGATGGCGCTGGGACGGGAAGATCCGGGCAATCACGGCGAAGAATTTTGCATGACGGTGTTGGGGCTGCGGCTCTCGCGACGCGCGAACGCGGTTTCCGCTTTGCACGGCGAGGTCTCACGGCAGATGTGGACAGGGCTCTACCCCGGCAAGGCGGAAGACGAGGTACCCATCGGCCACATTACGAATGGAGTGCACGTGCCGACGTGGCTGGCGCCGCAGATGTCCCGGCTTTACGACCGCCACCTCGGGCCGGATTGGCAGCAGCGTAGCGGCGAGGCGAGCACATGGGAAGGTATCGAGAACGTTGACGACGGCGAACTTTGGGAAACTCACCTGAGCCTGAAATCCCGTCTCCTCGACTTTGTCCGGCAGCGCGCCATCGACCAGTCCGAAGCCAGGGGAGAAACGCGTGAACGAATCCTGAGTCTTGGCCGCGTCCTCAGTCCCGATGCACTGACCATCGGCTTCGCGCGCCGGTTCGCAACGTACAAGCGAGCCAACCTGGTCCTGGCGGATATCGAGCGCCTCGCTGCGTTGGTGAACGATCCGAAGCGTCCCGTACAATTCGTTTACGCCGGAAAATCTCACCCCCGCGACGAACCCGGCAAGAGAGTTCTGCAGCAAATCGCGGAGATGATGCGAGACCGCCAATTCGGTGAAAAATTTGTTTTCATCGAAGACTACGACATCAACGTCGGTCGTCATCTCGTCCAGGGCGTGGATGTCTGGTTGAACAATCCGCGGCGGCCTCTCGAAGCGTCCGGGACAAGCGGCCAGAAAGTGGTCCTGAACGGAGGTCTGAATCTCTCGGTACTCGACGGCTGGTGGGCCGAGGCATATGACGGCATCAATGGGTTCGCTATTGGAACCGGCAGAACTCACTCGAATATGAATGTTCACGACAGCCGCGATGGCGAGGACCTATACCGCACGCTCCGCGAAGAAGTGATCCCGCTCTACTATCAGCGCGATCGGGACGGCCTGCCCCGAGGCTGGATCAAACGGATGAAGCGGACGATCCGGACACTCGGCTGGCGCTTCAACGCCAGCCGCATGGTTATGGATTACACGTTGAAATGCTACGTCCCCGCCGCCGGCGGCATCTCAAGTGACATGCGCGGGAGATAATGGCGGATTGGCCATACGCATTGCGCTAAATCATTCCACGCGCTCCAAATATGACAAGCCCGTAGACCTCGGGCCGCAAATCGCGCGCTTGCGCCCGGCTCCTCACTGTCGAACGCCGATCCTCAGTTACTCCATGAAGGTTCTTCCCGCCCAACACTCCATCCATTGGCAGCAGGACCAGCACGGCAACTTCCTGGCGCGTCTCCTTTTCGCCGGGAAGATCCGGGAGTTCATCGTCGAAGTGGACCTGATCGCCGAACTTTCCCCAGTCAATCCGTTCGACTATTTCCTGGAGCCCGAGGCCGCAACCTACCCCTTCCAATATTCTCCGTCGCTCGCCAGCGATCTGGAGCGGTATCGTTCTTCGCAGCCCGCCGGCCCGCTGCTGCAGCGCTTTCTCGATAGCGTGCCACGTGAAACGCGTCCCACTCTCGGCTTTCTGGTAGATCTGAACCGGCAGGTGCGGGATGAGATCGGCTATGTCGTGCGGTTCGAGCCCGGCATTCAAAGCTGCGAGGAGAGCCTGGGCCAGCGCACTGGTTCGTGCCGCGACTCCGCCTGGTTGCTGGTCGAGATCCTGCGGCACCTTGGATTGGCGGCACGCTTCGTCTCAGGCTACCTGATCCAACTGGCGCCCGATGCGCCGGCCGCAGCCTCGAAGGATTCGTTCGATCTGCATGCATGGGCGGAAGTCTATTTGCCAGGAGCGGGCTGGATTGGCTTCGATCCCACTTCGGGTCTGCTTGCCGCCGAAGGCCACATCCCTCTCGCATGTGCGCCCGAGGCTTCGGATGCGGCGCCCATCACGGGTTCCGTCGAGCGCTCCGGGGTTGAGTTCAGCTACTCGATGTCGGTGCGCCGGCTGAAAGAAGCGCCACCCGTGAGCAGTCCCTACACGGAGGAGCAGTGGAGCCGGATCGAACAACTCGCGCATGCAGTGGATGCCGACCTGGCGGCCGGAGATGTGCGCCTGACTATGGGTGGTGAGCCTACATTTGTGGGTCTAGACGAACCGGAGAGCCCGCAGTGGAACGGTGACGCAATGGGCGCGTTGAAGCGCAACCGCGCCGTGACCCTGATTCGCGGAATTCAGGAGAAGATGGCGCCAGGGGCCCTCCTGCATTTTGGCCAGGGCAAGTGGTATCCCGGTGAAGTTTTGCCGCGATGGGCGCTCAGTTGCTACTGGCGGGCCGACGGCATTCCGGTGTGGGAGCGCGGTGATTTTATCGCGCGAGAAGACCACGATTACGAACTCGGCGCTGCCGGCGCGCTTGCGTTCATGGAGGCACTCACACGCCGTCTCCAGGTCGGCGCCGGCAACATCCTCCCTGCCTACGAGGATGCTTTCTATTATTTATGGAAAGAAAGGAGCCTTCCCATCAATGTGGGCGTAGTGGACTTCAAATTGGCGAATGCGCGCGAACGAGAAGAGCTGGCGCGCGTCTTCGAGCGCGGTTTGGCGGAACCGGTTGGGTATGTGCTTCCCATTCGGCGGCGCCGGCATGGGGGCAGGCTCTACTGGTCGAGCGAGCCATGGTTTTTACGCCGGGAACGCTTGTTGCTCATCCAAGGCGATTCGCCGGCCGGCTATCGACTGCCTCTCGACGCCCTACCGTGGGTTGCGCCGGACGATATCGAGTACGAATACGAGAGCGATCCTTTGGCCGATCGGGAGCGCCTGCCGCCGCGCGAGGGTCCGCGCATGGATCTCTTCGAAGCCAGACCCGAGGGCGATCCCTTACCGGCCGCGCCCATCGGCGGTGAGTCCACGAAATCGCTGGTGCGGCCCGCATTATGCGTGGAAGCTCGCGAAGGCCGGTTGCATGTGTTCCTGCCTTACACGCCGAAGCTGCCGGACTATCTCGATCTGCTTGCGGCTGTCGAGGACACGTGCCTGTACCGCAACCAGCCTGTCTGGCTCGAGGGATATGCACCACCTTCCGATCCGCGTTTGAAATCCTTCAGCGTGACGCCGGATCCCGGTGTGATTGAGGTGAACCTCCCTCCGGCAAGCAGTTGGGATGAACTACGGGAAATCAACACGCTGGTCTTCGACCACGCGCGCGGCACGCGCCTGACCGCGGAAAAGTTCATGTATGACGGGCGGCGCACCGCGACGGGCGGAGGGAATCACATCGTGCTCGGCGGACCAACCCCGTCGGACAGTCCACTGCTGCGCCGGCCCGATCTGCTGCGTAGCATGGTGGCTTTCTGGCAGAATCACCCGTCGCTGTCATTTCTATTTTCCGGCTCTTTTATAGGGCCGACCAGCCAATATCCACGCGTGGACGAGGCTCGCATGGACGCTTTGTATGAGCTCGAAATCGCGTTCGATCAACTTCCATCGAGCGAGTGTCCGCCCTGGCTCGTGGATCGATTATTCCGGAATCTGCTGGTCGATATGACCGGCAACACACACCGAGCCGAGTTTTGCATCGACAAACTATATCCGCCGGAAGGCTCCGGTTCGCGGCTCGGCTTGCTGGAGCTTCGAGCGTTCGAGATGGCTCCGCACCTCAGGATGGGTCTCGCCGAACTGCTGCTGATCCGGGCTTTAGTAGCCGCGTTCTGGAGGCGCCCGTATGAAGGCAAACTGGTTCATTGGGGGACAGCGCTGCACGATCGTTTTCTGCTGCCGCATTTCGCCGAGCAGGATTTCCACGAAGTAATATCGTTCCTGCAACGAGCCGGTTACGATTTCGAGCGGCAATGGTTTCGCCCCCACCTCGAATTTCGTTTTCCCGCCATCGGTTCCATTTCAGTCGACGGCATTCATCTCGAGTTACGGCAGGCGCTCGAGCCGTGGCATGTGCTCGGAGAGGAAGCCAATGGAGGCGCTACTGTACGTAGTGTGGACTCTTCGCTCGAACGGTTGCAAGTAAGAGTATCGGGATTGACGGAGCGTTACGCCGTTACATGTAACGGGCGCAAGATTCCGCTGCATCCGACGGGCAAGCCCGGACAGGCGGTGGCCGGAGTGCGCTTTCGCGCGTGGAAGCCCGCTTCGTGCCTGCATCCCACAATCCCCGTGCACGCTCCGCTGGTGTTCGATGTTGTCGACCGATGGAACGAGCGGTCGGTCGGAGGTTGTACCTATCATGTGCGGCATCCCGGAGGCCGTACCTACAGTTCTCGACCCGTTAATGCCGCCGAAGCGGAAAGCCGCCGTTCGGAGCGGTTCCAGAATCACGGCCACACGCCCGGTCATCTGAATGTTTCCGAGGAAGATCTTAACCCGAGTTTCCCAATGACTCTGGACCTGCGCTGGCGCGGATCGGGGAAGAAACCGCCGGCCGGCGCGGCGCCGCCTTCATGATCGCGGATCTTTTTCAAGCGTCCCTCGGAGATCCGGCTGTTTATGATGAGCTGTCCGCGGACGGCACAAGACCTCGGCCCCACTGGACTGGCCTGCTCGAGTCGCTTCAGGCGATCGGGTCGGTGGAACTCGCGAAGCGCTGGGCAAGGGCCGAGCGGCGCATCCAGGAAAACGGCGTCACCTATAACGTCTACGGCGACGCCCTCGGTGCCAATCGTCCCTGGCGGCTCGATCTCATCCCTCTGCCCATCGCGGCGGACGAATGGAGATCGATCGAGGCCGGGATCGTTCAACGCGCTCAACTGCTTGAACTGATGCTGGCGGACCTTTATGGACCGCGGAGGCTGGTGAGGGATGGGCATGTGCCGCCGGAGCTTCTTTTCGCAAATCCGGAGTTTCTCCGCCCCGTGGCGGGCATAGGCCTTCCCCAGGGAAGCTTTCTTCACTTGATCGCCGTGGACCTCGCCCGCTCACCCGACGGCCAATGGTGGGTGCTTGCCGACCGCACGCAGGCGCCATCCGGAGCGGGTTATGCTTTGGAGAATCGCATTATCGTGGCGGATGCGCTTCCGGATCTCTTCCGCGGTTCGAACGTGCGGAGACTGGCGCAATTCTTCCGCGCCCAACGTGACGCTCTGGCCAGCCTCGCGGCGTGCGATCGTCCCCGCATTGTAATACTGACGCCAGGTCCCTTGAACGAGACATACTTCGAGCATTCTTATCTGGCGCGTTACCTCGGGTTCACGCTTGTTGTAGGCGGAGATCTTACGGTTCGCGACAGGCGCGTCTACCTGAAGACCGTGGAAGGCCTGCGCCAGGTCAACGTAATCTTGCGGCGCGTGGACGATAGCTTCTGCGATCCGCTCGAATTGCGCGGCGACTCGTTCCTGGGAGTTCCCGGGCTGGTGGACGCAGTCATCGCGGGAAACGTCAGGGTTGCGAACGCGCTAGGGAGCGGTCTCATTGAAACGGCTGCCACCATGCCCTTTCTGCCCGGCTTGGCGAGGCATCTGCTGGGAGAGCGCCTGAAGCTACCGTCAGTCGCGACCTGGTGGTGCGGACAGGATTATGCGCTCAACTGGGTACTGGACCACCTCGAGGGCGTGGTCGTCAAACCGGCGTTCCCCTCTCGCGGGATGGAGCCTGTGTTCGGGGCGCAACTCGCGACAGCCGAGAAGCGCAGCCTTGCCGAACAGCTTCGTGGAAAGCCGTATGAGTATGTAGCGCAGGAACAAGTCGCTCTATCTACCGCGCCCGTTTGGGACAACGGACGCCTGCTGCCGCGCAGCCTTGTTCTGCGGGCGTACGCCCTGAATACCGCGGCGGGGTGGATTGCCATGCCAGGCGGCTTGGTGCGCGTTGCCGGTTCAGAGGGGCCCGTTGTCTCCATGCAGAAGGGCGGTTACAGCAAGGATGCGTGGGTCCTTTGGGACGGTCCGGTGGACACGTTCAGTTTATTGCGTCCACGCGATCAGCCGGTCGAACTGCGCCGCGCGCCGGCGGATCTGCCCAGCCGGGCTGCGGATAATCTGTTCTGGCTCGGGCGGTATGCCGAGCGCGCGGAAAACACGGCGCGTCTGCTCCGCACCGCTCTCGGCCGGGTGAGACGGGCCGATCCCGCGGAACTTGGCTGCCTCGTCCGTCTTCACGGTTGTTTCGAGTCCCGGCACGGTAAACTGCCGAAGAAGAGGCCGCCTGCCCAAATCGAGCTCGAGCAGGAATTCATTTCGCTGATGAGCGATACCAAGCGGCCGGACAGTTTGTCTTGCACTCTGGATGAGCTTACCCGCGTAGGTGGGACAGTCCGCGACCGTCTGTCGTCCGATATGATACGGCTCATCGGCCAGTTCGCCGAGTGCGCGCATATCGAAAAATACACGTTGTTTGTGGAGTACTCCGCGGTGCTGAGCGGATGTCTCGAGTTGCTGTCGTCGTTTTCCGGCATGGAGCGCGATAATATAACGCGCGGCCCCGGCTGGTTATTCATGAGTCTGGGACGCCGGCTCGAGCGCGCCATCTATTCCGCGAGACAAATGCGAGAGCTCACCGGATCCTTTGCCGAGGCGGATTGGCCGCTCCTGGACTATTTGCTGGAGGTGGCCGACAGCTCCATGACCTACCGCTCCCGCTATTACACGACTCTGCAGCCGGCGGCCGTACTGGACGTCTTGATGATGGACGCAACGAACCCGCGATCGCTGGACTTTCAGTTGAGTCATGTTGCAGATTTATATTCGAAGCTTCCGCGCCACATCCCCGACGATCTGCGAAGCATCCAGAACGCGGTAAAGTTGCTGCGGGGTTTCGATCTGCAAGCATTAAATTACCCGCTGCCGGGCGCGGCTGACGCGGCGGGCGATTCTCCCGAGCGCTCGCGCCTGAAGCGCGCGCTGAGAGAATTGGAGGACTTTCTTCCTTCCTGGTCGAATAATCTGTCGAACATGTACTTCAACCACGCCCGCACGTTGCCGGTCACGATCGGCGAATGACCTATCGAATCATTCATAAGACGACATACAACTATGCGGCCCCCGTGGCCTTTGGAGACCACGTGGCGTGTCTCACGCCTAGAAATCTTCCGAACCATCGGTGTATGCGAAACGAACTCCGCATAACGCCTCGCGCCACCTCTCATCAGCGCGTCGATTATTTCGGAAATCGACTTACCTTCTTTACGGTTCAGGGACCCCACAAGCGGCTCGTGGTGGAAGCGCGTAGCGAAGTGGCGATCGACGAACACGAGCGGCTTGCGCCGGAGCAGTCCCTCGCGTGGGATGAGGTCGCAACAAGTTTGCCCCGGGATCGCAGCCCGGCATCGCTCGAAGCGTACCAGTTCGTTTTCCCATCGCCCCGAATCCGGCCCAGCGCTGAGTTCGCCTCGTACGCCGCTCCGTCGTTCCAACCGGGACGGCACTTGGCGGAGGCGCTGCTCGACCTTACCGCGCGCATTCACAAGGAGTTTCGATTCGACTCCAAAGCGACCAGCGTGCGAACGGCTCCCGAGCAGGTCCTTCGGACCCGGCGCGGCGTGTGCCAGGATTTCGCGCACCTGCAGATTGCCTGCCTGCGCTCGTTGAATCTTCCGGCCCGCTATGTGAGCGGATATTTGCGAACATGCCCGCCGCCGGGCCGCCCGAGGTTGGTGGGTGGCGATGTGTCACATGCCTGGCTATCGGCCTTCTGTCCGGGGATTGGATGGCTGGATGTCGATCCGACAAACAATCTCGTCCCTTCTTATAACCACGTGATGCTGGCCTGGGGCCGGGACTACGGTGATGTAAGCCCCCTCCGCGGGCTTATCCTGGGAGGGCGGGAACATACGCTTAAAGTAGCCGTGGATGTGGAGCCGATAGACGCTTGAACGTTTTGGTATCTAAACTGCCGAGTCTCTCCTAAAAAGGTTTGGACCGCGTTCACATGAAATTCTTGCTGGACGAACTGGAAGCTCAGCAGCGCGGAACCGATTCCGTCTTCTATACTCTGTCGGCGCTGCAGCGGTCATACGGCTGCCGATGTGGCCGCGCCATCTTCTTTCGTAATAGCCACTGCCTGTATTGCGATACGCCGCTCGGGTATGAACCGCACCTCGGAAAGGTATTTTCTCTTGCGCCCGGCCGGGAGCCGGATACGTGGGAGTTGGCGGGTCCGCATGTCCCGCTCAACCACCGCACCGTTTACCGGCGATGCGCCAACGCCAATACCGCCGCGGCTTGCAATTGGCTGGTCGCGGTCGATCTCCCCGAGCGGAACGTGCAACCGTACTGCCTGTCGTGCCGGCTGAATCGAACGATTCCCGATTTGTCCGTCCCGGAGAACGCCGTGCTTTGGGGACGCATCGAGGATGCCAAACGGCGCGTAATCTCCGTGCTGGTCGCGCTTGGTTTGCCGCTCGCCGCCCGTTCCGGCGAAGACGCTCGCCCGGGTCTCGCATTCGACTTTCTCCGGCCGGCCCGAAGCGGTCCGCCGGTGCTGACGGGCCATGACAATGGTCTGATCACGTTAAATATCGAGGAAGCCGATCACGTAAAGCGGGAACAGATGCGGACGTCGATGCATGAGCCTTACCGCACTCTGGTCGGCCACTTCCGCCATGAGGCCGGGCATTACTATTGGGACCGGCTGATAGCGAACACACATTGGCTCGATCGATACCGGGCGCTGTTCGGAGATGAGCGGCCGGACTACGATGCAGCTCTGCGGAAGAATTACCGGGAGGGTCCTGAGCCGGGCTGGCCGAAACGGTACGTTAGCGCTTACGCAAGCATCCATCCGTGGGAAGACTGGGCGGAGACGTGGGCGCACTACATGCACATGGTGGACACGCTCGGAACGGCAATGAGTTTCGGCATCGCACCGGAGAACATCGCCATGCCGTTCGACTGCTTCGGACCGGAGACGCTGTGCGATTCTCAGCGGGCGGACTCCGAACGCTTTCTGTCTTTTATCAACTCGTGGCTGAAACTGACTGCTGTCATGAACGAACTTTGCCGAAGCATGGGACAGCCTGACTTTTATCCGTTTGCGTTGCCGCGAGCGACCGTCACCAAACTCCACTTCATTCATCTGGTGGTTTGTGAGGCCAGCCCGCAATGCGGCACGCAGCCGTCTTCCTAGGAACTCAGCGTCACCACCATTCGGCCCCCTTCGTCGAGGCGCACCGGATAGGTTTTCAGCCCGCAGGACCCCATCAGCGCCTCGCCGGTCGAAAGGTCGAAC
This sequence comes from Bryobacteraceae bacterium, assembly GCA_051003795.1. GTDB lineage: Bacteria > Acidobacteriota > Terriglobia > Bryobacterales > Bryobacteraceae > JALYXS01. Next base: position 8,709 of record JBPCKZ010000232.1, on the reverse strand, counting down.
TTCCACGAGTGCAGCGGGCAGATCAGAGTGGTCCCCCCCACCAATCCGTCGGCGAGCGGTCCGCCGAGGTGGGGGCAAGCCGCCTGTACCGCGAAGACTGCGCCCGCGCGCGTATGGAAGATGGCGATCCGTTCCGAACCGGTGTCGAAGGCGCGTCCCTCTCCCGGCGGGATGGCGTCGAGAGTGCCCGCTACGATTTCCCGATCGATCTGCGTCATTGCAGCACCGGCAGCAGCGAAGCGAACTGGTTGGGAGTAGCCGGAGCGTAAGCTTCCCGCCACGGGTCGCGATACGAGGCGACGCTATCCTGAATCGCACGGTCCAGGCGATCCGCAATTCCCTCGCTGTCCGCCACTACCACGGCGCAAATCCGCGCGATGCCCACGCGCTCGACGAATCCGTATGTGCGCTCCAGATACTTGGCGTTCTCGCGATAGTACTGGATAAATCGCGCGGTCATCCGTAGCGTCTCTTCGTGGCTGTTCACCACGCAAAGGATGTCGCCCTTGCGCACATGCGCCCCCGCCGCTCCGCCTACGTAGATCTCCCATCGGCCGCCTTCGATCGCGACCGCGCCGATATCTTTCACCATCGCTTCGGAACAGTTCCGCGGGCAGCCCGCTGTCGCGAGCTTTAGTTTGCCCGGGCTGTCGATTCCCTGTAGATACTGCTCGATCTTGATCGCGAGCGAGGTGCTATCGCCTACGCCGAAGCGGCAGAACTCGGTGCCCACGCAGCTTTTGCAGGTGCGGTAGCGCTTCCCGTAAGCGTGGCCCGAGGGCATGTCCAGGTCACGCCAAACGTTGGGAAGGTCTTCCTTCTTTACGCCGAGCAGATCGATGCGCTGGCCGCCGGTGAGCTTCACCATGGGGACGTTGTACTTTTCCGCTACGTCCGCGATGCGCCGCAATTGCGCGGGAGTCGTCACGCCCCCGGCGATCTGCGGGATCACCGAAAACGTTCCGTCCCTTTGGATGTTGGCGTGGACGCGATCATTGATGAACCTGGCATCCCGCTCGTCCTCGTACTCCTTCGGCCAGATCGTCGAGAGAAGCGAAGCCAGACCGGGTTTGCTGGCGGGGTCCTCTTTGCCGCCGGCCAGTTCGCGGAATACGGCGGAGACGGATTTCAGCCGCCTCTCGCGGCACGCCCGGATCAGCTCGGGTTTCGTCAGCGGAATGCCGGGCACGTAGTAGTGCACCGACGGGTCTTCCTCGATCTCGCCGCCGGCGGCCCATTCCACGATCTCCGAAACCAGGCTCTTGCACGAGCCGCAGCCCATGCCGGCGCGCGTCGCTTCCATCACCGACTTGGCGCTTCGCTTTCCCGCCTTTACGCAAGAGGCGATCGCGCCTTTGCTAACGCCGTTGCAATTGCAAACCTGCGCATCCGCGGGCATCTCGTCGAGCGTAATCGCTTGGGCGGGCGCTCCGATATCGAATAGGAGGGTCAGTCGCTCTTCGGGGAGCGGCGTGCCGCGATCGAAAGCTTGCATCAGGTACGCAGCCTTGCTGATGTCGCCCAGGAGAATGCCGCCGATCAGGCGTCCGTCGCGAATGATCAGCTTCTTGTAGGTGCCTTTACGCGGCTCGGTAAATTGCACGACTTCGTCCTGCTCGTGCGAGGGCTCGGTGATGCCCATCGAGGCCATCTCGACGCCCATGACCTTCAGCTTCGTCGCCACCTTCGAGCCGTGATAGGCGGCTGCCGGGTTATGTCCGGTAATGTGGTCCGCCAGGACCTTGGCCTGTTCCCAGAGGGGCGCGACCAAGCCGTACACCTGCCCGCGATGCTGCGCGCACTCCCCGACCGCGTAGATGTTCCGGTCGTCGATCGAACGCATCTGGTTGTCGACGACGATCCCGCGCTCCACGGTGAGGCCGCAGCGCCCGGCGATCTCCGCGTTGGGGATGATCCCGGTGGCGATCACGATCATGTCGCACTCGATCGGAGGTCCTTCGGCGAACGCGATCCCGGTGACACGCTCCTCGCCGAGCACGGACGTGGTCATCTTGGTCAGATGAACCGTCATGCCCATCTGCTCGATCGTGGTCTTCAAGATCGCGCCGGCCGCCGCATCGAGCTGCATATTCATCAAGAAAGTGCTGCGATGAATCACCTCCACTTCCAGACCGAAATTCTGCAAGCCGCGCGCCGCTTCGAGGCCGAGCAATCCTCCGCCGATCACCGCCGCGCGCCCCCGGCCCCGCGCGTACCCGGAGATCTCACGGCAGTCCTCGAGTGTGCGAAAGACGAACACGCCGGGTTTATATTGTCCGTCGGGCAGCACCAGTCCGTGGATCGGCGGAATGTACGGACGGCTGCCCGTGGCGACGATCAGCTTGTCGTATAACTCGCCCGTGCCGTCCCATCCAGTGACCAACTTTGCCCGGCGCTGGATCGATTCCGCGAGCACGCCCGCATGGAGCGTGATCTGGTTTTCGCTGTACCAGGCGAGCGGATTGAGGTATATTTCGCTTTCTTCCTGGCTACCGTTCAAAACGTTCGAGAGTAGGATTCGGTTGTAGTTCCCGAACGGCTCATCGCCGAACATGCTGATGTGGAACTGATCGCGGCCGCCACGTTGGAGGATTTCTTCGACCACCCGAGCTCCGGCCATTCCATTGCCGATCACGACCAGGCTCTGTTTTTTCGCCATGGACTAGATCTCCACCAAGCCGATATCCAACAGCACGTGGCCTTTCGAACCGGGGGGAGCGGCGAACAAGACCTCAAGCGAACTGTCCGGAAGAATGTCCTCGACTACGGCCAGGGGCACGTGCACGGCCCCCTTGGCTCCGACCGGGAAGTAGCGCATCGGCTTCCCATCCCGCTGGAATAGGAGATAAATCATCTCCCCGCACGAATTACCGGCCCGGAGATAGATGAGCTGCGAGCGCTTGTCGAAGGGAACCTTATAGGTGATGCGCGGCTCGAAAACAAGTGGGGCTTCGAGACCGCGCCCCTCGAACGGATAAAGCCCCTGGATGAACTTTGGCGTTTCTAACATGGAAGTCCTTTTTCGATGCGCACGGCACAGACTTTAAATTCCGGCATGCGGGATACGGGGTCGAGCGCCGGGTTGGTGAGCAGGTTCGCCCGTCCGCGGCCGTTGAAGTGGAAGGGCATGAACAGCGTGTCCATCCGGATTTTAGTGGTGAGGCGCGCCGTTACCTCGGCCTCTCCCCGGCGGCTGACCAGACGAACCTGATCGCCCTCGCCAATGCCGTAATTTCGCGCCATGGATGGGTGAATCTGGACGAACGAGCGCGGCACGGCGTCGGTAAGTTCCCGCACACGGCGGGTTTGGGTGCCGGACTGGTAGTGTTCTTTAACGCGGCCGGTGGTGAGGTAGAGCGGGAACTCGTGGTCGGGCTGTTCGGCGGCGGCGCGGAACTCGGTCGGATGAAATCGCGCGCGTCCGTCGGGTGTCTCGAAGCGGTCGAGAAACAATCGCGGCGTTCCAGGATGATCTTCGCTTGGACAGGGCCAGAAGACGCCGTCCTCGCGCGCGATACGGTCGTAGGTGATGCCCGCGTAATCGGCGACGCCGCCCGACGAAGCACGCCGCAGTTCTTCGAAGATTTCCCGAGGCGCGGAAGCAAAATACCTGGCGTAGCCAAGCCGGTCCGCGATCGCCGCGATGATCTCCGTATCGGTACGAACCTCGGCGGGCGGAAGCAACGCGCGGCGGCGCAGCAGGACACGCCCCTCCAAATTGGTCATGGTGCCTTCCTGCTCGGCCCATTGCGAGCATGGAAGCACCACGTTGGCGCGCTCGGCCGTCTCGGATAGAAACATGTCGGCGACGACCAGAAAATCAAGGGCATCCAAACGCTTTTCAATGTGCGCGGATCGCGGCGCGGAGACCGTCAGGTTGGAGCCGAACACGAATAGCGCTCGAACTCCACCCTCGGCGCCGAGGCGGTCCAGCATCTCGTACGCCGAGCAGCCCGGGCCCGGAAGATCTTCGGCGCGAATGCCCCAGACCCGCGCGATATGCGCGCGATGCTCGGGATTGTCGAGTTTGCGATAGCCGGGTAATTGGTCGGCCTTCTGGCCGTGTTCGCGGCCGCCTTGGCCGTTCCCCTGGCCGGTGAGGCAGCCGTAGCCGCTATAGGGCCGGCCCACGCGGCCGAGCGCCAGGGCGAGATTGATGAACGCGAGGACGTTGTTCACGCCCGAGCTCTGCTGCTCCGGGCCGCGGGCCGTCAGGATCATCGTCGCGGAAGCCTCGCCAAGCAGCCGGGCTGCCTGTACAAGCTGGTTCTCGGAGATGCCCGTGATCCGCTCCACGCGGTCCGGCCAGTACGAAGAAACTCCGCGGCGGATCGCATCGAAGCCGGTCGTGCGAGCGTTGATGAAGTCGTGGTCGAGGTAGCCGTCCTTCATCGCAAGGTAGAGTAGCCCGTTCGCCAGCGCCGCGTCCGTGCCGGGAGTGATCTGCAAATGCAGAGTGGCGGCATTCGCGGTGGGAGTCGCGCGCGGATCCACGACGATCAGCGATCCGCCGTTCGCTTTCTGCGCTTCGAAATACTGCATCACCGGAGGCATGGTCTCGGCGAGGTTGCTGCCCACCAGCAAGATGGTTTTCGCGTGCGGAATATCCGCGAGGGGAAAAGGCAGGCCGCGATCCAGTCCGAAGGCCTTTACCGATGCAGCGGCGGCCGACGACATGCAGAAGCGTCCGTTGTAGTCGATCTGCGAAGTCCGCAGCGCCACCCGCGCGAATTTGCCAAGCAGATACGCCGCCTCGTTGGTGAGTCCTCCGCCGCCAAACACCCCGGCCGCATCGCGCCCGTGTCGTTCTTGCGTCTCCGTGACTTGCAAGGCGATTCGATCCAGAGCTTCGTCCCATGAGGCGGGTCGGAGAGGCTGGCAGCGCGCCTCGCGAATCAGCGGTGTCATCAGGCGGTCGGGGTGGTTCAACAGGTCGGCCGCCGTCCAGCCCTTCTGGCACAAGCCCCCGCGATTCACCGGAAACTCGCGCCTCGCGATCGTGGTGCGTCCTTCCACCTGTAGGAGGTTCATCCCGCACTGCAGCGCGCAGTAAGGGCAGTGCGTCTCGCAGCCTGCCGCGCTAAGCGGAGGCATAAACATCGGCGGCTTGTGAATCCCTGGAGACAAGTCCCGCGCGAACGGCCGCCTCCTTTGTCCATGTCTTCATCCAGAAGCCCCGCAGCCCGGCCAACGCCGCAGCGCCCGCGAGCATCAGGCCCGTGAGGATTCCGAAGCCGATTCCGAAGCTGCCGGTTCCGTCTTTCACAACGCCCAACAGCGACGGCAGCAGAAATCCTCCAAAACCGCCGGCGGCGCCAACAATCCCGGTCATAATGCCGACCCGATCCGGAAACCGCTGCGGCACGAGTTGAAACACCGACCCGTTGCCCATCCCAAGCATTCCCATCGCGACGGCCAGGAGGCCCAGCGCCATGCCCGCGGAGGGGAGGAGCGCAACGCCCGCTAAACAAAGCGCCGCGCCTGACAGCAAGCCCAACAGCATGCGATATCCGCCGAGCTTGTCGGAGAGTACGCCTCCGACCGGGCGCAGGAAACTGCCGAACAAGACCACAAACGTCGTGAAATCTCCGGAATGAACTTTGGACAAATGGTATTGATCGTGAAAGAAGATCGAGAGATAACTGGCAAGTCCCACGAATCCGCCAAACGTGAGGCTGTAGATCAGGCAGAACCAGAACGTGTCGCCAATCTTAAAGAGCGAGACGTAGTCGCTCCACCGCTTGACCGCTCGCGATCCCGGAGCATCCTTCGCGAGTAAAAAGAAGGCCAGCCAAACGGCGGCTACGGGAATCATGGCGATGCCGAATACACTACGCCACCCGAGCGCCTGCGCCAGCCGCGGCGCGAACAGCGTGGCGAGCAAGGTGCCGGAGTTGCCCGCGCCGGCGATTCCCATCGCAAGGCCCTGATTTTCCGGCCCATACCACCCGCTGGCCATGGGCAAGGCGGCGGCAAAACTCGCGCCCGCGACTCCTAAGAGGAGACCCAAAGCGAGAAAGGCGGGGAAGCTATCGGCTACCTGCCAAGCCGCCATTAAGGGCGCCAGGGTAACGGCTAAGCCAATCAGGCCGGTTCGGCGGCCCCCATACCGTTCGGTCATCCACCCGAGAATGGGCCGGAAGAACGAGCCGCCCAGCAATGGCACCGCGGTCAGAAGTCCTTTCTGTGTCGCGGTAAGTTTGTAAGCCTCGCCGATAAACGGACCGAGTGGGCCCAGAATCACCCAGACCATGAAGCTGACGTCGAAATACAGAAAGGCTGCAAGCAGTGTGGGTGGATGGCCGGCTCTGCGAAATTTCCGCAATGACATAGAAATCCTCTCGAAACGAAAAAGTTGGAAACTGATCGCGTGACGGAGCGAAGGAATTCGACGGGAATTTGAGGAAAGCGCGCAAACGATGCGGCTTCTCTTCGAGTTTATCGGAGGGCGGCGGTGTACATCAAGGATTTGACGATTGCTTAATTGTATGGTCGTTATCGAAATCTTAGATCGGTGGTCCGGCGAGGCCGATTCTCGGCGGCAAACAAGACCCGTCCGCGATCCAGATCGTTGACCAGCGTGAAGTAATAGCCCGCGAGCGGAGTTTGGTTTTCCAGAGGCACGAGTATTCGCTTCCATCCGGCCCCACCTTTTCCCCGCTCCGATACCACCGCATCCCGGTGCCAAAGGAAGCAAAAGGGGGTACTTACGGGTGCCGTCGAAGACCTCGCGAGCCTAGCTCATACTCCCGCACCAGGGGCCAGGGCCGGGAGTTCGGAAATCTCCAATGGACTCCCGAACGCTTTAACCTGACCTATGCACTCGCGGGATCGGCCCGGTGAGAACGGAAGGGCAGTGAACCATTTGGTTACCCCAAAAGATGGGGTAAAACAGAATATCTGCAAAGATCTCAACTTCGCAGACCCGCCCCGGGAGAAACTCGACTTCCGGCCCCTGGTGGAGGAGACTCTGACCTCGAAGCGGATTCCCCGCGGAAAGATTCGATACGACGGCGCGACCATAGACACCATAGCCCAGGCGCACGAGACGTTTCTCCTGCACGAGAGCGCGCAGGACACAAAGGACCTGATCCTCGCCGCCAAGATCGCGGAACTCGCGCGGCAAGAACACATCTTCGCTGGGCTTCCTCGCAATCCGGGCCTCGATCTTTCCCCGCAGTGTCTTTCGTTCAGGCATGTCCGCTACCGTGCGAAAACCCGACACTCACAATATACAAAAACCCGACAGTTGCAGCGCGAGTTGAAGCGACTGTAGCGCCCGCGCCGCGTCCGCCATCGAACCCAGACACGAGAGCCTAAGAAAACTGTCAGGAGTGCGTCGGATCACGGTAGTTTCGACGCTGCAGAATAAGTTTCGACGGCGTCAGTGGGTGATACGCAAAAAAGTGGCCGCGCTATTAGTAGCGCTACGCAAAGGCGTAGTGCCAACATCGGGACCCAGGCTCATCAACCAGGCTCCGCAGGTTTCGGCAGGTCGGCGAACGCTCCCCTGTTGGATCGAGCAGCCGCCGCGATCAAGTCCAGCCAGGGGGAGCAGTCGTCCCCCTGGGGTGTTCGATGCTCCAACGATGACCGGGCACGTCGAGAAGTCCAGCCTGAAGAAGCAGCACATCAAGGCGGTCAAGGAATCGCAGGTGCCGGCCTTTGTTCTCTACGAACTCCGCCGAACGTGCCTGACCCGCTGGGCCGAGCACATGGACCCGTACACGCTCGCGTATCTTGCCGGCCCCTCCGACTCCGCGATGACCAAAAGGTACGTCCACCCGCAGAAAGAGACAGTGCGAAAGGCCATGGAGAAGGGTCGGGGCGGGCATGCTTCCGGGCATGCCGCCAAGCGCAAAACGGCCTCGGGCGATAGACCCGAGGCCGTCCTAAACGCAAGCAACGATTGCAGATAATTGGTCGGGGCGAGAGGATTCGAACCTCCGGCCTCCTGGTCCCGAACCAGGCGCTCTACCAGGCTGAGCCACGCCCCGAACTCCCAAGTGTATCGCCTCTTATGGCGAATAAACAACTGCGAGTTCGAGGCCTGGTTCACGGATGAACACCGGTGGAGGTCAAGTCGGCGTTCATCCGTCGCCGAACACTAGACTCGTCGAGTCATATGCATGACAAGGCTGACGACGAACCCGATTAAAAAGAGGAAGAACAGAACCTTCGCAATCGCGGTAAACGCCGTCGCGGCCATTCCGAACCCGAAAATCGCCGCGAGAATCGCGATCACCAGAAACACTAACGCGTAATGTAGCATGACGCTCTCCTTTTTCAGTTGGACCACGTTGCGGTCGCGCCAAACTTAAGTGCAACTGAACTGCCAAACCAATTTCGCCGCCAGCCATTAGCGGCGGACCGGCGCACGCGCGGGGTATGCTAGCAGAATCCATCTCCTGCTTTCGGTAATCTTCGGCGGCATTTTCCCGCTTGCGGTCGCATACGCGCTGGGCGTCATCTGTTTCCCGAAAACGCCGATGCCCGCGGTGGCTCGATTCGGAATAGGCGCGGCGGTTGAAAGCTGCATCGTCTTCCTGCTGCTGCTGTCTGGATGGGCGAACTGGATCGTGTTTCTCGCGGGCGGACTGACGCTTTTGGCCGCCCCGATTTGGTTCAAACCGCCGGCCACGGGCGCGAGTTCGGAGCCAATACCCTGGCCCTTATGGATCGTTTTCGGTTTGTACGGCGCCCTCTATC
>JBPCKZ010000231.1:0-6632 GCA_051003795.1 Bryobacteraceae bacterium | reverse complement strand
GCCCACCATCGCCGCGCTCGCGACGGCTCGAACACGCGATCCGAGACGAAGCCGATCCGCCGCGGGATCTCCTCATCCGGCAGGGTCCTCAAAGCGGCTTGCGTCGTCTTCAACCGGTCGAGCTCCGTTCCGCACGCACGGCAACTCTTGACGTGGCGTTCCACTTCACGCCGGTCCGTTTCGGCCAGATCGTTCCAGAAAAAATCGTTCAGATCGGATGGCGAACAACTCATGACATACCCCGCGTTTGTAAAGGCGCCAGTTCGGATTTCAACAGTTCCAGGGCGGTGTAGAGCCTCGATTTCACGGTCGAAACCGGAATCGCCAAAATCTCCGCCATTTCTTCGAACTTGAAGCCTTGGTAGATTTTCAGAATCACCGCCTCGCGCTGATCCGGATTGAGACGGTCGAGAGCCGCGCTCACCGCCAGCGAAAGTTCGATCGGAAACGCCCGCGCCGCTTCGGGCTCCGGAGCTTCCCCCTCGGCGGAATCCACTTCCGGCCGCCGCTTGCGCAAGAGTGAGTAGGCTTCGTTGTGCGCGATGCGGAACAGCCAGGGCGCGAAGCGCGCCGCGTCGTCCAATTTGCGGATATTCTGATAGGCCTTCAAAAAAATGTCCTGGCTCAGGTCCAGCGCGTCTTCCCGGCTGCCGACGAGGCGCAATACGTAATTGAAAACACGCTTATCCCATCGAGAGATCAGAAGGTTATAAGCTTCCACATCCCCCTTGCGTGTTTTCCGGATCAGGTCGGCATCTTCAACCGCCCGAAAGATCAAAACTGGCTCCTTACCAAGAGACGCTCGGCGAGGGCAAAAAGCCGACCGGATTTTAAATCCGGTTCTCTTCGTCCTGCAAAGAACAGTTTATGGCAAATGCGGCCTTGGCCCCTTCAGCCGCCGCCACCACCACGAGCTGCACGTCGCGGGATGCGTCGCCCGCAACATACAGCCCGTCGACGCAGGTGTGTTCCAGGCGATCGGTTTCGATCGCGCCCTTCTTGTCGAAAGTGCAATGGAAATCTCTTGCGAGGCTGGAAGCCTGATCCTGGCCGGTATGAAAAAACATTCCAGCGCGCTCCAGAGGATCGCCCTTTTCGAACACGATACGTCGCAACTGCCCGTTCGCTCCTTCGAGCCGCGCAATCTTCTCCTTGCGAATCGGAATACCGTGGCGCTTCAGGCGTTCCCGGTCCTTGGCGGGGAGTCGGGCCGGACCGTCCGTGCACAATACCACATCGGGAGTCCACGTCTTCAATGAAATGGCAAGGCCGACTCCCAGCCGCTGTTGGCCATAAACCGCCAAAGGCTTGTCCTGGTTTTCCCATCCGTCGCAGTAAGGGCAATGATGCACGCTCTTGCCGTAGAACTCGTCGATGCCGGCGACCTGTGGCAATTGGTCGGCAACGCCGGTGGCGAGCAGCAACCTGCGCCCCCGGTGCCGCGTGCCGTCAGCCATCTTCACTTCGAAATGGCTATCGAGCCTGCGGCCTTGCTTCACCGTGTTGTGGCATAACACGACGTCGTAGGGCGCGAGTTCCGCGCGAGCGGATTCGAGGAAATCGGACGGCGGGATGCCATCGCGAGTCAGATAGCCGTGCATGTGCGCCGATGAAAGGTTGCGCTGCCGCCCCGCATCGACCACCAGCACACGGCGCCGGCAGCGCCCCAGGATGAGCGCCGCGCTCAACCCCGCCGGCCCGCCACCCACGATGATCGCGTCATACATGACTTACTCGTCGTGAACGGCCGATTGTACTTTCGCCATCACCGGACTGGCACCAGACCTTTCAAATCCGCGTCGGGGACATTGGCGTGCTTCGGTCCGGTTGGGGGCAACTGGATGGAGACATCGATATTCTTGCAAATCGCATCCGAGCAAGCCTGGCCGCGGATCGTAATCCGCGCGGGACCGGAACCCGCGGGCCGGGCTTTCACCGCGAACACGGCCGTGTCGTCAAAGCCCCAACTGTAATACCGCAGCTCCGGCTTCGAAAAGTCTTTTGGAGGAGTTTGCCGCCATTTTCCCGCGGACGCCAAGCCGCCGGCTACCGCGATCTCCGTCGCTTTCTCGATGCCCAGAGACGCCTTGCCCGCCAGCTTCTCCCGCTGCCGCTCTTGGTTGTCCATTGCGAACGTGTGCCAGCCGGGATCGAGGGCCGCTTGGACTTCGAGCGCATCCCCGGTCCACTTCGCCCGATACGTCACGCAGCGTTTCTCGTCGTAATGCACCTCGACGGGATCGCTCCAATCCGCGCCATAAAACGTTGCGGCGCATAGGAGGAAGGCTACGGCCGGCAATGCTCGTATCATTTTCGGAAGCTCATTCGGAAACTCTTGAGAGGCATTTGGATTCGCTTGCCATCGCGGATGACATCGAGTTTAACGGACGCGCCCGCGGCCTTGCGAAGCTTGATAAAAAATTCGGCCGTGTTGGCGAACTCGTCGCGCTGAACGCCGTCCACCGCGAACACGATGTCTCCCATCCGAAGATCGTGGCTGTTCATGGTCTGCGCGAAGCCGTCCACATGTTTCACCATGCTGGCAAAACCCTCCGGATCCAATCCATGTTCCCGCTTCTCCGCTTCCGTCAGGGGGCGCGACTCGAAGTAAACGCGCGGGTCGATGGTCAATTGGCGGTAACGGATATCGGTCCACCACCAGCGGAGCGGAAGCGCGATCGACAGCTCGACCGGTTGGCCGTCTCTGACTACGGTCACCTGAACCTGCTTCGAACTTCGCGGGACTTTGTCGTAATCGTATTGAAGATCGCCAAAGGTCCAAACGAGCGTTCCGTTCAGCGCGGCGATACGATCGCCCGGCTTCATCCCGGCGGATTGCGCCGGACCTTGCGCGTCCTTCACGGCGAGTCCGTTGGGTACATCCAAATAGATGCCGATCGTCTTGACGTCCGGCGACCGGTACATGTCCCGGACCTTGTCGAGAGTGCCATCGAGCTCCTTCTGAACGTTCTGGAAATCGCCGATCAGGTGACATTCCACGCAATTGCCTTTTGCGAAGGTCCGCTCGACAAGGAGCGGCATCTCGCGCGCGGAAACAGGCTTGGGACGCGCTGCATGGGGGAGCTTTCCTTGTTGGTCCTCGGCGTGGAGTTCCAAACCTTTTTGGAGCGCGAGTTCCAGGCTGCTCAGATTCAGATAGCTGTCCTGAGACACGGAATCGCGGCCGCCGTACCTCATATAAATCCTCTCGTCGGCGTTCAGAATGAAGAAGTAGAGAGCGTTGTAACGATCGTAGTCGAACAGACCGAGGTCCACGTTGTCCATGCGCGGGATGCGCACGCACACGTATTGATTCATGAGCTTGCCGCGCGCCGAATTCCTGGGTGACAGCACAACCTGTGCGTCGAACACGCGTCCGGCGATTCAAGCCTCGCAGCGAAACTCGAGAAATATCGGTTTCTGAGTCCGCTTGGCCTCCCGGATCGCCTGCTTATAATTGTCGAGCCAGTCCACAGTTTCATCCTGGGCAAACAGCGGGGCCAACGCGACTAAGGCGGCGATTGTCAAGGACGTTCGGAGAATAGGAACTGCAGCGCGCATGGTTTTTTACTATTATCGCGCCGGAGCCGGTAAAGTAAACTAAAGCGATGGCGACGGCTACCAACCTCAGAATCGAGGACGGCCTGACGATCGAGGACTTCGAGAATCTTCCGGATGCGCTCGCCCACAACCATGAGTTAGTGGACGGAGAGTTGATTGACGTGTCGGGAAATGTTGGCGAACATAACGATCTCCGCGATCTGATTGCGGAACTCCTGCGGCCGTTCGTGCGCGAGCGCAAACTGGGGAAAGTGATTACCGAGCAGGAGTACGATTTCAACGGAAACGCTTACGGACCGGATGTGAGTTTCATTGAGGCGAGCAAGCTGCATCTGTTCGATCGAAAACGGCGCGTCCAACTCTTCGTTCCCGATCTGGCCATCGAAATCGTATCGCAGAACGATAAATTCGAGAGTCTTATGAAGAAGGCCAAGCGTTACCGCGAGTGCGGCACGCGCGACGTTTGGATTTTTTCCATCGAGGAGCGGGAGGCATTGCGCTATTCGGGCAAGCTGCGCACGTTCCTCGACGAGAACGCCGAATTTTCCTCCGATCTGATTCCCGGCTTTTCCATTCGTATCGGCGACCTCTTCGACCGGATCTAAATCGTGTTTTACGGCGGGGTCAACGGGAAACTTGCGCGGGCGACAAAGTAATCCACGCCGGTCCAGTGTAAATTAACAACTATGATTCATAACTTTACGCTCCGTTCCCTAGCGGTTCTCGCGTTTCTGACGCCCGCGCTCGCCCCCGCGCAGTTGTTCACCATGACCAAAGAGCAGTTGACGGATCTCACCCCGAAGAATCCGTTCGACCGCTTCCCCGATGGCCGCCCCAAGGTTCCGGATTCCATCATCGAGCGGGCGAAAGGCATGTCGTCCGAAGAAGTTTGGGCGGTGCTGCCCGGCAAAAATTTCAAGAATCAATATGCGGACGGGTTCCACATCAACCATCCGGAACTGAAACTCGCCGGGCGTGCCTTTACGGTGCAGTTCATGCCCGAGCGAAAAGATGTCGACGACGTCCTGAACGCCGAGGCCAAAGCGAAGGGAATCATGCGGCTGGGCAACCAGTACGCCCTCGATATGTTGCAGCCGGGCGACGTCATCGTGGTGGACTTATTCGGCAAGAAGGAAGGCGGGACGCTGGTCGGCGACAATCTTTTCTACTACATCATGAAGACCACGAAGAGCGCCGGGATGGTGGTCGATGGATCCATCCGCGATTTGGAAGGCATCTCCGAAATGAAGATGCCGGCGTACTTTCGGCACGCCGACCCGACTCCGATCGGCAACGTCATGCTCACCGGCATTAACATTCCGATTCGGATCGGCGGCGTAACGGTAATGCCCGGCGATCTGGTGGTGGGCGACCGCGAAGGCGTCTACTTCATCCCACCGCAGGTGGCCAAGGATGTTGTCGATAACGCCGACATCGTTCACATTCACGACGAGTGGACCCGGAAAAAGTTCGATGAGGGAAAGTATAAGTCGAGCGATATTTACGGCAGCCCGCACGATCCGGCGCTGAAAAAAGAGTACGCGGATTATTTGAAAAAGCGGCTGGAAGAAATCCGCAGCCAGCAACCCAAGTAACCGGATATAATTCCGTCTGAAATGCGAAGAACTTTTTGGACGGCATCTCGAGTCATCCTGTTTGCGTTCGCGATCGTCACATTGCGGGCGCAAAATTTCGGCGAACTCACCGGAACCGTTTCGGATGCGACCGGCGCGGTTGTAGCGGGGGCGTCCGTCACCGCCGTAAATACCGGGACGAGCCAAGCCCGGCAGGCCACCACCAACGACACGGGCAATTACTCCGCACCCTATCTGGTGCCGGGCAATTACGATCTCCGCGTGGAGCATCCGGGCTTTAAGACCGCCACGCGGAAAGCCGTCGCGCTCGATGTCGGCGCGGTGCTGCGCATCGATGTGAGCCTTGAAATCGGCGAGGCGAATCAGCAGGTGGAAGTTATCTCCGCCGCGCCGCTGCTCACGACCGAATCGACCGCGCTCGGCACCGTGATCGACAACAAACGCATTGTGGACCTGCCGCTCAACGGGCGCGATTATCTGCAACTCGTCACGCTCAGCCCCAACGTGACCACCGAAGGCGGCGCGGGCGGCGCGAGCGGCCTGCAGGGCGGCGCGAGGAGTGCCACTTCGCTCTCGATTGCGGGGCAGCGCCTCGAATTCAATCGCTACACGCTCGACGGCGTCGAGAATACCGATCCCAATTTCAACTCGTACATTATCCATCCGTCGGTGGACGCGGTTCAGGAATTCAAGGTGCTGACCGGCGTCTATTCGGCGGAATTCGGACGAGGAGCGTCCCAGATCAACGCGACCACCAAATCCGGAACCAACGAGTATCACGGCACGGCGTTTGAATTCCTGCGCAACTCCGCGCTCGATGCGCGTCAATGGGGCCAGGGCGAGACGCGGAAGAATCCGTTCCGGCGCAACGATTACGGCTTCACGCTCGGCGGTCCGATCCGGATTCCTAAAATCTTTAACGGCAAGGACAGGTTGTTCTTCCTCTCCAATTGGGAGGAGTTGCGGGACCGGCTCACCACGCAGGTGACGGCTTCGGTGCCGACCGCCGCGATGCGCATGGGCGATTTCTCGGGGCAGAACCGGCAGATCTTCGATCCGCTGACGCGCGTCTTCAACGCGGCCGGAGTAGCCGTCTCGGCATCGCCATTTCCCGGGAACATGATTCCCGCATCACGGTTCAGCCCGGCCGCGTTGAAGTTGTTGGCATATTATCCTTTGCCAACCGTTCCGGGCAATAATCTGAACCGCAACTATGTCCGCAACGCGCTGACGCCGACCGATACGGACCAGTTCAACCAGCGCATAGATTGGAATCAGAACCCGAAGTCGAACTGGTTCGGCAGATTCAGTTGGGGCAACGATTTTCAGGCGCCCGCCGCGACGTTCCAGACCGATGGTTCGCACACCGCGACCACCGTCCGGCAAGCGATGATTTCGAACACCCGGATCTTGAGCAACTCGACGGTAAACGAGGCGCGATTCGCCTGGAACCAGTTCAACAACGATCTGGTGGGT
>JBPCKZ010000230.1:0-21262 GCA_051003795.1 Bryobacteraceae bacterium | reverse complement strand
ACGGCGAAGAGATCTCGGTTGGGCGCGTTCAAACGCCCACGCTTGCCATGGTGGTGGAACGCGAACTCGCGGTGCGGGCATTCGTGCCTGAAGAATATCGCGAGGCGATCGCCACATTCTCGCCGCGCGAGACCGTGAAAGAAAAAGACCGGCCCTCCTATCAGGGCACGTATTTCAATCCTTCCGCCAAGCGCGACACCACGCGCCTACCCGCCCAAGGCGACGACGCCAAACAGATCGCCGCCCGGGCGCTTACGGGCGAAGCGCGAATACTGTCCCTTCAAGCCGAAGCCAAACGCATGTCGCCCCCGGCTTTCTACGACTTGACCGAGCTGCAGCGCCATGCCAACCGCCTTTACGGATTAAGCGCGCAGCGAACCCTCGACGCCGCGCAAACGCTTTACGAAAAACATAAGTTGCTCAGCTACCCGCGCACCGATAGCCGTCATCTTTCCCACAGCGTCGCGCAAACCTTGCCGGGCATCGTGCGCGTGATCGTGCCGCGGTATCCGAACCTGATCGCGCCGGGAACGGGCGACAAGCCGCTCGGCCCGCGCTTCGTCGACGACGCGAAAATATCGGATCACCACGCCATCGTCCCCACCGCTACGCCGCCTGGCGGGGCCAATCTTTCGGAAGACGAACGCCGCCTCTACGATCTGGTTTGCCGCCGCCTGCTTTCCGCCTGGCATGACGACTACATCTCGGATGTCACCACCGTCATCACCACGGTAACGAACGCCGAAATGGTCGATCGCTATCAATCGACGGGAACGGCGGTGCGGCAACCGGGTTGGAAGGTCCTCGATGCCGGAAGCGGCGGCAGTTCGGAAGGTTCCGGACAAATGCTGCCGGATGGCTTGAGAGCGGAGCAGTTGCAGGATGTTCTGAAGGCCGAATCGGTTCTCAAAAAGACGCGCCCCCCGAAACGCCTCACCGACGCGACGCTGCTCACCGCCATGCAGACGGCGGGAAAAACGCTTGACGAAAAGGAGCTGTCCGATGCGATGAAAGATTCCGGCCTGGGCACGCCGGCCACCCGTGCTTCGATCATTGAAGTGCTGTTAAAGCGGGGATACATCGAGCGCCAGGGCAAGACTCTAGAAGCCACCGGAAAGGGAATTCATCTGATTGAGGTAGTTCATCCGGAAGTGAAAAGCCCCGCGATGACCGGGCAATGGGAAGCCTATCTGAAGCGGATCGAACGCGGGAACGCGGATTTGCCGGCGTTCCTGGAAGGAATCGAAAAATATGTCGGCGAGGTGGTCGGCAAGGTTATCCAGCAAGGGGGGGCTGTGTCTTCGGCACCGGTGCCCACGCCTCCGCCGCCCGCCGTTTCGCCGCCCATTCTAACCGGCGGACCCGAAGACCTCCACTCTCTTCTGCAATCCGGTTTTGGCTTCGCTGAATTCCGCGCCAATCAGGAAGCTGTTTGCCGCGCGGTAGTGGCCGGCAAGGACGTCCTGCTAGTGATGCCGACGGGGGCCGGGAAGTCGCTTTGCTATCAACTTCCGGGGCTTGCGCTCGGCGGGACCACGCTGGTAATCAGCCCATTGATTTCGTTGATGGAGGATCAGGTCGCGAAACTGAAGGAGCGCGGCTTCGCGGTGGAACGGATCCATTCCGGGCGCGATCGCGCGGAATCCAGGCAGGTTTGCGTTGACTATTTGCAAGGCAAACTGCAATTCCTCTTCATCGCGCCCGAACGCTTGCGCGTGCCGGGTTTTCCCGAAATGCTCGCCAAGCGCAAACCGTCGCTGATCGCGGTGGATGAAGCGCACTGTATTTCGCAGTGGGGTCACGATTTTCGGCCCGACTACCGGACGCTCGGGCAACACCTGTCTTCATTCCGGCCCGCGCCGGCGATCGCGCTCACGGCAACCGCCACGCCAATTGTGCAGGACGACATTGCCGATCAACTTGGCCTCGCTCCCGGCGGCCGCTTCATTCACGGCTTCCGGCGCGACAACATCGCGATCGAGGCGGTCGAAGCCGCTCCCGGCGAGCGCGGCGGTTTGGTGCGTGAACTCCTGGACAATCCCGAGCGGAGGCCCGCAATCGTTTACGCGCCCATGCGGCGTCTGGCGGATGCGCTTGCAATCGGCTTGAATCGCCACTTTCCCTCCGCCGCCTACCACGCCGGGTTGAGCGCGCCGGTCCGCCAGCGGGTGCAAGCCGATTTTCTGTCGGACAAACTACAGGTCATCGTGGCGACCATCGCATTCGGAATGGGGATCGACAAGCCGAATGTTCGAACGGTGATTCACACCGCGCTGCCGGGCAGCCTGGAAGGTTATTACCAGGAGATTGGCCGCGCCGGACGCGATGGATTAGCCTCCCGCGCGGTTCTGATGCACTCCTACGCCGACCGCCACACGCACGATTATTTTCACGAACGCGATTACCCGGATATAAAAGCGCTCGACAAGATCTTCGAGGCATTGACGGGAGATCCGCAGGCAAAGGAGCAACTGCGGCGGCGAGTCAGTATGGATCCGGACGCTTTCGACAAGGCGCTCGAGAAACTCTGGATTCACGGCGGCGCGGCCGTGGATTTCGCCGAGAACGTCATGCGCGGGCGTCCCGATTGGCGTGAGCCGTATCTGAGCCAGGGCGAGCAAAAGTTGGCGCAGCTTCAGAACATGCTCGGATTCGCGGACGCCAGCCGGTGCCGGATGAGTTTACTGGTAGCGCATTTTGGCGATATGGCCGGAGCGCGCAACAGATGCGGCATCTGCGATTTCTGTTCGCCCGAAACTTGCGAAGCCCAGCGTTTCCGCCCGGCCACTGCAAAAGAGGAGGAAATCGCCCGGCAGGTTCTGTTCATCTTACGAACCGCCGACGGCCGATCGACGGGCAAGCTGCATGCCGAAGCTGGTCCATCGCTCGACCGCGACGCATTCGAGCAACTCTTGACGGGATTGGCGGGCGCGGGCTTACTGGAGATACGGGACGCTGTTTTCACGGCGGAGGGCCGGGAGATACGTTATCGAAAAGCGTCGCCGACCCACGAAGGCAAAACGATCGCGCCCGAAAGCACTCTCGACATAAAAATTAAACAGCGGTCCGCGGGCAAGCTGAAACGTCCGAAGAAAGCCGCGCCCCACGCGCCAAAGAGCCGCGCACGGCGTCCCGAGAGCGGCGACGCGGACGCGAGCGGATTGGAAAAAGCTCTCCGCCTCTGGCGCATTGCCGAAGCCAAGAAGCAGGGCTTGCCCGCGTTTCGCATCATGGCGGATAAGGCTCTGCAATCGATCGCCAATGCGCGGCCGGCCGATCGGGAAGACTTGCTGGCCATCCCCGGCGTGACTCCCCGAATCGCGAAACGGTTTGGGCGCCAGTTGCTCGACATTGTCGCCAACCTCAAGTTGCGATAGAATTCTTGGCATTAACTATGCGCTTATTAACCTTTTGTCTCCTGTTTAGCCTCTCGGCGTTAAACGCTCAAACCAAGAAAATTCTGGTCACGATGCCGGATCCCGATCTGCTGAAGAGCTTGGAGAGCGCTTCTCCGCAAGCCCGCATCGTTCCCGTCACGAAAGATAATGTCAATAAGGAAATCGCCGACGCGGACGCCTTTATCGGCAACATTACGCCGGAACAAGTGCGTGAAGGGAAGAACCTCAAGTGGGTCCAGGTGATGAGCGCCGGAGTCGAGCAGGTGCTTTTCATGTCCGGCGGCAACGACCTTCGCGACAGCAACATCGTCCTGACGAATAACAAAGTCGTGCAAGGCCCCGAGATTGCCGACCACGCGATGGCGATGCTGCTGATGCTCTCGCGCGATCTGCCCACGCTTTGGCAAAACAAGCAGCAGGAAATATGGCAGCCGCGGCCCTACAAGGGAATCGAGCTGAATGGCCGTACCGCCGTCGTAATCGGCTTGGGCGGCATTGGCATGCAGATCGCTCAACGGGCTTGGGGATTCGGCATGAATGTGATCGGGGTCGATCCGGAAGACCGCCCGTTTTCCAATTTCGTGAAGAAGCTGGTGAAACCCGATCAGCTCGATGAAGTGATACCCGAAGCCGACGTAGTCTTCATCTCCGTGCCGCATACGCCGAAGAGTCACAAAATGATGGGCGCCAAGGAATTCGAGCTGATGAAGAAAGGCTCCTACTTTATCGCCGTTAGCCGAGGGGGCATTTACGATATGAACGGCCTGGTCAAGGCGCTCGATGAAAAGAAACTCGCGGGCGCGGGCGTCGATGTCGTCGATCCCGAGCCGCTGCCGAAGGGCCATCCGCTCTGGAAATTTCAGAACGCGATGATTACGCCTCACATCGCGGGCCGGTCGGACAAGGATCACGCGCGCATGGTTTCCACCATCCAGGAAAATATCCGCCGCTTCGTCGCCGGCGAACCGCTGCTCAACGTCGTCGATAAGAAGAAGGGCTACTAACCGCTTCCAACGGTGGAGCCGCTCCGCAAATTCTTTCAATACGATTACCTGAAGCTCGCCATCCCTTTGGCGGTCTTGCTGCTCACGCTGCTGGCGGGATGGGTGGCGCGGCGGCTTCTGTTCTCCGCCTTGCACCGTTGGGGCGTGAAATCGGCCAGCCGCGTCGATCTTCTTATTACCAAGACCCTCAGCGGCCCGATCATGATCTGGGCGCTGATCCTGGGTCTCTACTTCGCCACGCAGAGTTCCGAACTTCCGGCGCGCGTGGCGGGATACGTGGCTCTCAGCCTCGGCTCCCTATGGATCGTGTCGCTCACAATCATGGCCGTGGAGCTGACGGGCAGCCTCGTCAAGTTCTACGGTGGGCGTGTCGCGGGCGATCTTCCGGCCACGAGCCTTACCAAGAATCTCGCGCAGCTCTTCGTCATTATCGTCGGCGCGCTGATTCTGCTGCGCGAATTGAACATCGATATCACACCGCTTTTGACGGCGTTGGGCGTTGGCGGCCTGGCTGTCGCGCTCGCGTTGCAGGACACGCTGTCGAATCTATTTGGCGGATTCTACGTCAGCATAGCCGGGCAGGTGCGGCTCGGCGACTACATTAAAATCAACACCGGCGAAGAAGGCTACATAACCGATATCACGTGGCGGAGCACGTCGCTTCGCGCGTTGAACAACACCTTCATCATCGTGCCGAATTCCAAGCTGGCGCAGGCGATTGTGACGAATTACAATTTGCCGGAAAAACGAATGATTTTTTCGATTCGCGTCAGTGCGGGCTATGACAGCGACGCGGATCGCGTGGAGCAAGTTTTATTGGAGGAGACGACGGCTGCCGCGGGATCGGTCGCGGGATTGCTAGCGGAACCCGCGCCATCGGTTCGGTTCCTTCCGGGGTTCGGCGACTCCGCGCTCGAATTCACTCTAAATGTTCAAATTGGCGAATTCGCCGACCAGTTCCCGGTCCAACATGAACTTCGGAAACGGATTCTGAGACGCTTCCGACAGGAGGGCATAGATATGCCGTTCCCGACCCGAACGGTTCATCTGCTCCGCGATGATGACGCCAGTGAGACGGCGGCTCAGATATAATCCGGCGCCCCGTCCGGTCCGAACGCGAAACCGCGGTGCCACGCCTTGGCTGGATAATGCCGGAACGCTTCCTCGTTCACTTCGTAGCCCCAGCCGGGCTGGTTGGGAATCGCCAGGTATCCGTCTTTCACCAAGAGCGGATCTTTGATCAGGTCCTTGCGCGGCGCGTTATCGTCGGGATGGTATTCGAGAATCAGAAAATTCGGCGTCGAAGCGGCGAAGTGCACGTTCACCATCGTGGCGAGCGGCCCCATGGGATTGTGCGGGGCGACCACGACATAATGCGCGTCGGCCATGCCGGCGATTTTCTTCAACTCCATGATGCCGCCCGCGAGACAAATATCCGGCTGCACGATATCGGCTGCCTGCTTCGAGAGAATCTCGCGGAAATCGAATTTCGTGTATAAGCACTCCCCGGTAGCGAGAGGAATCTCGATTTTCCGTTTCAATGTCTGAAGCGCGTCGACGTTCTCCATGCGGATCGGCTCCTCAATCCAGAATGGACGCGAGGGCTTCAGCGCCTCGGCCATCTGGAATGCGCGGATAGGCTCGAAGACGGTGGCATGCGCATCGTAAGCGAGATCGATATCGGGGCCGACCGCATCCCGTACGGCCTCGGAGCGCTGCGCGACGGCGCGGGTCACCGCGTTCCACGGCATGGTTTCCGAATGCGGCGGATGGGGCGCCATTTTGATCGCGGTGTACCCATACTTGGCGATTAGTTGTTTCGCGCTCGCCGCGAGCTGCTGCGGCGTGGAGCCGCCGGCGCTCTGATATAGGCGAATCTTGTCGCGGCACTTTCCGCCAAGCAGCATGTAGACGGGCAGCCCCGCGGCCTTGCCGGAAATATCCCAGAGAGCGTGTTCGATCCCGCTGATCGCCGCGTTGATCACCGCGCCGCCGGGGAAGCGCGTGAAGTTGTACATGGTCGCCCAGAGGTATTCGACGTTGCGCGGATCTTTGCCGATAAGCCAGCTCTTGAAATCGCGTATCGTCGCGACGGTCGCTTCGTCGGGACCGACCGAATACGCTTCGCCCCATCCCGTGATGCCCTGGTCCGTCAGAACTTTGACGAAGCAAAGATTGCGACCGCCCACGCCCACCAGAAAGGATTGAATATCGACGATTTTCAAAGCCGGCTTGCCTGTGTATTGCGGGCCATTCGGTGTTGTTGTCTGAGGCATGGCCTGGGCCATCAACGGCAGGCCCGCTCCCGTATTGAGAAATTCGCGACGTTTCATGAACAGCCAGTTTACTCCAATGCGCGCGTAACGTTGCCGGAAAAATTTGCCGGAAAAATTTGCTTTCCCAAGTTTTCATCTCGCGGTATGATTCGGAGTACCCCCCGAGTCAAACCCGATGCGAAGCGCGTGAGTCCTAGAAGTTCCATCATTACTAAAACCAATCTGCCCGGTCTGGAGCCGTTCGCCACGGGCAAAGTGCGCGATGTTTATCGCGTGAACGGCGATCTCTTGATCGTCGCGACCGACCGTCTTTCCGCTTTCGATTGCGTGCTGCCCAACGGCATTCCGCGTAAGGGCGAAGTGCTCACGCAATTGTCGGTCTTCTGGTTCGACTACTTGAAAAATTTGACGCCGACGCACTTCATATCGGCGGACGTGAACGATTTCCCAACGAGGCTGAAAGCTTATCGCGATCAGATCGACGGCCGTTCGATGCTCGTGCGAAGAGCGGAGATGATTCCCGTCGAGTGCGTGGCCCGCGGTTATATCTCGGGATCGGGATGGAAAGAATACAAGATGCACGGATCGGTCTGCGGCATTCCGCTGCCGTCCGGATTGCGGGAGAGCGACCAACTCGCGGAGCCGATCTTCACGCCCGCGACAAAGGCAGGGACGGGACATGACGAGAACGTGCCGTTCGATGCGGTTGCCTCGCTAATCGGACGCGATCTCGCCGCGCGCTTACGCGATTTGACGCTCGCGATTTATCGCCAGGCATTTAACTACGCGCGCGAACGCGGCATTCTGATTGCCGATACGAAATTCGAATTTGGATTTGTGAATGGCGAACTGGTGTTGGGGGATGAAGCGCTGACGCCGGACTCGTCGCGCTTTTGGCTGCAGTCGGCCTACGCCCCGGGCGGCGCGCAGCAATCCTACGACAAGCAGTTCGTTCGCGATTATCTCGAATCCGTGAAGTGGAACAAACAGCCTCCGGCGCCGGACCTGCCGGAGGAGATTATTGCAAAGACCAGCGCGAAGTATCTTGAAGCGTATAGCGTGCTGACCGGCAGGACCCTGTAAGCCCGACGCCATGAACTGGTTGGATGTAGCGCTGTTGCTAATACTATCGATATCCACGCTGCTGGCCTCGCGCAAAGGATTTTCGCGCGAAATTATTGGGCTTGCGTCGGCGCTCGCCGCTCTGGCGTGCGGACTTTGGTTTTACGGTCCGGCGGGAGCGTTCTTGATGCCGTACGTCAGCTCCGCGCAGGTGGCGCATTTCGCCGGATTCGTTCTGGTATTCGTGGGCGTTCTGATGTTGGGCGGCGTCGTGGGCTTTGCTGTGAGCCGGTTGCTTAGGACCGCGGGACTCTCCTGGTTCGATCGCGCACTCGGGGCGGTGTTTGGATTATTGCGCGGTGTGCTCGTATCGGTGGCATTGATTACCGCGATGATGGCGTTCACGCCGGAAACACGAGGCAGCGGTCCGCCGGGCGCCGTGGTGCAATCGCGGATCGCCCCGTATGTGTTGGAAGCGTCGCGAGCGTTCGCGGCGCTTGCGCCGCGTGAGCTGAAGGATGGATTTCACCGGCACTACGAGCAGGTGAAGGCGGCATGGGATGAGGCCGTTCGCCGGCAAAGTTCGAAACGGAAAATTTAGGCAAGCGGGAATGAAGCAGAACCTGGAAGAGTTAGTCGACCACATCCTTTCCGGCGGATTTTTTCTGGAGGAAGCAGTTGAAATTTTGGAGAAGACGCTGATTGCGGGAGCGTTGACGCGGACGGCCGGGAATCAGTCCGCCGCGAGCAAACTGCTCGGCATTCATCGCAATACGTTGCAGCGCAAAATGATCGAATACAATTTGGATGGCCGCGCCCCGCGGCGAACTCCGCGGCGCAAGCCCGTGACGCGCGCGGTGGCCAAGAAAACCCGAAAGAAGAAAGCGTCTTGACTCTTCTGATTTTCGACCTGGACGGCACTTTGATCGATTCGCGCCTGGACCTCGCGAATTCCGTGAATGCGGCGCGAGCTCATTTGGGATTGGCGCCGATTTGCAACGAGACGGTCTATTCGTACGTCGGGAACGGAGCGCCGGCGCTGATTCGCCGCGCTCTTGGAAACGATGCGCCGGAGAGCGAAGTGCAAGCGGCCCTGGAGTTTTTCCTGGCCTACTATCGCGAGCATATGCTCGACAACACGACGCTCTACCCCGGGGTGCGGAACGCGCTCGACCGCCTTCACGCCCGCAAAGTTCCCATGGCCGTGTTGACGAACAAGCCCGTGCGGATGAGCGTTGCGATTGTCGAAGGTCTCGGGTTGACGAACCATTTCGAGCGCGTGTACGGCGGGAATAGTTTCGAATTCAAGAAGCCGCACAGGATCGGGATCGACACACTTGTCGCGGACTGCGGCGCTTCGAAAGAGGAAACGATCATGGTGGGCGACAGCGCCGTGGATATCCAGACCGCGCGCAACGCGGGCGTGCGGGCGTGCGGAGTAACCTATGGATTTCAACCGGAAACATTCGCGCGGACTCCGCCCGATTTTCTAGTGGACCGGTTGGAAGAGCTGGCGGACCAGGTGACGGAAAAATGAGCGACTGTTTGTTTTGCAAGATCGCGGCCGGAGAGCTCGATTCCGAAATCGTGTTCGACGATGCGGATTGCCTGGCCTTTTTGGATAACCGGCCGCTCTTTCCAGGGCACGTCCTGCTGATTCCCAAGCGGCATTGCGAGACGCTGGTGGATTTGCCGGAAGAACTGGTGGCCCCGCTATTCTTGAATGCGCGCGTGCTGGCGCGAGCCGTCGAAAAGGCGCTGGCTTGCGATGGTACGTTCGTGGCGATCAACAATCGGGTAAGCCAGACCGTGCCGCATCTGCACGTTCACATAGTGCCGCGCAGGAAAAAAGACGGATTGAAGGGTTTCTTCTGGCCGCGCAAGCCCTATGAAGGCGACGACGACGCAAAGCATGTCGCGCGCGCGATCCGGGAAGCAATCACTTCCTAAGCAGCGATAAGAACTCGGCGCGCGTTTCGGTGCCGTGGCGGAACGCCCCGAGCATCGTGCTCGTAACCGTTCCCGAATGCTGTTTCTCCACCCCTCGCATCATCATGCAAAAATGCTGCGCTTCGCAAACAACGCCCACGCCGAGCGGATCGATCATATCCTGAATGCAGTGCGCAATCTGTTCGGTTAGACGCTCCTGAATCTGAAGGCGCCGCGCGAACACGTCCACGATGCGAGGAATCTTGCTCAACCCGACCACCTTGTCCTTCGCCAGGTACGCGACATGGATCTTCCCGTAAAAAGGCAGCAAATGGTGTTCGCACAGGCTGAAGAACTCGATATCCCGCACAATCACCATCTCGTCGTATTTCACCGAAAAGATGGCATCGTTCACGACATCCGCGACGCTCTTCGAATAGCCGCTCGTCAGAAATTTCATCGCGCGCTCGACTCGTTCGGGGGTGCGCGCTAAACCTTCGCGCGACGGGTCTTCTCCCAAGGCGGCAATCATCTTGGAGACGAGCGGCGCGATCGATTCCTCGCGCTTCGGAATTTCAATAGCCGGCTTGATCTTTCTCATCGGGCGCCCATTACTTCAAAGATGTTTCGGGGCGTCTCGGCGATTCGCACCGCGTCGAGAACCGGCCATTGTTTCGGGAAGGCGGCCGCCCAGCAAGCCTTCAGCCTCTCGTGAATTTCGAGCGCCAGATTTTCCGTCGTCGGAACCACTTCGGCAAAACGCGGAATTTCGGCGTTCAAGCTGCGATGATGGAACCGCTCCACGACCTCCGTTTGAACCAACCGGTCCAGTTTTCCGATAGTCACGGCGCGCCCGGTCAACGTGTCCACGGGCCCGCGAACGCTCACCTCGAGATCGTAATTGTGACCGTGTCCGAACGGGTTATTGCACTTGCCGTATAGCGCGGCGTTTTCTTCCTCGGACAACTCCTTCGAATGCAAACGATGCGATGCCGAAAAGCGGTAGCGGCGCGTGACGACGATCAATTCCCGTCACCAAAATAATCCGCGTACAGGTCCGAACTCTCATACACTCGCACGCGATGAAGCTTTCCCCGGCCATCCGGGAATTGCGGTTCGAGCCTGCGCCAGATATCGATTGCGATGTTCTCGACGGTGGGAATTACGCGATCGAACGGGAGTACTTCCCGGTTCAAGAACCGATGATCGTACGGCTCCAGCACTTCGCGTTGCAGAATCTCTTTCAGGTCCTTCAGATCGAGCACCATGCCCGTCACGGGGTCGGGCGCGCCTTCGAGCGTCACCTCGATTTCATAATTATGTCCATGCCCGTGGGGATTGGCCGCGCTTCCGAATATCTCTCGGTTCCGGGCGTCGGTAAGGCTTGGATTCCGGCAGACGTGCGACGCCGAGAATTCCACTTTCTTAGTGATGAACATGGGGCAAGATACACTAGTATTGTAATTTACCTTCCCGATGCAAGCCGTCAAGATCGATCGCATATTACAGATTTCCATCGCCTTGCTGCTTGCCGCGTTCGTCTTCACGATTTATCGCAGCGTGCATGAAAACATCGTGAACGTAGGAGATTCGGCGCCGGATTTTTCAGTAACTACCGATAAGGGACGCACGATTTCGAAGAGCGATTTCGGAGGCAAGGTGCTGGTGCTGAATTTCTGGGCGACCTGGTGTCCTCCATGCATTCAGGAACTGCCGTCGCTTGACGCGTTCAACCGAAAATTTTCCGGGCAAGGCGTCGTGGTGCTCGGGATCAGCGTCGATAAAGACCCTAAGGCCTATCAAAACTTTCTCAAGCGAGCTGGAATTTCATTCCTGACCGCGCGCGATCCGGACCAAAACGTCAACCATGAATATGGAACGATTCAGTTTCCGGAAACATACATCATCAATCGCGACGGCAAGGTGTTGGAGAAGATAATCAACGCCACCAACTGGATGGACGAGAAGATGGTGAACTATGTTCAAAGCCTCCTTTGAAACAGCCCGCAAGGAGTTGGTCTCGCTCCTTGGGCCGCGCGGTTATCTCGATCGGCCGGACGATTTGAAGCTTTACGAGTACGACGGCAGCGTCGATAAGATGCGCCCCGACATGGTGGTGTTTCCTCGATCCACGGAGGATGTTTCTGCAATCGCAAAAATAACCAATCGCCACGGTATCGCGATCGTGGGACGGGGGGCCGGCACCGGATTGAGCGGGGGAGCGATTCCGCGGGCGCAAGGCATCGTGATCGGATTCGCGCGCATGAATCGCATTCTAGAAATCGATCTCGAAAACGAGCGCGCCGTGGTGCAGCCGGGCGTCGTCAATCTGGATGTCACGCTGGCAGTGCAGTCGCAAGGATACTTTTATGCGCCCGACCCATCGAGCCAGCGCGCGTGCACGATAGGCGGTAACGTTTCGGAGAACGCGGGCGGCCCGCATACGCTCGCATATGGCGTGACCACGAATCACGTGCTCGGCCTCGAATTCGTGATGCCCGACGGTGCCGTGTACACGACCGGCGGAAAGGAGGTCGACCTGCCGGGCTACGATTTGACGGGCCTTTTGACCGGTTCCGAAGGCACGATGGCGCTCGTGACGAAGGTGATTGTGCGCCTAATGCGGCAGCCCGAAGTGGTGAAAACGATCCTTGCGATCTACGAAACCTCCGACGACGCGGCCGATACGGTGACGGAGATTACGGCGCGCGCGATCACCCCGGTGGCGGTTGAAATGCTCGACGGCGTGATGCTCGGAATGGTGGAAGCGGCGACACACGCGGGATATCCGCTGGACGCGGGCGCGGTGTTGCTGATCGAGCTCGAAGGCATGCGCGAATCGGTGGAGGAGCAGACGGAGCAGATTCGCGATGCCTGCCAGGCTTGCCGCGCCCGCGAGTTCCGGGTCGCAAAGACGGCGGAAGAGCGGGACCTGCTTTGGAAAGGCCGCAAAAACGCGTTTGGCGCGGTGGGCCGGGTCAGCCCGTCCTATTACGTTCAGGACGGCGTGGTGCCGCGCGCGCAGATTGCGCCGACACTGCGGTACATCGCGGAAGTGGGCCGGAAGCACGGGCTGATCATCGGCAACATTTTTCACGCGGGCGACGGCAACATGCATCCGATCATTTTGTTCAACGCGCGCAAGCCGGGCGATCTGGAAAAAGCCAAGGCCGCCGGCGAAGAAATTCTGGCGTATTGCATTGCGGTCGGTGGATCGATCACCGGCGAGCACGGCGTCGGGATGGAGAAGAACGAACTCATGGACAAGCTCTTTTCCGCGGAGACGCTGGATGCGATTCGCGGATTCAAGGATTTATTCGATCCCACAAACCGGCTGAATCCGGGAAAGGTGCTGCCGACGGGGAAGGGATGTTTGGAGATCCGGCAGCCCGCATTGGGCGGAGCGAGCCGGGTTTATTGATAACCGGTTATGGATTCAGCCTCGATTTGAACGGGTTCATTGCGGTACCGGCGCCGGAAGGATCAGCACTTTGCGGGCGTCCCCCGCTCGGAACAAATTGAAGGCATCGGAAACCTCTTCCAGGGGAAATTCCCGCCTGACGCCGATATTGACGACGACTCCGCGGGATCGAATTAGCGACGTCATTTCGCGCGCGGAGGAGGGATGGCCGGCGCACTCGAACACAAGATCCGCGTCGTTCCGATTGGAGAGTTCCATCACGCGTGTCCGCGGCGCTTCGCCGGCCGGGATCGTAGCGAGACCAAGGCTCCGCGCGAGTTCGAGCCGCGACGGCAAGACGTCGCCGATCAGGACGAGCGGCAAGCATGGTTTCCATAAACTCTCCCCTTGAGCGGCGTAGCCGCCGTCGTCGTCGCTCGCGCGCGAATCGAATTAGCCCGCCAGCACGCCTTTGATCACTTCGCCCGAAACGTCGGTTAAGCGGAAGTCGCGGCCGGCGTAGCGATAGGTGAGGCGCGTGTGGTCCATGCCCATGGCGTGGAGCATGGTGGCGTGCAGGTCGTGAATCGACATGCGGTCTTCAACCGCCTTGAAGCCGAAGTCGTCGGTGGCGCCGTAGGCCAGTCCGCCTTTGAATCCGCCGCCCGCGGCCCACATGGTGAAGCCGTAGGGATTGTGGTCGCGGCCGGAGCCACTTTCGGAAACGGGCGTGCGGCCGAACTCGCCGCCCCAGACCACGATCGTTTCATCCAGCAGACCGTGGCGCTTCAGATCGCGAATGAGCGCCGCAGCGGCCCGATCCATGGCCGGGCAGTGATTCTTGTAGTTCTTTTCGATCTCTTTGTGGTCGTCCCAGCCGCTGGAACCGACATGCACGAACCGCACCCCGCGTTCGACCAGGCGCCGCGCCAGCAGACAGCCGTTGGCGAATGGCCCCGTACCATAGTCGGCACGGGTGGCTTCCGATTCCTTGCGAACGTCGAACGCATCCATGGCTTCGGACTGCATCCGATAGGCAGCTTCCATGCTCTTGATGCGTCCTTCGAGATATTCGTCATGGCCGAAAGACTCGCTGAAGTTGCGGTTGAGCGCCTGCATGGCGTCGATCTGCTTGCGCTGCGCCACGTCATCGAGCCACTTGTTCCGCAAATTCGGGATCATCTTCTCCGGCTCCACTTCGGAGTCGCTGAAGAAGGTGCCCTGATGTTCGGAAGGCAGGAAGCCGGAGCGCGTCGCGGAGCCGCCAAGTCCCCCGCCGGAGGCGCCCGAATCGAGCGCCACGAACGACGGCAGGTTCCGATTTTCGGACCCCAATCCGTATGAGAGCCAGGAGCCGATCGAAGGACGGTTCAACAAAATGGTTCCGGTGTGATAGAGACTCAGCCCCGGCGTGTGCGTCGGGTTGAACGAATACATGGAGCGCATCACGCACACGTCGTCGATGACGGAAGCGAGCTGCGGCAAAATGTCGCTGACTTCAATACCGCTCTGGCCGCGGGGTTTGAACTGGAAGGGCGAGGGCATCAGGCCGCCGGTCTGCCGTTCCGTGCGCAAATCCACCGCGCCGGGCCGCTGTCCCTGAAATTTCAACAGCGCGGGCTTCGGATCGAACATATCCACGTGCGAGGGGCCGCCGGAGAGAAACAGGCTGATGATGTGCTTCGCTTTTCCCGTCGTGCGCGGGCCGTTGTAGTGGCCCAGCGGCGACGTCACCGCCGAAGTGGCAGCCAAAGCCCGCGAATTGCCGAGCACGGCCGTGAGCCCTGCGTAACCGACGCCGCCCAGCGCCGTGCGAATCATGTCGCGACGCGAAAGTCCGTGAATCATGGCCAGAAAATCTCCTCGTTGGTGGAAAGTACAACCTGTGCATACTGAGCCATCGCCTCATCGGCTCCATTGGCGGCTCCATTGGCGAGATACGTAAGCGCAAGATCGAGTTCTTTCGGACTCGGATCGCGTGCCAGAATCTTCCGGTAAAGCGCTTTCATTTTCGCCGTGTCGCCGGGATCGTCTTTGACGCTCGCCGCGAGCGCGGCCGACGAATCGTGCATAAACGGGCTGTTCATGACGAACAGTTGCTGCAGCGAAGTCGTGGTGAGATCGCGGGTGCCAGCCGTTTGCATGGGATCGGGAAAATCGTAGTTCTTCAGAAGCGAATCGAGCCGGCCGCGGCTGACGCGACCGTAAACCGTACGGCGGAAATTCTTCTCGCCTTCCACCTCTTCGGACGGGCCGTACATCTCCTCGTTCAAAATGCCGGCGGAGCGCAGCAGCGTATCGCGATAGGATTCGACATCGAGACGCCGCGGATTCATGCGCCAGACCAGTGCGTTCAGCGGATCGGCATTCTCGCCGTCGGCGCGCGGATGGCTCGACTGGCGATAGGCGGCAGACATCATGATTTCCCGGTTGAGCCACTTGAGGGACCAGCCGTGCGCGATGAAACGCGCGGCGAGGTCGTTCAGCAGCTCGGGATGGGAAGGTTTCTCGCCCTGTACGCCGAAATCGCTCGGCGTGGCGGCCAGGGGCCGGCCAAAGTGCCATCCCCAGACACGGTTAACGACGATCCGAGCCGCGAGAGGCGCGCCTTCGGAGAAGATTTTGCCGCCGAGTTCGAGGCGTCCCGAACCGTTATGGAAATTCGGATCGGTCTTTGCCAGGACGGACAAAAAGTGGCGTGGAACCGTTTCGCCGGGTGTCGCGACATTGCCGTGCAGCAGCACCGGAAAATCGCGGGCCTCGCCCGCCTTGTAGTTGATAAAAGTCCATTGCGGGTCGCTGCCATCCACGTACTGCGCGGCGTCGTACACGGCGTTGGTGTAAGGTTCGGTGGACGTGCGGGGCCGATTGCGGCCGCGCTGACCGCCGCCGGCGGGCGCCTCGCCGGGCTTGCGGAACGTCCAACTCGGTTCGAGCGACTTCACCAGTTGCGGGTAGCGATCCAGCAGTTGAAGCGATTCGGCTTTGAGCGTCTCGATTTCGGCTTTCCATTTGTCGACGCGCTGCTCCGAGCCAACCACGGTGGACGCTTCATTGGTCAGGATGTTCGCGGAATAACGCAGGTCCGTGAGGCGCCGCTGGAGCCACAGGTAGCGCCGCTCTACTTCCGGGTCGACGTCGAAAAGGGGGCGGTCCACCCGCATGGTGGAGGCGAACACTCCCACCAGGCCGTAATAGTCTTTGGTCGGAATGGGATCGAACTTGTGATCGTGACAGCGCGCGCAGGCCACGGTCATGCCGAGCAGTCCGCGCGAGACGGCGTCCACGCGTTCGTCCCAATCGTCCGTCATGAAGCCGCCGATCACGTCCGCGGAGAGACGCTGGTCCTTGTGATAGATTGGCGCGGCGCCCAGATAGCCAAGGGCGCGCAGGTCTTCACGCGGCGTGCCAGGCATGAGATCCGCCGCGAGCTGCAGCTTCACAAAACGGTCGTAAGGAACGTCTTTGTTGAGCGCTTCGATAATCCAGTCGCGATAGCGCCATGCGTATAAATAGGGCGGGTTGGTAGCTTCGCTCGTGGGGTTGTCTTCCCCATAGCGAGCCACATCCATCCAGCGGCGAGCCCAGCGTTCTCCATAGTGCGGCGAGGCCTGCAGAGTATCGATCAGCTTCGACCACGCGTCGGGCGCGGAGTCGTTCACGAACGCGGCGGTCTCTTCGTACGTGGGCTTATAGCCGAGCAGGTCGACGTACGCGCGGGTGACTAATGTGCGGCGGTCGGCCGGAGGCGACGGCTTGAGCTTCTTCTGTTCCAGCCGGGCGAGAATAAACGCGTCGATTTTTGTGTTTACCCACTTCTTTCCGCGGACCTTCGGGACGGGAACTTCGCTCACGGGTTGGAATGCCCACCATTTGCGACCGTCGTCGAGCGACATGCCTTTGAGTGGCGCGACCGCATTCGTGGATGCGGCGGCAGTACGCGGATCGGGTGCGCCGGACGCGATCCACTCTTTGAAATCCGCGATGACGGAATCGGGCAGCTTGCCCGACGGCGGCATTTTCAGTTCGTCCGTGTAGGAAAGGGCTTTCAGCAGACGGCTTTCATCCGGTTTACCCGGGGTGAGGACGCGTCCGGAAGCGCCGCCCTTCAGAACGCCGGCCTTGGTATCGAGCGAAAGTCCCGACATCGGCGATTTCAGCGTGGAGGCGTGGCACGCGTAGCACTTCTGCACGAGTACGGGGCGAATCTTCGCTTCGAAAAACGCGTTATCGGCAGTTTGGGCGAAGATCGGGGTCGCGAGTATTACGAATACGCAAACGCGGAGCATTTGATAGGGGTTTTATGTAGGATACCACGAGCGAATCCGCTCCTTGGGCGGCCGCGACTCGGTAACGTGTTGGGTGTTACAAACCGCTTCGCCGAGCCGCAAGCCTAGAAACTGACTCTCAAAGCAACCTGGATCACCCGCGGGCCGCGGTCCGAGGTGGCTTGGCCAAATAGCGTGTTGATCTGCTGCCCCGCCGCGTTAAATCGTGCCGCCGGCATTTGTACCCGACCATTGAGCGTGGTTGAAAGCGTTGTAGAACTCGCCACGAAGTTGAAACGTGGCTTTCTCGCGGATAACGAAGTTCTTGAACATCGCCAAGTCCCATTGGTTTTGTCCAGGGCCTCGATACACATCCCGCGCGGCGTTCCCGATATAGCCCAGCGGTGGGAGCGAGAAAACGCTCGTAGTAAACCACTGGGTTTGATTTCGGGCGCCGTATCCGAGTTGCGGATTGCCGGAGATATTGATTCTCTGTCCGTCGCCCCCGCCGATCAGGTCGGCGCCGCTTACCGTGCTGAAACTGACGCCCGCGGGGCGCCACTGGCGAAGGTCGTCGCCCCGACACGTTCCAATGCCCCAGCACGGTGCTGAGAATCGGGTTAGTCAGGTAACGCGAGCCTGGAATCTCATAGAGCCATGCCAGATTAGCGATAAAGGTGCGATCGAACGACGACTCGCCGTAGGAAACCAAGCGCCGGTCCGCATAGAGAGGCAAAATCCCGTTGTCGCTCGAACCGTAATCCATGGATTTGGACCAAGTCCAATTCGCCTTGAACTCGAGGCCGCGTGAAAACCTCCGGTTCGCCTGGACCTGAAGAGCATAGTAGCTCGAGCTTCCGACAGGCTCTCCATAAGTGATGTTCCCCAGGCCGATGTACGGAGCTAGGAAGCTATCGGGAAGCGGCTTGCCCGTGGTCGTGTCCTGGCTGCTTGCCGCAAACCTCTTCCCGTAGGGAAGCGTATTTAAATTCTGAGTTCGTAGAAGGTGGCGCCCCAAATTCCCACAACAGCCACATCGACCACCGTTGAGAAGCCGACCTCCCTTTGAACGCCAAGGCTGAAATTGTAGCTTTGCGCCAATTGGGACCAGTCTGTCCCTTGCACATTGGATGGGAAGAGAGTTCCGGCAGTGTTCAAGAACGTGGTGAGCGTTCCGTAGTAAGTCTTCGGCGTGAAATTGTTCGGCGGCTGATTCTGCAGGTTGGTATTGATTTGGGTCTGAGGCAGAACGCTGACTCCGAACCCGCCCCGGAGGGCCGTCTTCCCATCGCCAAACACATCGTAGGCAAAACCGAATCTGGGGCCCGGGGTAATACGCTGCAGCTTTGTAAGGCCCTCCGGAACGCCAGGCGCGCCCGCCCGTATCATCCCATCGAGAACACTGCCTACGCCGGGCACGATCGCGCCTACATAAACCATGGGGAGCTGCACGCCGGTAAGTGGATTGATCGCAATACGCTGTCCCGCCGGGTTCACGCCGGGGGCATAGAGCACGGATGCCATAGCCGGGTTCCATGCAGCGGGGGCGAAGCCGGATTGGATATTGGAACGCTGGTGCCATGGAATCCACGACGTAAGGCGCACTCCGAATTCCAGAGTGAGTCTCTTGCCGACCTTCCACGAATCCTGGGCATACTCTTCGAACGCGCCGGAGCGGTAATCGGCGGCGGGGCGAGCCGAACTTTCGGTAGTGGCTCAATTTGAATCCAACAGAGAGACAATTTCCTCAATGGACCTAACATGATCCGCAACGCCAGCAGCAACAGCGGGAGTTGTTTTTAGTGTCTGATGGACGCGAGCAAAATTATAATGCATCATGTGAAGCGAAACAGCAGCGGCGTGATTTTCCAACTTCTTGCTGAAGGCATTCGTCAGCCTAGTAAAGCGACGCATCCCCATCCGCATCGTTAGGTTCGCACGTTCGATATAGCTGGTGCTGATATGGTCTGGATCAGGATTGCCAGTGACTGCCTTAATCTCACATCCGATACATGTGGCAGGGCTGTACCGACGCTGGCCTTCCACATCGAGTTTGCCATAGACCTTGATTAGCATGGCGTAATCGACTGCGCCCTGAAACGCTCTCTCAACCGCCCCAAGGTAGGCGTTTAGGCCATCGCTCGTCAATTGTACGCGATCCGTCAAGCGGCCCGCGAGATCATCAACAAAATGTGCTGCCGTGGCGGCATCCCGCTGGCCAAGCGACCAGCACGGAATCAATTTTGTGTCAGCGTCAATCGCGGCCCACGTCCACACGTCGCCGACGATGCCGTCGCGTTCCACTTTCTCAGCGGTCACCTGTTTCTGCTTGCAGCCTACAAACGCCCAGCATTCATCGACCTGAATCCGTTTACATGATAGATTCCGAAGGGTTAAGTCCTGATATGCCGAACACGCGGTGCCGAGTTCGAGGAGCAGCTTGTCAATCGTGTTCCGAGCTACGCCTGTTATTCTGGATGTAGCCCGCATTGAGCAGCCATCGACGAGGCACCGAACTACGTTGACGCGGTCCGAGATGCTCAATACGTTCATATTGATCATTATGCTTGACGAGAGGATAGTTGTCAAGCATAATGCTCAAGATGAGCAGGTAATCCCCGAAATAAGGCTACGAAGTATTACTTGTAACGAATGTGGACGTAGTGACATAATCCCATCAGGCAAGTATTTGCCACGTTCTGCTGCTGATACGCGTCTAAAGATGTGGAGGTCTATGGATCTAAATGCGAACGCGTTTCGTATAGTACAGCAACTCACTACTGAAAATAAAGAAGATAAGCGATCTTCCGCCGCTCGTAGCGCCGGTAAGGTGGGAGGCCCTGCTCGTGCTCGAAAATTAACCTCAGAGCAACGGAGGGTTATCGCAATTAAGGCGAATGAGGCCCGCTGGAAGCGGGCATGAGAAAGTGATTTTATAAAAGAAGAATATGAACGCCGTTGGTACATTACCGCAGGAGTCGCTGGCCAAGGGATTGTGGCCACGCACTACCGAGGAGTTGTTGGCCTTCGTCGGCATTGCGGATAAACAGGAAGTAGATCTTTCTGCGAAAATAAACGACCTGTTCCGCCAGGTTGGCCAAATTAAGGATGGATTGATCGTCGCCGCTATAGGAAAACGCACAGCAGATGAATTCACTGCTGCCGCCTTGAAATCCTTTAACGATTATGCTCGCGTCCTCCGCGCAAAGTCGGATCTTCTCCAGGTTATTTTGAAGAACGATAGAGCAGCAACGGAGGTCCTTATCAATCAGAGTCTGTCGGAACTCGAAGCCGATTTTAGAGACCATGGAGAGCAGCGGTTTGGTACGGCTGTTTCTGATCAGGCCGCCTTTACATTGTGGACGATCAGGAAAACAGCAAATATCATCTGGAAATTATTTGACCCAAATGTCATGGGTGTAGCTCTCTCGGCATCTTCCAAGAAGAAGAGTGACGCGCTTGGATCATCATTTGCGCTCTATTCGTCGTGGGCTCAGTTTCATCTGGAATGCCTAACCGCTTCAATGCGTCTTAATAAGGCGATATATCCAGATGTTATTCCCGCTATCCTTGATGGCCTTCGCTCGGAAGTGAATGCGTATGCTATAGCCAAGCAGATGGTTGACCTATATCTGCCCCCAGTTGAAGAGACTCCCGACATCCCATACCAATGGGATGAAGAGGATGATGAGCTTCTTGCATCTTCCATGCGCGATCACTGCTGTCCAAATTAGCCGCCTACCCTGAATTGGGTGAAAGAATCCAATAGAGATAACTCAGGCAACTGAACCGGTCGAGGATCACTCTTGTCCAAATTAGGTTTCTACCCCATGTGCAGTGGTGGCTGAGGGGGAGTAGCGGAAGGCCCGGGGTAATCTGAGTTTGGGTTCCGAACAGAACCAAACTCAACAACACGGAGACTTCC
>JBPCKZ010000229.1:0-9689 GCA_051003795.1 Bryobacteraceae bacterium | reverse complement strand
CGGAAGGCACGGAGATGGTGATGCCGGGGGATAACATCAGCTTGGAAATCGAGTTGATCACGCCGGTGGCCATGGACAAGGGCCTGCGGTTCGCCATCCGCGAGGGCGGCAGGACCGTTGGCGCGGGGACCGTGACCGAGATTTTGGACTGAGATGGCGTCTTCTTTAAGAGAGCGAATCCGCATCCGTCTAAAGGCTTACGATCACCGGATTCTGGATCAATCGACGACCGAGATCGTCGATACGGCGAAGCGGACCGGCGCGACGGTGGCGGGGCCCATTCCGCTGCCGACTACGATAAGCCGTACCACGGTATTGCGCTCGCCGCACGTGGACAAGAAATCGCGCGAACAGTTTGAAATCCGGACGCACAAGCGCCTTCTCGATATTTTGGAGCCGACGCAGCAGACGGTCGACGCGCTGATGAAACTCGATCTGCCGGCCGGGGTCGACGTTGAAATCAAGGCGTTCGGCAAAGATCACAAGGCGTAAGCGGGAATTGAAACGATGAGTCCAGGAATACTTGGGAAGAAGATCGGGATGACGCAAGTCTTCCGGGCCGATGGCCAGGCAGTGCCGGTGACATTGTTAAAAGCCGGTCCGTGCATGGTGGTGCAGCGCAAGACGCCCAGCATCGACGGCTACAATGCCGTGCAACTAGGCTTGGTTGAGTTCATCAAGCCCTCGCGGATCAACAAGCCGCTGACCGGCCATTTCAAGAAGGCGGGGGTCGATGGCGCGAAGTTCGTGCGCGAGTTGAGCCTGCGGCCGGGCGACGACGATTTGAAGCCGGGCGATCAGGTGCTGATCGGCCAATTCAAGCCGAAAGAAAAGGTGGACGTGATCGGGGTGAGCAAGGGCAAGGGTTTCGCCGGCGTGGTCCGGCGCCATCACTTCCGCGGCGGCGAAGGCAGCCACGGTTCGATGTTCCACCGGGCGCCGGGTTCGATCGGCGCATCGAGTTTCCCGTCGCGTGTGGTGCCGGGCATGCGCATGGGCGGCCATATGGGCGACGAGCGGGTGACGGTTCGCAATCTCGAAATCATCGACGTGGATACCGAGGACAACGTGCTGGTGGTGAAGGGCGCGGTTCCGGGACCGAATGGCGGGTATGTGGTGGTGCGGAGGGCGAAGCGTTAATGCCTACCGTGGATGTTGTTGATTTGACCAATCAAGTGGTGGGCCAAGTGGAACTGGCCGACGCGGTGTTCGCCGCGCCCGTGAACCAGGCTCTGCTTTACGAAGCGGTTCGTCACGATCAAGCCAGATCGCGCGCGGGAACCCATAAGACCAAGGTCCGCCGGGAAGTTGCCGGCTCGGGCAAGAAGCTGTGGAAACAGAAGGGCACCGGACGCGCCCGCGTGGGTTCGATCCGCTCGCCTCTCTGGCGGCACGGCGGGACATCGCACGGCCCCGTGCCGCGCGATTACAGCTACAGCCTGCCGCGCAAGATGCAGTTGGGCGCGCTGCGGTCGGCTCTTTCGGCGAAGCTGCGCGACGGCGAGTTGAAAGTGGTCAGCGAGTTCGCGCTCGCCGATCATAAATCCAAGAATTTCAGAATGGCTTTGGGCAAGCTCGAAGCGCATCGCAAAACGCTGGTGGTCGATAACAATTTCGAAAATCGCAACCTGGAGCTAGGTACGCGCAATCTCGCCGGAGTGACGCTGGTCGCAAGCCGCGAAGTGAGCGTTTATCATCTGCTGGGGCATCACCGCGTGCTGCTCTCGCAAGCGGCGGCGGTGAAACTGTCGGAGGCCTTGTCGAATAAATGACCGTTCACGACGTAATCAAGCGGCCGCTGGTGACGGAGAAGAGCCACGACAAGAAAGAACAAGAGCGGACGCTGTGTTTCGAAGTCGCGCCGTCGGCCAATAAGATTCAGATCAAGTCGGCGGTCGAGCGATTGTTCAAGGTGAAAGTGGAAGACGTGCGGACGTCCAATTTCGAAGGCAAGATCCGGCGGCGCGGCCGTTTTGCCGGATACCGTTCGGATTGGAAAAAAGCGTACGTGAGGCTGAGACCGGGGCAAAAGATGCCGGAGTTCGCCGATATTTAACGTGGCAATTTAAAATGGCAATTAAAAAATACAGGCCGTTTACTCCTAGCCGGCGCTACATGACCGTGGTTTCGCGCGAGGGGATCACCAAGCAAACGCCCGAGAAATCGCTGGTCGAGACCAAGCACGGCAGCGGCGGCCGCAACAACACGGGCCGGGTGACGTCGCGCTTCATCGGCGGCGGCCACAAGCAGGCCTATCGCGTGATCGATTTCAAGCGCGACAAGCCGGGCGTTTCGGCAAAGGTCGCTTCGATCGAATACGATCCGAACCGCTCGGCCCGTATCGCGCTGCTGCACTATACCGATGGCGAGAAACGCTATATTCTGCAGCCGGATGGATTGAAAGTCGGTCAGACGGTATCGTCCGGACCGGAAGCGGACATTCTGCTCGGCAACGCGCTGCCGCTCAAGAACATCCCGGCGGGCACGGTGGTGCACAACGTGGAGCTTCGTCCCGGTAAAGGCGCACAGATGGCGCGCTCGGCGGGTTCGCAGGTGCAGTTGATTTCGAAAGAAGGCGATCAGGCTCTGCTCAAACTTCCTTCGGGTGAAGTGCGGCGCGTGGCGATCGAGTGCATGGCGACCATCGGGCAGGTCGGGAACGTGGATCACGAAAACATCGCGCTCGGCAAGGCGGGTCGCTCGCGCTGGCTTGGCAGGATGCCTCACAATCGAGGCGTTTCGATGAATCCCGTCGATCACCCGCACGGCGGCGGCGAGGGCAAGACATCGGGCGGACGCCATCCGGTAACGCCCTGGGGACAGCCGACTCGCGGATTCAAAACGCGCAACAACAAGCGGACGGATAAGTTCATCGTCAGCCGCAAAGCGAAGAAGAGATAAGCATGGGACGTTCCGTAAAAAAAGGCCCGTTTACCGACGATCATCTGACCAAGAAGGTGGATACGGCGAAGGCGGCGAAAGACAAGAAAGTGATCCGGACGTGGTCGCGGCGCTCGACGATTCTGCCCGAGTTCGTGGGCATCACCATCGCGGTGCACAACGGCCGCAAGTTCATCCCGGTGTATGTAACCGAGAACATGGTGGGGCACAAGCTGGGCGAATTTTCGCCGACCCGGACGTTCAAAGGCCACTCGGTGAAGGCGGCCACGGAGAAATCGTCGAAACCGGCGTAAATCATATGGAAGCTAGAGCCGAAGGCAGGTACATTAAAATTTCGCCGCAGAAGGCGCGTTTGGTGGTCGATCTGATTCGCGGCCAGAATGCGGGCAAGGCGATCACGACGCTGCGCACGATCAACAAGCGCATCGCTCCGACGGTCGAGAAGATTTTGAAATCGGCCATCGAGAATGCGCGGAACAAGTCGGAAGACGTGGATGTCGATCTGCTGATCGTGTCCGAAGCGTACGTGAACGAAGGCCCGCGCCAGAAGCGAATTCGCCCCGCTCCGATGGGCCGCGCGTACCGGTATCAACGACGTTCGGCGCACATTGCGATTACGGTGGCGGAGAAGGCATAGGCGCATTCATAAAATATGGGACAAAAAGTTCATCCGTACGGTTTCCGGCTGGGATTCAACAAGCCGTGGCGGTCGCGCTGGTTCGCGAAGCAGGGCTACGCCAAGCTGTTGCAGGAAGATCTGGAGCTCAAGGAAACGCTGCGAACGCGCCTGAAATCGGCGGGCGTGAGCTCGATCGAAGTGGATCGGCCGGGCAATAAGCTGCGGGTCACGATCCGCACGTCGCGCCCCGGCATCATCATCGGGCGTAAAGGCGCGGAGATCGAAAAGCTCAAGCAGGATTTGGCCAAGAAGACCAAGAAAGAAGTTTTCATCGATATTCAGGAAGTTCACAAGCCGGAATTGGACGCCCAGCTCGTCTCGGAATCGATCGCTCTGCAGCTTGAAAAGCGCGTGGCGTTCCGGCGGGCCATGCGCAAAGCCGTCGATTCGGCGCTGCGCTTCGGCTGCAAGGGGATCAAGGTTCGCGTTTCGGGCCGGTTGAACGGGGCGGAAATCGCGCGCAGCGAATGGTATCTGCAAGGGCAACTGCCGCTGCACACGCTCCGGGCGGATATCGATTACGGCTTTACGGAAGCGCACACCACGTATGGCGTAATTGGGATCAAGGCGTGGCTGTATAAGGGCGAGATTCTGGCGCAGGGGAACCGGAAAGCATTTTCATCCGATCCGGAACCGCGGCGCGACCGGCCGGAACGGCGGGATCGCGACGGTAGGGATCGGGATCGGGGCGGAGACCGGGGAGATCGCGGCCGCCGCGAAGGCGGAGCGCCCGCGCCCGCTCCCATTCAGGCGCATCATGAGCCTACCGGCCCCGCGACCCAAGCCGCGCCCGGAGATTTGCCGCGTCCGGCACGCGCCGGCGGCCCGTTGATGCCGCCGCTGATGGCGCCGCATCAGCAGCACGCCTGGAAACAGGAAGCCCGTCCGGAACCGGCCCACGAGCCTGCCGTGAATCCCGCTACTCCCGACGGCGGCAAGCCGGAAGGCAAGGAATAGCTCTTTATGTTGATGCCGAAAAAGGTCAAATACCGCAAGCAGCAGCGCGGGCGGATGACGGGGAAGGCGTGGCGCGGATCGTCGATCTCGTTCGGCGAATTTGGCCTGAAGGCCATGTCGTGCGGATGGGTGACGGACCGGCAGATTGAAGCGGCCCGTATCGCGATGACGCGTTTCATCAAGCGCGGGGGCAAAGTCTGGATCCGGTTGTTCCCGGATAAGCCGATTACCAAGAAGCCCGCCGAAACCCGCATGGGCAAAGGCAAAGGCGCGCCGGAGCAGTGGGTGGCGGTGGTGCGGCCGGGCAAAATCCTATTCGAGATGGAAGGCGTCGCGGCGGATATCGCCGAGCAGGCCATGCGCCTCGCGGCACACAAGATTCCGATGAAAACCAAGTTTGTGAAGCGGGATGCGGCGGAGTAGCGAATGAAGAAACAGAGAGTGCGGGATTTGGACGACCGCGAAATGAAAACGCAGTTGCACGACACCGAGGAGCAGCTCTTCCGCCTGCGCTTCCAGTTGTCCATGGGCCAAACCGAAGGGATTAAGAAGCTGCGGAATGTGAAGAAAAACCGCGCGCGCATGCTGACGATTTTGCGCGAGCGGGAGTTGGCGGGGAAGCGGGTTTAAGATGGCGGACGAGACGGCGGTTCAGGCCGAAAAGGCCGGGCACAAGAACGAAAAGGTCGGCGAAGTGGTTTCGACCAAGATGCAAAAGACCATCGTGGTCGCGGTCAGCCGGCGCGTGCCGCATCCGCTTTATAAGCGCATCGTGAAAAAGCGGAAGAAGTTTTACGCGCACGACGAAGAGGGCACGGCGAAGATGGGCGATGTGGTTCGGATTATCGAATGCCGTCCGTTGAGCAAGTTGAAGCGCTGGAAGTTGGGCGATATCGTGCGCCGCGCGCCGCAAGTGGCCGCGCAGCCGAAGGATCTGGACGTCAAGATATGAGTGTTGCGGCGGCTGGCGAAAAACCTGTGTCCACACGAGTGTGGACACGGCAGGCACGAGTGCCCGCGCCACAAAGGCCACGAGGAGTTAACGAATTATGATTGGAATGCGAACGTGGTTGGAAGTCGCCGATAATAGCGGCGCGCGCAGGCTGATGTGCATCCTGCCCCGCGGCGGCGACCTCGGCCTTCGAGCGGGTCTCGGGGATGTGGTGACGGCGAGCGTCAAGGAAGCCGCGCCGGATTCGGCGATCAAGAAGGGCAAGGTCGTGCGCTGCGTCATCGTTCGCATGCGCAAGGAGACGCGCCGCCGCGATGGGAGTTATATCCGGTTCGATCAGAACGCGGCGGTGTTGATCAACGAAGTGAATGAGCCGATCGGCACGCGCGTGTTCGGTCCGGTGGCGCGCGAGTTACGCGATAAGCGTTTCATGAAGATCGTTTCGCTCGCGCCGGAGGTCATCTAAATATGCCCGCGGCTACCGCCAAGAACGCCAAAAAAGCCGGGAAGCGAAAGAGCGCGGTCGAGCCGGTTCGCGTCCAGCTCAAGAAGAACGACAACGTAAAGGTGATCGCGGGCCGCGATAAAGGCAAGACCGGCCGCGTGCTCGAAGTCAGCAACACGGGGAAGCTGCTGGTCGAGCACATCGCCATGATGAAGCGCCACACGCGCCCGAACCCGGCGAAGCAGATCAAGGGCGGCATCGCGGAGCGCGAGAGCCCCATCGCGATTTCGAATGTAATGATCGTGTGCCCCAAGTGCGGACCGGTGCGCATCGGCCATCATACGGAACACGTGGCGGGCGGAAAAACGGTACGGACGAGAATCTGCCGGAAATGCGGGCAGACTCTGGACAAGAAATAGCGATATGCCCGCGCGATTAAGAGAACACTACATCAAGACCGCGATTCCGGCGTTGAGCCAGGAGTTCGGCTACAAGAACGTCATGGCGGTGCCGAAGCTCGAGAAAATATCGATCAACATCGGTCTCGGCGAAGCGACGCAGAATGCCAAGCTGATGGATGCCGCGGCGAACGAGCTCGCGGCGATCGCGGGGCAGAAGCCCATCGTGACCAAGGCCAAGAAATCGATTGCGGCGTTCAAGCTTCGCGAAGGCATGGCGATCGGCTGCATGGTAACGTTGCGCGGCGACCGGATGTACGAGTTTTTCGACCGGCTGGTGAACGTGGCGCTTCCGCGTGTCCGCGATTTTCGCGGCGTATCGTCGAAATCGTTCGATGGGCGCGGCAATTACACTTTGGGCATCAAGGACCAGTTGATTTTCCCGGAGATCGATTACTCGAAAGTAGATAAGACGAAGGGCATGAACATTTCGATTACGACGACCGCGCGCACCGACGCGGAGGGTATGTCGTTATTGAAAAACATGGGAATGCCGTTCCGGCAGCAATAGCGGGAGATCGGGAATTTTATATGGCAACCACAGCGAAAATCGCAAAAGATCTGAAGACGCCGAAGTTCAAGTGCCGCCATCGTAACCGGTGTTGGCGCTGCGGGCGTCCGCGAGGCTATCTGCGCAAGTTCAATATGTGCCGGCTGTGCTTCCGCCAGCTCGCCTTGAATGGCGAGATCCCAGGCGTGACGAAGG
The DNA here is from genome assembly GCA_051003795.1 of Bryobacteraceae bacterium. GTDB lineage: Bacteria > Acidobacteriota > Terriglobia > Bryobacterales > Bryobacteraceae > JALYXS01. The sequence continues at coordinate 2,591 of JBPCKZ010000229.1, read as the reverse complement.
CCAGTTGGTAGGCGAGGGGAATCGAGAATGACTAGCGATCCAATCGCCGACATGTTGACGCGGGTGCGCAACGCCATGCTGGCGCGCCATCCGAAAGTGGACGTCCCCGCCTCGAAGCTCAAAGCCGAGATCGCCCGCATCTTGAAAGAGGAAGGCTACATCGCCAATTTCAAGGTGGCCGAAGAAGGCGTCAAGAAGGTCATCAAGATCTATCTGAAATACGGCTCCGACACGCTTCCGGTGATTACGCACATCGAGCGCGTATCGAAGCCGGGTTGCCGGGTGTATGTGGGACAGGACGATATCCCTCGCGTCCAGGGCGGGCTGGGAATCAATATCCTGACAACCCCCCGCGGCGTCATGACGGGACGGCACGCGCGCAAGGAAGGCATCGGCGGAGAACTGCTCTGCCGCATCTGGTAACGAAATATGTCTAGAGTTGGAAAGAAGCCAATCCCACTGCCGCAAGGCGTGAAGATCAATTCGGGCGAGCGGTTGGAAGTGCAGGGGCCGAAGGGCAAACTGACCGTCCCGGTTCCCGCCGGCATCCGCATCGAGCAGAAGGACGGACGTCTCGAACTGGTGAGGGAAAGCGAAGATAAAGCCGCGCTGCATGGCTTAACGCGCGCGCTGCTCGCCAACGCCGTTCAAGGCGTTTCGACCGGTTTCACGCGCGAGCTGGATATCGTCGGCATCGGGTATCGGGCGGACATCAAGGGAAAAGTGGCCAGCTTTACGCTGGGTTATTCGCACCCGATCGAACTGCTGCTGCCCGAAGGCGTGGATCTGAAGATCGATAAGCAAACCCACCTGGTGCTGAGCGGATACGACAAACAGGCGGTCGGCCAGGTGGCCGCGAATATCCGGGCGCTACGCAAGCCCGATCCGTATAAGAACAAGGGCGTCCGGTACACCGGTGAAGTGTTGCGCAAGAAGGTCGGCAAAACCGGCGCGGGAAGCAAGTAGGCCATCATGATTAAGAAGACGTCCAAGAATATTATTCGAAACCGCATCCATGTGCGCATCCGTAAGAAACTGCGGGGGACGCCGGAGCGGCCGCGATTGACGGTGTTCCGCAGCGTATCGCACATCTATGCGCAGGTGATCGACGATACGAAGGGCCGGACACTGGTTTCGGCTTCGACATTGGCGGGGAAATCGGAAGGCGGCAAGACGGGCGGAAATCTGGCGGCGGCGAAAGAAATCGGCAAGGCCGTGGCCGAGCGGGCCAAGGAAAAAGGCATTCAGAAAGTGGTGTTCGACCGCGGCGGATACATCTATCACGGCCGCGTGAAAGCGCTCGCCGATGCGGCGCGCGAAGCGGGACTGGAGTTCTAATGGCAATACCGGCACCAAAGCGGATCGATCCGCAGTCGCTGAATTTGAAAGAGCAGGTCGTCTCGATCAACCGCGTGACCAAAGTGGTCAAGGGCGGCAAGAACATGAGCTTTTCGGCCCTGATCGTGGTGGGGGATTCGAACGCCAAAGTGGTGGGTTTTGGCGTGGGCAAAGCGAAGGAAGTGCCTTCCGCCATTCGCAAGGGCATTGAAGCGGCCAAGAAGAATCTGCGCAAGATCCATATGCTCGAGACCACCATCCCGCACATGGTTTTGGGTAAGTTCGGCAGCGGGCTGGTGCTGTTGAAACCGGCGCCCGAAGGCACGGGCGTGATTGCCGGCGGCCCGGTTCGCGCCGTCATTCAGGCCTGCGGAATTCCGAACGTGTTGACGAAATCGATCGGAACGCACAATGCGCACAACGTGGTGAAGGCGACCATCGACGCGCTTGAACAGTTGCGCGACCGTAACCATGTAGCCGAGATGCGCGGAATTACAGTTGAGAACTTAGGTTAACTCATGGAATCGGGAACCATCAAAATCAAGCTGATTCGCAGCCCAATCTGCACGCCCGAGAAGCATAAGGTGATTGTGCGGAGCTTAGGCCTCAAGAAGGTCAATCACATAGTTGTCCGGCCCGACACGGCATGTTTCCGCGGCATGGTCAAGAAGATCCCGCATCTGTTGGCGGTGGTGGACTAAATGAATCTGAGTAATCTGAAACCTCCGGCGGGGCAAAAGCACAAGAAAAAGCGCATCGGCCGCGGCATGGGCTCGGGCACGGGAAAGACCTCGGGCAAGGGATCCAAGGGCGCGCGCGCCATTTCGGGCTATAGCATCATGCGGGGTTTCGAGGGTGGACAGATGCCGCTGCATCGGCGTCTCCCGAAACGCGGCTTCACGAATATTTTCAAGAAGCAGTATGCTGTAGTCAACCTGAACACGCTCGACAAGCTCGAAGGCGACGCGTTTTCGGCGGATCGTCTCATGGAATTGGGAGTGGTGAAGACGCTGGGCGACGGTCTCAAAATCCTGGGCACGGGCGAGTTGACGCGAAAGTTGAGCGTGCAGGCCCATCAGTTCTCGAAATCGGCGCGGGAGAAGATCGAAGCGGCCGGCGGCACGGCGGAGTTGATTGGCGCGTAAGATGAAGCCTGGAAGGTATTGTGGCGCGGACACTCGTGTCTGCCGTGTCCACACTCGTGTGGACACGGGTTCGGAACGGCGAAAACTTGTGTCCACACGAGTGTGGAC
>JBPCKZ010000228.1:0-46082 GCA_051003795.1 Bryobacteraceae bacterium | reverse complement strand
CCACCGCCACCTGCGCCTTGAACTTCGGACTGTGCTGCTTTCTCGTCGTCGTCATCAACATCTCCTTGGTAACGACCCGTCGAAATATTAGCTTATTGCCTGGTCTGAAATCCTGGGACCACTATATATTGGTCCCAATTCACTCATTTTAAACCGAAGGCTGAGGCTGTAGGTGTAGCTATTCGGACGCATCTAAATATCAAATGATGAACAAAATGCTTTGTTCTAAGTTAAGCTGCCAACTGTACGACACCCGTTGTCATCTCTACGATTTCTTGAATCGACCATATATGCCGACTGATACCAGCTTCCATCGCCGGAGTAACACGCAAGGTCTGATTAATTCGCACGAAGTTGTAATGCATATAGAACAGCGCCACGGAGTGCATGTGGTTCTCGATATTCTTATTAAAGGCGTTCGTCAGTCTCGTAAATCGGCGCATATTCATGCGCATCGTCAAATTCTGCCGTTCAACGTAGCTGGTCGAAACGTGCTTTGGATCGGGATTGCCGGTGATAGCCTGCGGGATTGCACCCCGACATTGCGCGGGGCTGTACGTCCGCTGCCCTTCGGGATCGTTGCCGTAGATCTTGATGAGTTGCGCGTAATCGACATTCGCCGCAAAAGAATCGTCCACAGCGGCAAGGTACATTTTATGCCCGTCCGTGGTCAACTGGACTCGATTCGTTACGCGCGCGGCCACGTTCTGAAGGAATTCGGTCGCAAACCCCGCATCTCTCCTGCCTACCTGCCAACTCAGAACAAGCTTCGTTTGGGCTTCAATCGCCACAAAGGTCCACACGCTACCGGCAACTCGTTCAGCCGCGATTTTAGCCGTGAGGTTCTTTTCTTTGCATCCGATGAACGACCAGATTTCGTCAACCTGAATTCGCTTGGCCGGAATGTTTCGGAGCGCAACGTCTTGGTATTCGGCGCAAGCCGTGCCGACTTCTTCAAGCAGCCGGAGGATCGTCCCTTTCGCCACGCCCGTGAGTCGCGATGTGGAACGAATCGAGCAGCCTTCGACCAGCGCCGAAACCACCGCGACTTTCTTATCCATGTTGAGCTTGTTCATAGTTTCATTATACGATACCGCTTTCGCATATCAAGCGAAAGCAGCGAAAAATATTCAAGCTTTCTTAGGTTTTTTGGCCCATCTGGTTTTCGCGGCTTTGGACGCCGACGCGCTGCGGGCTTCCGGCGTCATCGTATCCATTCTGCGTTTGCCGCCTATTTTACCGCCCTTTCGCCCCATCTCGGCCATAACCTGAGAGACGATAGTGAGTCCTATGGTCTCGGTTTCACTGATCGATTCGATAACGACCCGACGCGCGTTCTGAACCACGTCGAGCTTGGGAGTGCGTGTGCGTTTTGGCATATCCACCAGACTGCCACGGAAAGACAAAACGCGCAAGCGAAGGAAATTTCAAATTGACCCACTACCCAAATTCGGGATGACGTAGTTTCCGGTGCTCGAGCTGACGGTCTCCGCGGCGACGCCACTGGCCGTGTTCCTGGCCTTAACCGCGACTCCCGGAATCACTCCGCCGCTCGAATCGGTTACCAGGCGGTTATGCCCGAATTGCCCACTGTCGGCCACCTAACTTAGTTTGAGTACGCGGAGTACTTCTGGCCCATTCTCTCCAAAGGGTTCTTCCCGTATTGTGAAATTGCGGTCTTCCAGATTTCCCGATAACGAAAATCCGTAGATAGATCGTTAGAATCGCCGACTCCAAAAGGGATACCCATGCATAAAGCCATTGTCTTATTAAGTCTCGCCTTAACCGTCTGCTTTACAATGCCCGCGAGCACCTTGACGTTCGATTTCAGTTCGCCGTCGGGAGATCTCGGAACGTCCGACCACATCTTCATTAGCGGTGGAATCTCAATTCCGTCGTACGGTTTCTTGAGCGCTTCGCCGCTGTCCACCGGCACGGGCGTCAATTTATTTGGCAAAACCGACGGTGCCCATGAGACAGGGTTGGGTCTCGTCAACGATCGTTCCGGCGATCACGAAATCGTGCCCGGCTCGTACATCCAACTCGATTTAAGCGCATTAACCCGCGCAACGAGTTTTGCCATCCAGGTGCTCAGCGTCCAACAAGGCGAGGGATACAACCTGTACTTGTCGAACACGAAAGGCGTTGCAGGCGCCACATACCAAACAGGCCTAAGCTCCGAGTCGGCTTATTCGGTTCCCGTTGCCGACATCCAGACCGATCGCTTCCTTTCGATCGGTGCGTCGTCCGGAAACGTGCTGCTTGGCTCAGCCACAGTCGCCACCCAAGCCCCGGAACCGGCCGGCATGTTCTCGATGGGTACAGGCCTCTTGGCCATGGCATTCTTTATTCGCAGCCGGCAATCCGCGAGATTGATCCGCATGGACTCGAAACGGGATCGAACCCTCCCCGGCCTTACCGGCGTTCGCCGGTAGCGATGGCCGTCGCCGGATTGGCCAACCCATCTTGATCTTCCTTCAAACCGAAGCCGGTGAGTTTGCGTGTTCGAGCTTCGCTGAGTAGCCGGAATATGCGGAGAGCGGCCGTCCCGTAAGCGAGACCTTCGGGACGGATATTCGAGATGCAGTTGCGTTCGGCTTCAGTGCGGCCGGGCTTGGGATGCCACGTTAGATACGCGCCTAAGCTGTCGGGAGAACTCAGACCCAGGCGCTCTCCGATGAGCACAAGGGACATCGCGGCCCCCACCAGCGAGCCAACCTCATCGCCTATTGCGACGCGCCCCTGCACGACCGCGATGAGAGGCGCGCGGGACCACGATGCGGCGTCGAGGTACTTCAGCAACTCCTTGAGCACCGGGGCGGCATGATGGTGCACGGCTAGAGCCGAGAGGCCGTCGATCGCCAGGATAACGATGTCGAACGGCCCCGGATACGGCGCGAGAGCGCGACGCGATCGCTCGCTAAGGCTGCGCCCGAGATCGGGGCGGCGTAGGAAAATGGAGCGATTCGCGGCGGCGCTTTCGAGGGCGAGATCGAATTGCAAATCGTCGCGTTGCAAATCTTCGTGTTGCAAATCAAGCGCGCAGTGAACCGCGTCGCGGGCACGCGCGTGGGCCAGTTGGAACTCGAGCACGCTCTTCGTGGGAACGCTGTTGCCGGCACGGCCAAGGCCGACGCGGGCGATGGTGAAATCGCGCAGGCGGTTCATTCGAGGAGCGCCATCATCGCGGGGAGTTCCGGCTGGAAACCCGCGAGCCATTCCTCGAACTCGGGCGCCGGACGAAGGCCCAGGAGAGCACGGAGGTAAAGTGCGTCGTGAAACGATGTGCTCTGGTAGTGAAGCATGATATCGTCCGCGCCGGGAACGCCCATGATGTAATTGACGCCCGCGTTGCCGAGAAGCGTGAGGAGCGCGTCCATATCGTCCTGGTCCGCCTCCGCGTGGTTGGTGTAGCAGACATCGCAGCCCATTGGAAGGCCAAGCAGCTTTCCGCAAAAGTGATCTTCCAGGCCGGCCCGAACGATCTGCTTGCCATCGTATAGATACTCGGGTCCGATGAAGCCGACCACGGTGTTGACAAGCATGGGCCGGTAGCGGCGGGCCACGGCATAGGCGCGGGCTTCGCAGGTCTGCTGGTCCACGCCGTCGTGCGCGTCGGCGGAGAGCGCGCTGCCCTGTCCGGTTTCGAAGTACATGACGTTGCCGCCGGGCGGAGAGCGGTTCAGTTCGCGGGCGGCTTGAGCGGCTTCATCCAACACCGCGAGGTTGACGCCGAAGGATGCGTTCGCGGCTTCCGTGCCGGCGATGGATTGGAAGACGAGATCGATGGGCGCGCCGCGCCGCAGGGCTTCCATTTGCGTGGTAACATGCGCGAGCACGCAGCTCTGGACCGGAATACGGTAGGTCTCCCGCAAACGATCGACGAGGCGCAGCAGGAGCTCGACGCCCGCGACGTTATCGGCGGCTGGATTGATGCCGATGACCGCGTCGCCGCTTCCGAGCGAAAGGCCGTCGAGAATAGCGGCGAGGATACCCCGCGGATCGTCGGTCGGATGATTGGGCTGAAGGCGCGTGGAAAGCCGGCCGGGGAGCCCCACCGTGGTTCGGAAGCGCGTGACTACGCGGATGCGGGATGCGACGGACACCAGATCCTGAATGCGCATGAGCTTCGAGACCGCCGCGGCCATTTCGGGCGTGATGCCGGACGCGAGGGCCGAAAGTGCCACATCAATAGCTTCGGGGCCGAGCAGCCAATCGCGAAAAGCGCCCACCGTCAGGTGACGGACGGGCGAGAAGGCGCGGGCGTCGTGAGTATCGACGATTAGCCGCGTGACTTCGTCGGATTCATAAGGGACGACGGCTTCGTTGAGGAATTGGGCCAGAGGAACATCCGCGAGAGCCATTTGCGCGGCGGCGCGTTCGGTCGCGCTCGATGCCGCGATGCCCGCGAGCTCGTCGCCCGAGCGGGCCGGCGACGCCTTGGCAAGCAGCGTCTTCAAATCCTGGAACCGGTAGCGGGAGCCGGCGGCAACGACGGCATAGCTCATGGCAAGCAGCTATTATCGAATGAATTCAACATGACTTCCAGCGAGCGCCAAGAACGGATCCCGAGCCGCTTCGGGTATGCGCAGGAACTCTTCCGCGCCATGGGAGGGTTTTCCAATTTCGCGATTTCTTTTTCGATTATTTCGATCTTGACGGGCTGCGTGACGCTGTTCGGTTATGGGCTCGAGATGGGCGGTCCGCTGGAGATGGGCCTGGGTTGGCCAGTGGCGACGGTCTTCACGCTGACGCTGGCGGCGAGCATGGCGGAACTGTGCTCGGCGTTCCCCACTTCGGGAGCGATGTACCACTGGACGGTGGCGCTCGGCGGCCGCGGAGCAGGCTGGTTCGTCGCGTGCCTGAATATCCTGGGGCTGGTTGCGGCGCAAGCCGCGATCGACTATAGCTGCGCGCAGTTCAGCCTGCCGTTTTTGGGAATTGCCGTTTCGCCGCGGAATGTCTTTCTTATGTTTTCGCTTACGTTGATCACGCACGGCGCGATCAACTGCTACGGCGTGCGGCTGCTGGCGGTTCTGAACGATTGCAGCGTTGCGGTTCACATCGTTGGAGTGCTGGCGATCGCCGGATCGATCTTCTGGTTGGCCCCGACGCAGCCGCCGCGATTTCTTTTACAGGCCTCGAATAGTAACGGGCAGCCGTTCTATTGGTGGGCGTTCCTCCTGGGTTTGCTGCAGGCGCAATGGACCTATACGGGCTTCGACGGTTCGGCCCACATGGCGGAGGAGACCGTCGGCGCGAACACAACCGCTCCCTGGGGCATGGTGCTTGCAGTGGCGGTATCGGGCGCGTTGGGTTATGTTTTGCTGATTGCGCTCACGCTCGGGATCCAGTCGACAGCCGCGGTGTTCTCGGCCAAGGATGCGGAAGGCAACGCGATTCCCGCCGCGATCGCCGTGCTGCGGTTTGCGCTGGGCGTGAAATTCGGGAATGCGATTGCGGCGCTTGCATCCATGGCGATGTGGTTTTGCGGGCTTGCGTGCGTGGCGTCGGCCTCGCGCGCCGTTTATTCCCTGGCGCGGGACGGCGGGCTCCCGTGGCACTCGTTCTTCTCGCGCGTAAATCCGCGCCACGGAACTCCAGGCGCGGCGGTGTGGGCCGTGGTGCTGGCGAGCGTCGGCGTGATGGCCTGGACGGGCGCGGTGCCGATCGTAACGTCGCTCAGTACGGTGGCTTTGTATCTTGCCTACATCGTCCCGGTGGTGCTCGGGCTCCGGGCCCGGGGGCGCGTTCAGCCTTGGGTTTCCATGGCGGCTTGGAATCTGGGGCGTTGGGGACCAACGGTGAATGCAGTCGCCATTTGCTACACGGGTCTTATCTGCCTGGTGTTGGTGATGCCGCCGAACGCGTTGGCGGGGAAAGCGCTTGGGGCCGTGGCGGCGGTGCTGGGAGTGGCGTATTGGTCGGTGGTCCGCAGGAACTTTCGCGGGCCGGAATGGGCGGCTAAGGCCGCGCGATTTGCCGCCCGCTAAAGGAGCGCACCGCCGCATTTAAATCCGGTTAATATCAAATCAGAGTTGCGCCATGATCACGGGAAACCCTGAAGCCGTTCCGATTGCATCGCTCGCGATCGCGGCGGTGTCTGTCGCCGGATGGGGAATCGCGCGCCGCCGGCGGGAGAATACGAATCGAAAGGCCAGGGAGGACGCCCTCAAAGTATCCGATTTCAAATTCCGCAAACTCTTCGAGAATGTCATCGAGGGCGTCTACCAAAGCACGCCCGAAGGCAAGTTGCTCACCGTGAATCCGGCTTTGGTCCGGATGTTCGGTTATGGCTCGGAAGAAGAATTTCTCCAAGTCAACCTCGCTCGCGACGTTTACCCGGACCCCGAAGACCGCTCAAAGCATCTGCAGTATCTCGATGAAACCGGTGAACTGCGCAACGCGGAACTCACTTTGCGCCGAAAGGACGGTACGCCGCTGGTAGTTCTCGAAAACTCCCGGGCGGTCCGCGACGAACAGGGCAAGCTCCTCTATTACGAAGGCACCCTGACGGACATCACCGTACACAAGCGCTCCGAGCGGCGCGAGCGCGACCGCAACTCGATTCTCGAATTGATCGCCCGGAACGACACGCTCGAACACATTCTCATGGCTGTCACCGGCATGGTGGAGCGGCAATTCCCCAAGGTGATGGCCGCCGCGGACATGCTGGAAGATGGGCGCCTCTATTGTATTGCCGCGTCGCGTTTGCCTCCGGGGTTCGCCGCGGCGATGGATGGCTTGATCGCCGGCGAATCGAACGCGTCTGCCGGAACCGCCGCTTACCTCGGCCGGCGGATCGTGACCGCCTCCATTTTTTCGGATCCGCTTTGGGCCGGCTGGCGGGAGATCGCTTTGCGGCATGAAATCCACGCGGCATGTTCCGCTCCCATACTGCTTAGCTCCGGCAAAGTAGTCGGGACGTTGTCGCTTTACAGCGACCGGGCCGGGGAGCCGGGGGATGAAATACTCGAGCTTATGGAACAAGCGAGCCAACTCGCGGCAATCGCGATCGACCGCCGCCAGCTCAACGACCAACTCATTTTTCAGGCGCAGCACGATGCCGTAACCAAACTGCCGAACCGCTTTCTCTTCACCGAGCGCCTCGAACAGGCCCTTTCCGCGGCCAAAGAGTTGAGAACCGGCCTTGCCCTTCTTTACGTGGATCTGGACGACTTCAAAGTAATCAACGATACGTGGGGACATTCGGCCGGCGACGGTCTTCTTTGCGAAGTCGCCGCTAGATTTCTAAAATGCCTTCGCAGCACGGATACGGTCGCGCGCACCGGTGGAGACGAGTTCACCGCGATCGTTTCGGATTTGGATTTCCCGGAGGCCGCGCAAGAGGTCGCGCACAAATTATTGCGCGCCTTGCGATCGCCGTTCGAGATCGAGGGCGAATCGTTGCGAATTTCGGCCAGCATCGGGATCAGCGTGTTTCCGCAGGACGGCGAGGAACCCGAAGCGCTCCAGCGGCATGCGGACCGGGCAATGTACCGCGCCAAGAACAACGGCAAGAACGCCTTCGAGCGCTTTTCGCCTTCTCCGAGGGAAAGCGCCGGCGAGATCGACGCGGACCAGGCCGCCTTAACCGAAGCTATCGTCCGTAAGCTGAACAAGATCGACGCGGTGACGCGCCGCTAACAACGCCGCTGTTACAATAAAGTTACCGCAATGCTCTCGATTGTAATCCCGATTCATAACGAGGAGCACTCGATCCTACCGCTTTACGACCGGTTGACGGCCGTTCTCCTGCAACTCCGGCGCACTTACGAAATCTTGTTTATCGACGATGCGTCGATGGATCGCAGTTTCGAGCTGCTGTCCCACTTAGTACAGACGGACCCTCATTTGAAGGTCTTGCGGTTGCGCCGCAATTTCGGCCAGACGGCCGCTCTCGCGGCCGGTTTTCACGAAGCCAAAGGCAATATCGTAATCGCGATGGATGGCGATTTGCAGCACGCTCCCGAGGATATCCCGGCCCTGCTCGCCAAGATCGACCAGGGTTATGACATTGCCAGCGGCTGGCGCAAGGACCGGATCGACAACGCCCTCACGCGCAAGATTCCTTCCCGAATCGCAAACTGGTTGATGGCCAAAGCTTCCGGCGTGGAGTTGCGCGACTTCGGGACTACGTTCAAGGCGTATCGCGCCGAAGTGCTGAAGGATGTACATCTCTATGGGGAGCTGCACCGGTTTATCCCGGCGCTCGCCAGTTTTTACGGGGCGCGCATCGCCGAGGTGCCCATCCAGAATCCGCCGCGCAACTCCGGCGATTCGCACTATGGGTTGAGCCGTACATTTCGCGTGCTGTTCGACATCGTCACCATTCGTTTCCTGCTGAAGTATTTTACGCGCCCCATGCATTTCTTTGGCAGCTTGGGCTTTGCCGGCACCTCGGTCGGCGGAACGATTCTAGGCTATTGCGCTATACACAAGATATTTTGGGGCCACGATATCGTACAGGAGCACGGACCGCTCATGGTAGCCGGCGCCCTATTGCTTATGGGCGGGTTGATGATGTTCAGCACCGGGTTGATCGGGGAGCTGGTAATCCGGACCTATTTCGAAACACAGGATCGGCGAATCTATGCCGTGCGGGACGTTCTGACGCAGAAGCGGCGCGGCGTGGTGGACGAAGCGCGGTAGCGGCCGCCCCGGCCGGCCGGCTATAGTTCCGTCGCCCTTACCCATCGATCTTCAAACAGGCCCTTCATCGCCTCTCCCATTCCATCGTGATGGAATACTACCGATGTCCATGTGGGCCGGCTGATCACCGGGTCGAGCAGCGCGATCAATCCGCGGCAGCCATCGAAAAGCGCCAGTTTAAGCGGCAGCGAGGCGGCTTGGCGCACGCCCACTCCGGCCGCGGCATAGTCCGTAAGCCGCTGGCGATGGCCGTTTTCGAGCGATCCGGATTCGAGCAGCAGACGGCAGGAAACGCCGCTCGAACCCGCCTGCTTTACGAGTAATTCATCCAACGGGTCCACCGCATAAGGGGGGCGCGAGAACTCCAGGTATTCGGTTTTGACTTCGGACAGCATCCGCCGGTACTCGGCGGCCGTTTGCCCCGGCTCGCTGACGATTCGAAGAAAATCGAGGGTGCCGCGGCCGCCTTGCCCTTGGGAGTAGAGTAGTTTTAGGTCTTCGATCAAATTGCCGGCGGTACGCGCGTGATCCGTAAGCTCATGTTCCATTACTTGGCGCTTCCGGGAAATATAGGACGGAATAGCGAGGCTGGGTTCCACGGCCGAGAAAAGCTTGGTCCGTTCCTGGACTACCTGGGCGAAACCTCGCTCGACCAGGCTATCGAGCACCTCGTAAATTTTTTGACGGGGGACGTGCGCCCTGGCGGCCAATTCGAGCGCTTTGAACTTAGGATGGCCCAGCAAGACCAGGTACGAGCGGGATTCGTAGGCATTCAGGCCGAGCTGTTGCAATCTCCGCCAAAAGCGCTGAAAATCCAGCTCCGCCAAATCTTCTTGCATGATTCCCTAAACAATATCAAAGAAGAGGCCGATTTAAAGGAGGAGTGAGAAGGAAAGGGGTATCAGTAACAATCTGAATTGACAGTTGCCCATTACCCTCCTAGACTTCGAGTAAGAAACCGATTATCCCTATGAAACTCAATGGCGCTCCGGTGTCGATTGCGACCGTGTCCGGGGCTAGTAATTTTCCCGATGCCCGGATTCGCATCATGATCGCCGACGATCACGAAATCTTTCGCGACGGCCTTCGTAATTTGTTGACGGCGCAACCCGACCTTTCAGTCGTGGCGGAAGCGGCGCGGGGGGAAGACGTGCCGGCCCTGGTTCGGGAGCACGAGCCCGATATTCTGCTGCTCGACCTCCAGATTCGCGGAGCCGACGGGATCGCGACGTTACAGCGCCTGCAAGCGATGAGCGTCAAGACCCGGATTATTATCATGACCGCTTCGGACGATAAAGAGGAGCATTTGCGAGCGCTTCGTTCAGGCACCTCCGGCATCGTCCAGAAGAAGACGCCGACGGAAATGCTGCTGAAGAGCATTCGCAAGGTGCATTCGGGCGAGATCTGGCTTGACCGGACGACCACCGCCGAAGTAATGCGGAAGTTCGCGGCGTTGCGGGATGGCGCGCCCGGTTTTAATGGCGTCCGCGAACGGGAAGCGTCGCCGTTAAGCAATCGCGAGCGGGAAATTGTCGCGCTGGTGTCCCAGGGATTTAAGAATAAGGAAATGGCCGAGAAGATGTTCATCAGCGAGCAGACGGTGAAAAATCACCTTCACAACATCTTCGACAAGCTTGGCGTTTCGGACCGGTTGGAATTAGCGCTGTACGCGATTCACAAGAACTGGCACGAATCGGCGTAGGTCCAAGGCGGCGTAGGTCCAGGCACGTAGGTCCAAGCACGTAGGTCCGGGCACTACGGCGTGTTCGCTTCTTTCGCCCCGTACTCTTTCAGTTTGTTGTGCAAGGTTTTCAGGCTAATCCCCAGGATCTCCGCGGCGCGCGTTTTGTTGTTCCGCGTATGCTCCAGCGTCCGCAAAATCAACCCCTTCTCGGCTTCCTCGACGGTCGTCCCGATCGGTACTCGTAGAGCGTCCAGATCGGGGGTAAAGGCAATCCCGCCCACCGCCGCGGCCGCGGCCAATGGCTTCGCCTGAAAATTCACCGGCAAATGACTCATCTGGATCGTGCCTTGGACGGCCAAAATCACGGCGCGCTCGAGAGCATTGCGCAATTCGCGCACGTTGCCCGGCCAATTGTGATTTTGAAACGCTTCGATTACTTCGTCCGACAGGCCGCCGACGCGGGTATCGTGTTTGCGGTTCAGATCCTGAATCAGGGCTTCGGCAATTGAAAAAATGTCTTCCTTGCGCTCCCGAAGCGGCGGAATGTGAATGTGAAAAACATTTAGCCGGTAAAAAAGGTCTTCGCGAAGATAGCCGCCGCGGACCGCCTCGTCCGGTACCTTATTGGTGGCGGCCACAACGCGCACGTCCACCTCGAATTCCAACTTTCCGCCCAGCCGGCGCACTTTCGAATCTTCCAGAATCCGCAGCAACTTGGCCTGCGTCAGCAGGGGCATCTCGCCAATCTCATCGAGCAGCAGCGTGCCGTGCTGCGCTACTTCGAAACAGCCGGCGCGGCGTTCGGACGCTCCGGTGAACGAGCCTTTTTCGTGTCCGAACAGTTCGCTTTCAATTAACGTTTCGGGCAATGCCGCGCAGTTAATGGCGACGAAGGGCCCCTGCCGGCGATGGCTTAGTGTATGGATCGTGCGCGCGACCAACTCCTTGCCCGTTCCGCTTTCGCCGGAGATCAGGACGCAGGCCTTGCTGGGCGCGGCCTGCTGCAAAAGCGTGAAAATCTCCTGCATCTTCGGCGACGTCCCCACCATTTCGCCCAGCGTGCCCTTATACTGCAGATGCCGCTCGAGGCTCTTGCTGTGGGCATGGAGCCGGTTGTGCGTGGCCGCGCGGCGCAATAAAGCTTGCATCACGTTCGGTTGCACCGGCTTCTCGATATGCCAATAAGCCCCTAATTCGTGAACCGTACGGACCGCCGTCTCGATATTGCCGAACGCCGTCAGGACAATCGCCGGAGTCACGTCGCCCTGCTCGCGCAGAGTCTTGAGAAGCTCATAGCCGTCCATGTTCGGCATATTCAGATCGGTCACGATGACATCCGCCGCGTAACGCGCCAACTTGTCGATGGCGTCCTGGCCGTCGGTCGCGGTTTCGGCGTTCATTCCCCAAGCCTTGACCATGCCGGCGAGACCAGCCCGCTGGCTGCTCTCGTCGTCCACGATCAAGATATTCAAAGGTCGATCCATGACTTGTCTGTTTGATTCTTATTTTAGCGCCTCGATGCAAACCCGCCGGTCGGAACGAGAACCTTTTAATCGCCCCTTAACATTAAGAAGTGCGTTTGCGAACCGCCGTTTGTAAATCATCGGCGCTTCCAGGGATAATGATTAGGGCAAGCGCCTTTTTACCCGTTTCCCGGCAGACTCGCAAATCCATTACGAGGATCGATGATTTCAGAGCTGATTCGACGAGCCCGCCGCCGTGTTGTCCGGAACGAGCTTCTATCCGCGCTTACTCTTGCCGCGAGCTTGGCATTGGGAGCGATCGTTCTGTTGCTGCTGTTCGGAACGCAAATTCTCGACTGGCGGATCCTGGCGGTCCTTTGCCTGGCGGGACTTGGCCTCGCGCTCGTCCGGACCATGCGCCGCGTCCCCTCTCCGTACCGCCTGGCAATCGCGGTGGACCGCCGGGCCGGCTTGCAGGACTCGCTCTCGACCGCTCTGTTTTTTGAAGATGCCGCTCTTGGCACGGAGGGCGCGCCGGTTCGCGCGGCCCAAAAGACCCAGGCGGAAGCGCTCATCGAGCGCATCGATTTAGCTCAGGCCGTGCCGTTCACGCTACCCAAGGCAATTTACGCCGTCGGCGCATTGGGGCTGATCGCTTCGAGCCTGGTCGCGTTGCGTTATGGAATCGACCGGCGCCTGGATTTGAAGCCGCCGCTCACGACCATCCTGATGGACACTTTTGGGTTTGCCTCCGAGCCGGTGAAAGACCCTGTCGCCGCCCAGAAGCGCAAGAGGGCGGGGAATGCGCGAAATCCCGACCTGTCGAGCAATTTGGGGATGACGATACCGCAGCCGCGGCAGAAGCAGCCGGAGGGTCTCGATGCGGCCCCGGATTCCGCGCTGGACACCGTGGGCGTGCCGGAAGTGAATAATGAAAAGGGCGCGTCCGGCAAAAAAGACGGCCAGGCGAAAACGGAAGGCGGGAAGTCCGACGGGGAGAAGGGCGATGCCGAATCCTCCGACGACGCCAGCCCCGCGACAGCCGGAAAGAACGCCTCCGATAATCCATCGGGAAGCCGGGACGGCCCGCAACAAGGAGAACAGGCGGGCGGCAAGCAGGCGAACTCCGGCGAAAATTCCAGTTTGATGGCGAAGTTGAAAGACGCCATGTCGAACTTGCTCTCGAAGGCCAAGCCGCAGCCGGGCAACGCCGGCGGGCAGAAGCCCAACGGCGCGCCGGGAAACCAAAAAGCGCAATCGCAAAAGCCCAGCGGGAATGAAAAAGGGGCGCCGGGTCAAGGCCGGGAAGCGGGCGGCAAGGAATCCGCCGAAGCGCAGGACGGGCAACAGGCGGGCGATTCGGAAAATGAGCAGAACGCTCCGGGCAAAGGCAGCGGCCAGAGCACGGAACGGCAAGCCGCCGCGCAGCCCGGGAGCGGTATTGGCAAGCAGGATGGCAGCAAGGATGTGAAAGCCGCGGAGCAGTTGGCGGCCATGGGGAAACTGAGCGAGATCATCGGGAAACGTTCCGCGAACGTGACCGGAGAGATGACGATCGAGGTGCCGTCCGGCCCGCAACAGTTGCATACGGCGTACTCACAGCACGGCGCGAAGCACGGCGAATCCGGCGGCGAGGTCGGCCGCGATGAAGTGCCGGTCGAGTTGCAGCCTTATGTGCAGCAGTATTTCGAGGAAATCCGCAAGGCGCCGGCGGCGGCGGTTCCGCCCCGCCGTCGTCCAGGCAACTAATCTCAGGCAACTAATCTTTCGGCATGGCGAGCCAGCCGACGATGTAGGCAATTCCGCCGATCGAGGGCGGCAGGACCAGCAGCGCCACCCAAATGATCCGCATCAGCGTGATATCCATGCCGAAGTATTCGGCGAATCCCGCGCAAATCCCCGCAATCTTTTTTTGCGACATGATTCGCCTCAATCGGCGTTGCGGAGGATCCGCGACCGCTTCCGGCAGCGCGTCAATGGGTTTCCCACATGCCGGACAGAAACGATCGGTCTCGCGCAACTCCACGCCGCACTTCGTGCAAAACATAGTCGGATTAAAACACGACTCTCCTGCTTGACGTTTGCACTCTCCGGGCGTAACATCGTTGCCACGCTGCAAAATCGAACGTTTGATCGCGATTGGAATTAGAAAAGTTAATTGCCAAGCGAAAAGGAGTATTCGATGAAAGACTCAATTCTGCGTTCAGCAATGGCCTTTTTAATCGGGAGCTTGCCCTGCTTTGGCCAAGCCTTCACCGCCAGCGTGACGGGAGTGCTCACCGACCCCAGCGTGGGAGCGGTTCCTCGCGCCAAGGTGGAGCTCACCAACACGGCAACCAACGAAAAGCGCACGACGGCGACCTCCGCCGAAGGCCGCTACACATTCTCCCAGTTACTTCCCGGACCTTACGAACTCGTCGCGGAAGCCCCTGGATTCAAGAAATTCGTGCAGCCAGGCATTACCCTGAGGGCCAATGAGACGGCTGAATTGAACGGCACTTTGCAGGTCGGGTCAACCAGCGAATCGGTCGAGGTAAGCGCGTCGGCGACTCTGCTCGACACGCAAACGGCCGATCAATCCCTGAGCATAGAAACGAATACACTGGCCAACTTGCCCATCAACACGCGGACTCCATTCGCCATCGTGTGGGCCAACGCCGGTATCTCCGAGGCTTTCGTCGATACCAGAAACTCCACTGGCGATCAGAACTTGAATCGCTTCGGGATCAACGGCGGACGCACGGAGAGCACGGCGATCCTGATCGATGGCGTCTCGGCCACGACCAGTTCCCAGTGGAACGGCTTGTATTATAGCCCTACTCTCGAGGCCGTCCAGGAAGTGCAGCTTGTGCGAAACAGCTATGACGCGCAATATGGCAAGTCGCAAGGTAGCGTGTTCAGTGTTGTTACGAAGGGCGGCTCGGCGGATTTTCACGGCGGAGCGTTCGACTTCCTTCGTAACTCCGCATTGGACTCGACGAATTTCTTCACCAACAAATTCGGCGGCAAAAAGTCGTTTTTCGCCAGAAATCAGTTCGGCGGCTACCTGGGCGGGCCGATTTCGAAATCCAAGCGTTTGTTTTTCTTTGGCAGCTATGAAGGTCTGCGCCAAGGCAGCCCGGCATCGCGCACCAGCACGGTGCCGACGCCGTTGCAGCGGCAAGGCGATTTTTCGCAGACGTTTAATACCGACGGCAGCCTTCAGACGATCTATGATCCGTCCTCCACTCAACCCGACGGGAAGGGCGGGTTCGTGCGGACCGCGTTCGCCGGCAACGCGATTCCGCAATCCCGATTCGATTCGGCCGGAGCGAAAATTCTGGCGTTGTATCCGCTGCCCAACCAGCCGGGTACTGGATTCACCCATAGCAACAACTGGTTCGGCACGGGGAAGGGCATTACTACCACCGATCGCTACGATGTCCGCTCCGACTGGGCGCGGAGCGACAAGCACAGCATGTATTTTCGTTGGTCGCAGGCATGGGAGAACGGCATTGGCCTCTCCTTCAAGGAGTGGGGAATCGCCGATGGCGCCACCAGCAGCCCGAATCCGCGCGGTTCGGCGACGTTCGGCAATACGTTCATTTTAAGTCCGACTCTTGTCGTCAACGTTCTAATCGGGCACGGCAACTGGACCGAACAAACCATACCGGTGGTGCACGCCTCCCCCACGCTCGTCGGCATCCCCGCATCTCAAGTCGCCTTGTTCCATGTGCAAGACATCATGCCCGCCTTCACCGTGGCGAATTATTCCACTCTCGGCGTCGGCAATAACGGGCAACTGCACCATCCCGAGAGGACTGAAACGTTGCAGATTAACATGACCAAGCAGCGCAACGCGCACAGCCTCAAATTCGGGTACACCATGGAATTGGCGTATCAGAACGGACCTGGCGATGGCGGATGGCTTCGGGCGCCAACTTTCAACTTCGATCAGGGGCTGACGAGCGGACCGGCGGTGCTGCCCGGAGCCACCGCGACCGGCAACGGTTTGGCCTCGCTTTTGCTCGGTACGGGTTCCGGCGGGAGCGCGCCCTATCCGGCTTCACTCGCCGAAGGGCACCATTACTTCGGCTTGTACGCCCAGGACGCATGGCGCGTGAACAGCCGCCTCACGCTGAACTACGGGGTGCGATGGGACGTCCAGAAGGCCACCACCGATCGCTACAACCGATTCAGCACTTTTCAGTTCAACGCGCCGAGTCCGATTTCCGTCCCGGGTCTAAATTTGCGTGGAGCTATCGCGTTCGCCACCGACAGCACTCGCGGAATGTGGGACACGACTTGGAAGGATGTCGCCCCTCGCCTGGGCTTGGCTTATAAGCTCACCAATAAAATGGTGTTTCGCGCCGGATACGGTATCTTCTTTGTCCCCTCGTTGTCCGATGAAAACCCCATCGGGTTCTCGACGAACACTCCATGGTTGAGCACCGACTCGGGGGATGGCATCCATCCGGGTAATCCGATAAGCAACCCGTTTCCGAATGGGACCATACCAGCCATAGGCAAGTCTCAGGGCGCCGCGACGGGCCTGGGTCAGGGCATAACCGCCAATCTTCGTACCCATCCGGACGGGTACACGCAAAACTACAGCGCGGACATCCAGTACGAGATCACTCCCAGCACTCTGCTCGAAGTAGGCTACTCGGGCAATCAGAGCCGCAAATTGTCGCTGGCCTACCAGAACCTCCACCTGGATCAACTTCCAAGCCAGTACCTGAGCTTGGGGACCCAACTCAATCAACTGGTTCCGAATCCCTTCTATGGAGTTATTCCGACAACGGCCGGGGCGACACTCTCCGGGCCGACTGTACCCCGGTGGCGCCTTCTGGTTCCGTATCCGCAATACAACGGGATTAATCTGGACGTTAGCACGCCGGGCGGCAGCGCCAGCTACAATGCGCTGGTATTGAAATTTACCAAACGATTCTCGAACGGTTTAAACCTGATCGCCAGCTATCAGCGGTCGAAGGCGATCGACGACACCTCGGAGGGACAATCCTGGGAGGTTAACGACCCCGGCCCTCGCGATATTGCTAGATGGAGCCTGGAACGATCGTTGAGCGCCCACGACATTCCGAATAGCTTGGCGCTTACGCTGCTCTACGAGCTTCCGATCGGCAAGGGCAAATCTTTTGGCGGCGACATGAATCCGATCGCCAATGCCGTTGTGGGGGGCTGGGAGGTTTCCGGCTTAATGCGCTGGCAAAATGGCATACCCGATTCGATGTCCGCGCCCGGTAACGGCTTCGGCTTTGCCTACAATCCCCCCAACATTACTAACGGCTCGAATGTTCCAATCTCCAATCAGACCGTCGAGCGATGGTTCAATACGGCCGCTTTTTCCAAGCCCGACCCTTTTACTATCGGAACCGCGCCGCGCAGGATTACGCAACTCCGCCAGGATGGAGTGCACAGCGCCGACGTGGCCCTGTTGAAGAATTTCGCGGTCTGGGAGCGGCTGAAGGCCCAATTCCGAGCTGAATTCTTCAACCTTTCCAACACGCCGCAATTTGCCGCGCCTAACACTTCCGTCGGCAGTAGTACATTCGGTCAAGTAACTTCGCAGGGGAACTCCCCGAGGCAAATACAATTCGGGCTCAAGCTAACTTTTTAGCGGGTTACCCCAGCAACAAAGGAATGTCCGACAATATATGTAGGCATGCGAAGCGATAAGAATTCCATCCGCCGGCTAACGCTGACCGCGGTTCTGTTTGCTTTTCCCGTCCTCCCGGAAACTATCGATTTCGCCGCCACGATCCACCCCATCCTCGCCCAGCGCTGCGCGGGTTGCCACGGGGGCGCGAATCCACAAGCGGGCCTCTCCTTGACGAGCCGCGACGCGATGCTGAAAGGTGGAATCACGGGGCCGGCGATCGTGCCGGGCAACAGTTCCGAAAGCCTTCTGATCAAGCGCGTGAGCGGCAAGGCCGGCCAGGCGATGCCGCTAGCCGGCCCGAAGCTGACCGCGGTCGAAATCAAGTCGCTTTCCGATTGGATCGACCAAAATGCACCCTGGAGCGATGTCGCGGCCAAAGCCCCCGAAAACAGCGACACGTGGAACCCCCCGCTCGCGCCGCGCCGCCCCGCCGTGCCGGAATCGAAATATCGGAATCCGGTCGATCAATTTCTCGACGTATATTTTCAGGGCAGGAAACTGCCGTTTGCCGAACCTGTTTCGGATAATTTATTCGCGCGGCGCGCCTATCTGGACTTATGGGGCGTGGTGCCATCGGCGGCCGAAGTGGCCGGTTTCCTAAAAGATGCTGATCCCGGCAAGCGCGTTAAATTGATCGACCGTTTGCTCGCGGATTCGGCAATGTACACGGGGAACTGGATCAGCTTCTGGAACGACCTGCTGCGCAACGATCAGGGCGTCAATTACGCCGGCACGCGCAAGAGTATCACGCCGTGGCTTGAGTCCGCGCTCAACGGCAACCTGCCTTACGACAAGATGGTCGCGGCGCTGCTGAATCCGGAAAAGGACAAGGGGCCGGAGGGTTTCTTGATCGGCGTAAACTGGCGCGGCGCGGTCAATGCGAGCCAGACGCCGTTCATGCAGGCATCCCAAAACACGGCGCAAGTCTTCCTCGGCGTCAACCTCAAATGCGCATCTTGCCACGATAGCTTCATCAACCGGTACAAGCTGAAACAGTCGTACGGCATGGCGGCCCTTTTTTCCGATGAAAGCCGGCTCGAACTGGTCCGCTGCGATGTGAAGACGGGGAAGTTTACCGGTCCCGAATTTTTATTCCCGGAAATTGGAACGGTCCCGGAGAACGCCACTACTACCGCGGATCGCCGCGCCGCGGCCGCCAAGCTCTTTACTTCTCCCGAAAATGGCAGGCTCTCCCGGACTATCGCGAATCGCCTCTGGGAAAGATTTTTTGGCTACGGGTTAGTCGATCCCGTGGACGAAATGGATAACAAGCCGTGGAATGCCGATCTGCTCGACTGGCTTGCAGTGGATTTTTCCGATCGCGGCTACGATTTGAAACACCTGATACGGCAGATCGCGACTTCGCGCGCATATCAGATGCCATCCGTGCCCGGCGTGGACGAAAAAGGCAGAGAGTACACGTTTCGCGGCCCGCGGCCCCGGCGCCTCACCGCCGAACAGTTCGTCGATACCGTTTCCTCGCTAACCGGTGAATGGCGTGTCCTGCAAAACGATCGGGGCGCCACGTTCGCGCGGGAGTGGGAGATGAAGTCCACGCCGCTTTCTCGCGCGCTCGGGCGGCCCATCCGCGATCAAGTCTTCACCACGCGCAATCCGGAAGCGACCACGCTTCAGGGTCTGGAACTAGTGAATGGCGATACGTTGGGCGAGATGTTACGAAGAGGATCGCGGCGTCTTCTGGGACAGCTTCCGCCCGCCCCGGCGCCACTCTACGATAGCAAGACCCTACGCAAGGGCAATAGGGAGTTGGACGTCGATCTGACAGGCGTGAAGAAGCTTTGGCTGCTGTTGACGGATGTCGATAGCTACGATCCATCCCGCACGGTCGCGGGCTGGGCGGATGTCGAACTTACCGGACCGATGGGGACTAAGAAACTTGGCGAGCTAACTACGTTATCCAAGGTTCAAGCCAAACCGCTGACGTCTTTGGAGGCGCGCTTCGATCAATCGATAACGCCCGCCGTGCCTTCCACGCTTATTTACGACATTGACGGCCTCGGCTTCACGCGCATGCACGGACACGTGGCCGTGGACGATTCTTCCACGCGGAGCGACATCAACCCCGCGGTGCGCTTCTTCGTATTTTCGGCGGAGCCGGACCGCCATCAGCTGGTTGCAGTCACCGGCGACCCGCCGCTCCGGGCCTTGCCGCCGGCTGCGGGCCCCGACAAGTTAATCGACGAATTGTTTATGCGCGCTCTCTGCCGCAAGCCCAGCGCCGAAGAGGCGCAAGTCGCGCGCCGGATGCTTGCTCCAGACGGCAAGACATCGGCGAGCGGGTTGGAAGACGTGCTTTGGAGCCTGCTGATGCATCCCGAGCTGCAGTACATATATTGAGGTCCTAAATGAGTAACGATTTATTCCGGGGATTGTCGAGACGGCATTTCCTTCGCGCTTCCACTTCCGCGACCCTGGCGGCATTGGCGGCGGGCGAATCCAGACTGCTGGCGGACGGCAAAGAAAAGCCCAAACTCACCCCGAAAGCCGACAGCATGATCCTGCTATGGATGGCGGGCGGCATGGCGCAAACCGAAACCTTCGATCCCAAGCGTTACACGCCCTACAAGACCGGATTGGCCTCGAACGAGGTTCTGAGCACGTTTCCGAGCGTTCCGACCGTGCTCGACGGCGTCGAGCTTTCACAAGGACTCGAGAATATCGGCAAGGTATTAGATCGCGGAACGCTCATCCGTTCGCACCGGGTCGGCGATCTCGGGTTCATTCTGCACTCGCGTCATCAGTATCACTGGCACACCGGGTACGCCCCGCCGCAATCCGTTGCCGCGCCGCACATGGGCGCCATGATTTCGCGCACGCTGGGCCCGCGCAACCCCGATATTCCGGCGTTCATCGACATCGGTCAGAACCTCGAAATCGGCGGGGAGAGCGATGCGGTGAAGGCGTTTCACACCGCGGGTTTTCTGGGCGGCGAGCATGGTCCTTTCATGATTACCGACCCGCTGGATGCGGCGGCCAGCACGCAGCCTTCCGAGTATCTGGGCCGCTCGCGTTTCCTTTCGCGCTATGAAAATTACAAGAAGTTGGTTGCGGCCGGCGCGGTAGGCGAGCACGGCAGCGACTATCAACGCGAAAGCCTGGCGCGCGCGCTCGATAAAGCGCATCGTCTGCTGAACTCGCCGGCCGCCAAAGCTTTCGACCTTTCGCTTGAACCGGAGAAGAGCTACGCGCGCTACAACACCGGCCGGTTCGGGTTGGGCTGCCTTCTGGCGCGCAGACTGGTGGAATCCGGCGCGCGCTTTATTGAGGTGACCACCGAGTACGTCCCATTCCGCTACTGGGACACGCACGAAAACGGGCACGCGCGCGCGGCGGATATGAAGAAATCGGTGGACGTTCCCGTCTCTCAACTGATTCTCGATCTGGAAGAACGCGGACTGCTCGACCGGACGCTGGTCGTG
Source organism: Bryobacteraceae bacterium (assembly GCA_051003795.1). GTDB lineage: Bacteria > Acidobacteriota > Terriglobia > Bryobacterales > Bryobacteraceae > JALYXS01. Next base: position 25,184 of record JBPCKZ010000228.1, on the reverse strand, counting down.
GTCGCGAGCGAGTTCGGGCGCGACATGATGGTGGAAGGAAAGCCGGGCGCGCGCGTCCAGGAGCAGGTGAAGCAGCCGGATGTGATGACCGAGCCCAAGCACTACGGAATGCACCGCCACTTTACCGAAGCGTGCTCGGTTCTTATGTTCGGCGGCGGCGTGAAGAAGGGACAGGTCCACGGCCGGACCGCGGACGAGCGCCCTTGCAAGATCGTGCAAGACCCCGTAACGATTGAAGATTTGCACGCAACCATCTACACGCTGCTGGGCATCCGGCCGGATACGGGTTATGAGACCGAGAAGCGGCCGTTCTACGTGACGCGCGATGGCAAGGGCAAAGCCGTGCCGGCTTTGCTATCGTAAGCCGGGCAAGAGCATGACGTTCGAAAACTCGTTGGCTTGCTCTTTTCGATGATGCAATTCCAGGCCGCGACTGCCAGTCCGGCAAATCGTCAGCCGCTTTTCGACTTGATTAACCGTTCCGACGCCATTGTAATCGCGGATATCGATTCGGCAGCCGCGGCGCGGGCTTTTCTATTGGATAGTCCGGACGAAATTCGGCGGGAGTTAGCCGTAGGTGGATTCGGTTTGTTCGTTACTAATACGCGCATCTCGGAGGGTGGCCTGGACGCAGCGGAAGCCTTGGACAAGGTGTTGAATCCCGGGCGAAGGAGAAAACTTCCCAGTGCGGACGCGCCTTATGAAACGCCCGAGACGCGGAAATTTCTAAACTTCGGTTTTTTTCGCAACAGTGGCGAGGAAGCCGCGTACCTGGCATTCTGGAAAGGCTGGTATGAGCAACACCGTGCGCAACTGGGCCTCTGATTCGCGCCGCCACGCCGCGCAAAGCTAGAACGGAAAGTCGTTCTTGGCGAGCAGCGCCGCCGGCGTCCCTTGCGGCCTAATCAGGAAGCGATATGGATTCACCGGAGATTGACCGATTCGCACTTCATAATGCAGATGCGGCCCGGTGGAACGCCCGCTGCTGCCCGATTCGCCGACCGTATCGCCGCGCCGCACATCCTGGCCCTCGATGACGTGCATTCGCGAAAGGTGTCCGTAGTAAGTCTGGTATCCGTTGCCATGATCGATCACGATCAACCGTCCATATCCGTTATTGAAGCCGGCATGCACCACGATGCCATCCGCGGCGGCATGTACTTGCGTGCCGACTGGAACGGAAATGTCCACGCCCGTGTGCAAGGCTCCTTCGCCCGAAAAGGGATCCGAACGCTGCCCGAAACCGCCCGTTAAACGGCCGTCGACAGGCCAAAGGCTGGGCAACATGCTGGGATGGAGGGATTCTTTGTAGGCGGTGCGCTCGAAACGCGAAAGATTGCTCGCGCGGAGGTAGTTGTATTCTTGCAGCGTCTCGGACATGGTCGGAACCAGACGCTCTCCCGGAAGAATCCCGGACGGTCCTTCGATTTTTTTCTTGATTCCGTACGCGGCGGAAACTTCGTCGGCGAACATTTGCAGGGTCGCCAACTGTTCATTAGTTTGGTTAACGGTGCGCTGGAGCCGTTCATAGCGCGTGCGCAGCGAGTCGGCTTCCTTCCGGAGAGAGTTGTAATTGGACACCTTCCAAGCCATGCGAGCGTAGCTGCCGACGAATCCGAAAACCGAAAAACAGCCGAAAATTACGAGTATGAAAACGGCGTATAGAACTTGGTGAGGGATATGAATGCGGCGCAGTCGGCCATGCAGCGAATGTGCCAGTACTACGATGAAATAATCCTGTTTCATAGGTTTTGTCGTTGCAAAAGCGGGGACCGCCAAATCTTTTCCTAAAGCAGTTCAGTAAAACCAGGTGCGATTAGCGAAACAAGAAGGTTAACAATTGTTAAGGTTGCATGTCAAGACAAAATGCTGTTACCATCCCGCTTGCGGCACCACCTTCCCGGCACCCTTTTCCTCCGCAATCTGATTGAGCGGCGAAGCCTTGTTTTGCAATTAGTTAGACGCGATTTCGAGCAGCGCTACGTGGGTTCGGCGGTGGGGTGGCTTTGGGGCCTTGTCCACCCCGTTGTCCTGCTTCTCAGCTATACGTTTGTCTTCAGTTTTTGTTTGAATCAGAAACTGGGGCCTGGCCAGGTAACCACGAACTACCCGCTTTTTTTGTTTGCAGGAATGCTCCCTTGGCTGTTATTCAGCGAAACGGTAATGCGCTCCTCGGCCTCTCTTTTGGATCAGGCGAATCTAATTACAAAAACGGTCTTCCCGGCGGAAATTCTTCCCATTTCCATCTTTCTCTCGTCGTTGGTAAGCCACCTGATGGCTTTGGCGCTGGTGGTAGCGGCGGTGGGCGTGGTGCTGAACCATTTCAGCGCCACTCTGATTTTTTTGCCGGTCTTCGTTTTCCTGCTGGGATTGTTCGCGGTGGGAATCGGATGGATTGCCGCCAGTTTGCAGGTCTATTTGCGGGACACGGCCCAGGTGCTTACGGTCGTGTTGACGTTTTGGTTCTGGCTGACCCCGATTTTTATTTCCGAGGACCAGTTTCCGCAACGCGTGCGGTTCTTACTGGCGGGAAATCCGTTGGCGTATATTGTGCGCGCATACCGAGAGATGCTGTTGAGCCATCAACTTCCGTCGATTTCGGATTTGGGTATTGTCGCGGTGTTTTCGATCGCGACGTTTTTTATCGGCGGATTATTCTTCCGCTACATGAAGCGCGGCTTCGCCGACGTGCTGTAAGTGGTTTTGTGGCGCGGACACTCGTGTCTGCGCCTCAAAATCGCAATTACTGGATCACGATGTTCACCAACTTGTCGGGCACCACGATCACTTTCACCACGAACTTGTCCGAGATCAGCGGCGCGATTTTTTCATCCGCCTTCGCCAGCCGCTCCAATTCTTCTGTCGACGTTCCGAAGGGAACGCTCAAGCGGCCCCGCACTTTTCCGTTAATCTGAATCACGATATCCGCGGCCGACTCGCGCGCCAACTCCGGATCGTAAGCCGGCCAAGGCTGCTTGAACACCGGCCCCGATTTGCCCTGCTCCTCCCAAAGCTCCTGCGCAATATACGGAGCGAACGGCGCGAGCAGGAATGTCAGCTTTTCAATCGCCTCCGCCATTGCCGGCGGCGATATCCGCGACTCGTCCGCATAAAGTTCGTTCACCAACTCCATAATGGCCGCAATCGAGGTGTTGAAATGCCAGCGGGTGTCGAAATCTTCCGTGATTTTCTTCAGCGTCCGATGCAGCTTGCGGAGGACTTTCTCATCGGCGCTGCCATCGCCGCCAACGGGCGGCAGATTGCGGGTCGCGAAGCGATACACCCGTCCCAGGAATCGCGCGATGCCTTCCACGCCCGCGTCAATCCAGTCGAAATCCTTCTCGGGAGGCGCCGAAAACAGCGCGAACAGGCGCGATGTATCGGCGCCATGGCGCTCCGCCACCTCATTCGCGCTCACCACGTTGTTCTTTGATTTCGACATCTTCGCCCCGCTCCGAATCACCATGCCCTGCGTGAACAGCTTTTTCACCGGCTCGGTATTCGAAACCAGGCCAAGATCGCGCATCACTTTGGTCCAGAAGCGCGAGTAGATCAGATGCAGAATGGCGTGCTCGACGCCGCCGATGTACTGATCGATCGGAAACCAATAGGCGATCTTCGCGGGGTCGAACGGCGCGTGATCGTTCCGCGCGTCGCAGTAGCGGTAGAAGTACCAGGAGGAATCGACGAAAGTATCCATCGTGTCCGTTTCGCGCCGGGCATCGCCGCCGCATTGCGGACACTTCACGTTCACGAACTCCGGAACGTTTTCGAGCGGCGATCGCCCGGTGCCCGTGATCCGAACGTTCTCCGGAAGCACCACGGGCAGATCGCTCTCGGGCACGGGAACGATGCCGCATTTGGGGCAGTGAATAATCGGGATCGGCGTGCCCCAATAGCGCTGGCGGGAAATGCCCCAATCCTTCAAACGGTATGTAATCGAAGCCTTGCCGAAACCCTCGCGTTCGGCGCGAGCGGCCATGCGGCGGCGCGCTTCTTCGCTGGTCAACCCGGTATACTCGCCGGAGTTCTCAAGAATGCCGTCGCCGCCGAACGCCTCCCGCATGTGCGCGGGTTGGGCAAGCGCGCCATCGACGGGCCGGATCACGGGGCGGACCGGTATGCCGTACTTGCCGCAAAATTCGAAATCGCGCTGATCGTGGCCTGGCACGGCCATGATCGCACCCGTGCCGTAACCCATCAGGACGAAGTTGCCGACCCACACCGGAATCCGTTCGCCGCTGAAGGGGTTCACCGCATATTGGCCCGTGAAGAACCCCTCCTTCACGAGTTCGCCTGGACCTTGACCGGCGCGCGCGTCGATCATCGCCTTTGCCCGAGGATCGTTCACCAGCGGATGCTCGGGGGCGAGGATCAGGCACGTCGCGCCATAAATGGTATCGATGCGCGTGGTAAAGACGCGAATGGCGCCGAAGTCGATTTCGGCGCCTTCGGAGCGGCCGATCCAATTGCGCTGCATGGTGAGCACGCGCTCGGGCCAGCCGCCTTCAAGCTGCTTCATATCGTCCAGCAGCGCGTCGGCGTAATGTGTCGTCCGGAGGAACCATTGCTCAAGCGCGCACTGCTCGACGGGCGTCGATTCATGCCTCCAGCAACAGCCATCGACAACCTGTTCATTGGCGAGCACCGTCGCGCACGCCGGGCACCAGTTGACCAGCGCCTTTTTGCGGTACGCCAAGCCGCGCTCCAACATTTTCAAGAAAAACCACTGATTCCAGCGATAATATTCGGGCTCGCAGGTGGTGACTTCGCGATCCCAGTCGTAACTGAACGCGAACCGGCCGTGCGTCGCTTTCATCTTGGCGATGTTGGCGCGCGTCCATTCGCCCGGGGGCGTTCTATTGGCGATCGCCGCGTTTTCGGCGGGCAAGCCGAAGGCGTCCCAGCCCATCGGATGAAGCACGTTGTAGCCCTTCATCCATTGGTATCGCGCGAGCGCGTCCCCGATCGAATAGTTGCGGATGTGCCCGATGTGCAGCGCGCCGCTCGGGTAAGGCAGCATCTCGAGCACGTAATATTTCGGCTTGTTCGAGTTCTCTTCGGCTTTGTAGAGCGGCTCGTTTTGCCAGCGCTCGTGCCACTTTAATTCGATCCGGTTGAAGTCGTACTGCTTTTCGGGCATAGCTTCTTCAGCATTTCCAAATTACGCCGGTCGTCGCCTTCTTCATCGACCGGCGTTTCCAGAATGAACGGTTTATCGCGCAGTTTCGGGTGCGCCAGGATGCGGCGGAATCCTTCCGCGCCGATGTGTCCTTCCCCGATATTCGCATGACGATCCACGCGCGACCCGAGGGGCGTCTTCGAATCGTTGGCGTGGATCAATCTCACGTTTTCAATTCCGAGAATCGTGCAGGCCGATTTCATCGCGTCGCTCAGGCCTTTCGCGTTCGCGATATCGAAGCCGGAGGAGAGCAGATGGCACGTATCGAGACAGTAGCCCGTAGCGAGATCCGTTTGGCGCGCGGCCCAATCGCGAATGGCGCGCAATTCCTCGAAGCGGCATCCGATCTGCGAGCCGCATCCGACGGTGTTTTCGAGCAGCACGGTCAAATGAGGGGCGTGAAATCCTTCGGCCGCTTCCGCCATGCCGAGCGCGAACGCCGCCATGCCTTGTTCGACCGGCCGGCCTTGATAGTTTCCGGGATGGACAACCAGATATTCCGCGCCAACGGTTGCGGCGCGATCCAGTTCCCCGCGAAAAGCGGCGATCGATTTTTCGCGGATTACCGGATCGAGCGCCGCGAGATTCACCAGGTAGTTCACGTGGATCGCGAGCGGTGTCAGATCGTGGCGTTCGCGGAATTTCCGGAAGCGGGCGACGTCCTCGCGATCGGGAACGGACGCGCGCCACATCCGGGGGCTGGAGGAGAAAATTTGAAACGTGTTCGCGCCCAGTCCGGCGGCCTTCATCGCCGCGTTTTCGAAACTTCCAGATTTGAATGTGTAAATGCCGATGCGCAGAAATTTCATCGTAGCATCCGTGTTGTGGCGCGGACATTCGCGTGGACGCTTGGCGAGTGGAGAAAACCTGTGTCCACACGAGTGTGGACACGGCAGACACGCGTGTCCGCGCCACAATTACAATAGGAACACCGTGGAAAAGACCTTTTATATCGAGACCTTCGGGTGCCAGATGAATGCGCACGACTCCGAAAAGGTGGTGGGCACTCTCTTGCAAAAGGGCTATTCGCAGGTCGACAACCTCGAAGCGGCGCAATACGTTTTCTACAACACCTGCAGCATCCGCGATAAAGCCGAGCAGAAAGTCTTCCACCGCCTGGATCAGTTCAAGCGCGACGGCAAAGGCAAGATTTTCGCGGTGCTGGGCTGCGTGGCGCAGCAGGAAGGCGAAAATATCTTCGCGAAAGCGCCGCACGTCAGCTTGGTGGCCGGGTCGGCCAGCTATACGCGGCTGCCGGAGATGCTGGTGCAACTGGAAGCCGGAAACCGGCGCGTCACCGGGCTGAGCTTCGATGCGGATGAAGCGTTCGAGACGCCCTACACGCGACGCGATAATCCGCATCGCGCCTACCTGACCATCATCGAAGGCTGCGATAAGAGCTGCGCCTATTGCGTGGTCCCCTTTACGCGCGGCCCGGAGCGCAGCCGCACCAGCGCCGGCATTCTCGAAGAGGCGAACCGGCTTGCCGCCGACGGCTACACCGAGATCCAGCTCCTGGGCCAAAACGTCAACAGCTATCGCGACCCGTCGGCCGCCGGTTGGGATTTCGCGACTCTGCTGTCGCGCGTGGGCGAAGTCGCGGGTATCCGGCGCGTGCGTTTCACGACGTCGCATCCGCGCGATTTCATTAAGCCGATCGTCGACGCGATCGATGAAAATCCGGTGGTCTGCAATCACGTGCATCTTCCCGTGCAATCGGGTTCGAGCAAGGTCCTCGCGGCGATGCAGCGGCTCTACACGCCCGATGAGTACCTGCGCCGGATCGAGTGGATAAAGAACGCGCGCCGGAACATCGCCATCACGACGGACATCATCGTGGGATTTCCAGGCGAGACCGAAGCCGATTTCGAAGACACGCTCGCGCTGCTCGATCGGGTGCAATACGATTCGCTGTTCAGCTTCAAATACTCGCGGCGTCCCAACACCGCCGCCCTTCGCCTCGAAGAACATGTACCCGAGGAAGAGAAGACGCGCCGCATCGGGATATTGAACGAGAAGCAGCGCGCCATCCAGATTCGCAAGAACTCGGAGTTGATCGGCGGAATTGAAGAGGTGCTGGTCGAGGGGCGGAATCGAGCTCTAGGCCAGTGGATCGGACGCACTTCGCAAAATCGCCCGCTGAATTTCACGCGCGCCGGAACGGGCGACGACGCGATGCTCGGAACCTATCTACCAGTACGCGTGACGCGGGCGGGCCCCCACTCGCTTGTCGGGGAGAGCGTCGCGGCTGTGGTGTAATTAGAGAACGGAGGGGCGCAAAAAATGGAAGTGGAGATGAAAATCCGCGGCTTGATGATGGATCCGGCCACGAGCATGCCGATCGTGATCCTGAAAGACGTCGGCAGCAACACCGTCCTTCCGATTTGGGTCGGGATTTACGAGGCGAACGCGATCGCGCTCGAGATCGAAAAAGTTTCGACTCCGCGTCCCATGACGCACGATTTGATCAAGAGCCTGCTGGTTGGACTGCATACTGGGGTCCGCAAAGTCGTCGTGAGCGAGTTGAAAGAAGATACGTTTTTCGCCTTGATCTGGCTCGAGCGCGAAGGCGAGTTGATCTCGGTGGATTCGCGTCCGAGCGACGCGCTGGCCTTGGCGCTGCGTCTCGATTGCCCCATTTTCGTGGAAGACGCGGTGCTGAAATCTTCCAAGCTTACGGCTTCCGTTTCCGACAAGGCGAATAACGAGGAACTGCGGCGCTGGCTCGAGGGCCTGAACGACGAAGATCTCGGGCGCTACAAGATGTAAATGAGTTAGGATAATAGACGTATGGCGATCCCTAATGTAAAGCGGTTTCGGCCCTTCTGCCCGACCTGCAACGCGAATTACTCTCTTATGGCGGTTCTACCGAAAAACGCGGATGTGGATGCGTTTTTAACGGATGCCGTCGCGCGCCACGATCACAAAGCGTTTCAGGACGTCAAGACCGTGAAGGTCCGCGTCGGTCAGCAGAAGCAGGTCAAGAAGAAATAGTCGTTTTTGCAAGGCGGGCTTGCCAATTTCGCGGGCCCGCAAAACCTTCCTCATTTATTCGCCTCCGCTCCTCAGAAACCGGGAAATGACGGCCCGAACATTTTCGGGCGCGGCGTTCTTCAGCCTTTCGTGCAGGCGATCGAAGTCGGGCTGCGCGGGATGTGCCAGCCAAATCCGCTCTACCATCTCTCTTGCCGCTCCGGGTTGAGCGAGCGATAATTCGAGGAGTTTGCCGGCCGCCAGGGTGAATCGGCCGTCGAGGCGATACGCAGTGAGATACTCGGCAAGCACTTGGTCCGTGGATGCATTCGGTTCCGCTCGCAAAATCTCCGCTGTAAGATACTGCGCCAATGCCGCGGCGTAGGGCCGCACGCTTTCCTGTAATGCATCCAGGCCGCCCGGGCCCGCTACCCGGATGAAGCTGCCGGGAAAGAGACGGCGGTACGGCAGCAGAGTGGCGAGCGAGCGGTCACGTGCCGCGCCATCGTCCAGACGGGCGCCGCGGGCGGCATCGAAGGTGATGCGCTGATTGCCATCCGTGTTGACAGGGCCAACGCCCGAGTAATTTCTCAGCCCGGCGTCGTCGAGCATAAAAGATGCCAAGAGATCGTGTAGTCCATCGAAAACCTTGTCCTGTCCCGTTTGTTTCGCAATGAGCGCCTCCGCCATAGGTACATCGATACCGGCGTATCCAGGCGCCGCTCCGATCAATGCGAACCGTGCCGAGCCGCTGTAGTTGCCGAGCATGCTGTAGGCATTCGGAAAAACGGCGAGAAACGTTCGCACAATTGTTTTCAAGTCGTGGGGCCGGAGTTGATACAGCGGAAGCCACTGCACGAAGATGCCGCCATGCCGTAGACGGCTTCGGACATGGTCGAAGTGTTCCACGGTGTAGAGCGCACCCGTACCGTCACGACTCGGATGGTAGAGATCCGCGACGATCAGGTCGTACCGATCCGGGGTGACGAGAATAAACCTCCTGGCATCCGATGCGTGCAGTACCACCCGCGCATCGTGTCGCAAGCCGCCGTTGAATTGATCGAACCACGGGAGCATGTCGAGGATCTCCGGGAGGAGTTCCACGCCGGTGACGCGTTCGACGGGATAAGCGAGCGCGGCACTAGCGGTGATTCCGGTTCCGACCCCCAGATAGAGAAGCCGGCGTGGAGCCGGCGCCAGAAGCATGGCGAGATCGCCCATGCGTTTCGTAACGAAGCCCGGAGAGCCTCCCATCAGATATCTTTGGTCCACTTGCAGCACGCGGGCGGAAGCATTTTCCGTGAACGAGACGACACCTTGAAAGCCGATGCGCTGCGCGATCAACCGAGTGTTGAGCGGGAAGCGAATCAGCACTAGCGGCGTGTAGGCCAACACTGCCGCTACCGCCGCGAAGCCGACGGCCGGGACGATCCATCGGAGGGGCTGGGAGCGCAACGCCGCCGCGATAAAGAGCAAAAGGTACAGCCCGATCGCGCAGTAGAACGCCACGCCATAACCGGCGGATGGAATGAGGCAAGGCCGAATAGTACGGGCGCGAGCGATGCGCCGAGAGTGTTGAACGCCGAAGCATAGCCCGCGCCAGCGTAGGTGAAGTGGCCAAGGAGATGGCTATAAGCCGCGCCCATCGAAATAGTCACGGGAAGAAATACGAGAGCGGAGAACACGGTTTCCGCGATCGCGAGCCGAAGATAGGAGGAGCCGGGCGGCGCAAGGGCGGCCATGGCAGCCGGGGCATTCGCCAGGGTTGCGGCGGCGGCGAAGCCCGCGATGGCAAGGCTGTACAGGAGCAGGCTGGTCGCGCGATCGGGATCGCCGAGCCAGCGCCGCACCGGTTGCGTGGCATATAGCCACGCCCCGGCCGCGGTGCCAAGCAGATAGATCGTCAGGATATTAGCGAACGTATGGACAGTGTTCTCGAAAATTTGAGCGAGCACGTGCGTCCCGGCAGTTTCGAGTCCGATGCCCGCGAGGCCCGTGGTGAAGAGCAGAACGTAGAGCAGCGATGGCGAATAGCCCGCTGCCGCACTGCGTGCGCTCCCAAAACCACGCCAGGGTTGCCGCCAACAGGCTGAAGCCGCCCAGGGCGCAAGAGGTCGCCTGGACTCCAAGCGAGGGCAACAGCGCGTATGTAGTCAAAGCGATGCCAAGCGCCGCCCCGAGTGTATTGACGGCGTAGAGCGAGGCAACGGTGGTGTCGTTCCCGGCTCGGGTGCGCCGGCGCCGCCACGCCTCGATTACCGAAGCCGTTGTCGCGCCCATGCAGAACGTCGCCGGCAGGAGCAACATCAGCGCGACCGTCAGATTGAGCGATAACGCGGAGAGCGAGCGGTTATCGCCCACAACCGCGCCAAGAACCCGCGGCACGGTATCGGCAAGGGGCAGCATAAAAAAGGGTCCCGCCAGCGCGTATAGGGCGATAATGCTTTCCGCCGCCACGTAGATCAGAACGGGGCGGCGGCTCCGGAGGATGATCGGGTGGAGCACGGTTGCGCCGAGCGCCAGGCCCGCAAAAAAGCCGGCAAGAACGCCGAGCATGCCGAAGCTTTCGCTACCGAAAGCCAATCCGAGGATGCGCATCCAAATGAGTTCAAGCCCCAGGGCCGCGGTCCCCGAACTCAAAAACCCCGATAAGCAGTAGCGCGTCCGGCCGTCAGCGCGTCGGAATTGCCGGGCGGACGATCTTGCTTCTCATGTGCGATGCGGATTCATCGAGAAGACGCGATCGTTCTTGCAAGGCGGGCCTGCAGATTCCGCAAGGCCCGTAAACCTTCGCGGGCAACCTGCTTGTCTTTATCCCTGCTTGCCTTTTCGAGCTCCGGTACCGTGCTTTGGTCCCCGCTCACCGCCAGAATCTTCGCCAACTGAATTTTTTCGTCCTTCGTTCCGGTTCCCAGGGGCGCGTATAATGCGATGCGCACAACCCGCTCGCGCGCGGCTTCCTCTAAGAACGGAATAGCCTCTCCGCGGTATGCGATGGAGTTCAGGCTAGTGATGAGATAGCGCAAAGGGCTGTCCTCCGACAGATCCGTCCTGCCATCCATTACCAGCGCGAATGCCAGTGAAAGCCTGGGCGAATGGCTGCCTTCGTCGTCGTAAAGCTGCTGGAGCATGGGCGCGTCGTCCGGATTCCGCAAGCGCGCGAACCCTTCGGCGGCCGCGGCGCGCAACCGTTCATCGCGATCTTTCAGGTATGTGTTGTAAAGATCGCGGTTATCGGTATCGGGCATCATGGCGAGTGCCGTCAACGCGGCGCGTTTCATCGTGTTGTCGCGGGTCTCCTTGACCAGATTCTTGAGATCTCCAAGCGCACCCCGATTCCGCAGGATTCCCGCGGTCTCGATGGCGGCGAGTTGCACTCTCGGATCCAGATCGTGAAGCAGATACCCGATTTTCGGCCCGGCGGATTCGTCGCCAATTTTCCGCATCGCGATCAGGCACTCGTAAAGCACATTGCCGTCTTTCGTCCGTAACGCTTCCACAAGGTCCGGCAGCGCCGCCCCGCCGCGCAGCGCGCCGATCGCGCGCGCCGCACTGGCTCGCGATTCCATGCTCGCGCCACCCCTTGCAACCTTGCCGAGGGCCTGAATTACATCGGGGCGAACGGCCACGTAGGGGTCGATTGTCCGATGGTTGGCGCCGGCAAGTTTGGCTCGAAGGTTGTTTCCCGCGCGCGCATACCCGGGCAAATAGAAATTGACCAGTCCGCCGGCCGCTCGGATTTGAATTTCGGGGTCGTTTTCCTGAATCGCCAGGATAAGCGAATCGACGCTCGCGGCGCCCCCGATTTCGACGATTGTTTTGACGGCTTCCGCCCGGGTGGAAGCGTCGGGGCTCCGAAGCAGTTCTTGAAGCTTGGGAAGGGCGTTGGGACCGTCTTTCGCCATCGCACGGATTTCCTTGGGGGATTGAGCCAAAAGCAAAACGGCAAGGATGGAGAAAAGAAATACTACCCGCATTACCGGACGAATTCTAACTTTACGCGATTGGGAATCACGCCGGCCTCGAAACCCATGTCGAGCATTTTCTGCGCGGCGGCGGGAACGGCTTCCCCGCAATCCACCGTATAGTGATTGACGTACATCCCGACAAACTTATCCGCGAGCCTCGGGTCCATGTCGCGCGCAAACTGCAATGCATAGCTGAGGGCTTCTTCTCGGTGGTCGAGCGCATATTGAATGCTGTCACGCATCATGCGGCAGCACTCCTTTCGCACTTCCTGCGAAAGGGATCGCAGCAACGCGTTTCCGCCAAGCGGGAGAGGCAGGTTGAACTTGGTCTTCCAATACTTGCCCAAATCCAGAATCTTGTGAAAGCCGCTCTTGTTATAGGTGAGCTGGGCTTCATGGATGATCAGCCCAATGTCCGCCGAGTGCTCCTGAACCGCGCTGAGGATCCTATCGAAAGGCGTCACCACCGGCTCGAAATCCGGTTCGATAATCCGCAACGCCAGATATGCCGTGGTGAGCTTGCCGGGAATGGCAATCTTCTTCCCCTTGATCTCTTCCAACTCCATGGGACGCAAACCGACCAGCATGGGGCCGTAGCCATCCCCCACGCTCGAGCCGCTCGCCATCAACACGTATTTATCGGCCACATAGGGGTACGCGTGGTAGGAGATCGCGGTCAGGTCGTATTCGCCCTCAATCGCTTTCCGATTGAGCGTTTCGATGTCCGAAAGCACATGGCGGAACAACACTTTCGACGAGCGAACCTTGCGAGTGGCGAGTCCATAAAACATGAACGCGTCGTCCGAATCCGGACTGTGAGCGCTAACGATTTTCTGGAGAGTTGAATCCGCCATGAGGACCGAAGAGTGTGCCTTCAGTATGGCATGGGGCCAGTGAAATTTCGGCGGAACTGGGGGGAGAAAATTTTAAAAGGGCGACCCTACCGGACTGGGGAACTCAACGCTGGCTGCTAGGGTCAAATCCGCGCAAAAGCGCAAGCCTTAAATCGGCAACAGTAGACCGTTCACCAGTCGATGATTGCTTGTTCACCAGATTCGGGAGTGATCGCCCTCGTCGTGGTCCGGCTCTATAGCCACCTCCTGACCGACCCTTTCGGGTTGGCTAACTTGGCAAGCTCAGGAACCCTACCGGCTGGTTCCTGATTTCATAATGCTCCCGCGGGGGCGTTGCTGTCAAGAAAATTGTAAATAATTTTAATCAATTGTAAGTCTCTTGTGTACTAGTTCAGATCCAAGACGTGATGTATCCCATCCTCGACGACCTTCAGGTGCTCCGCCGAAAGCGTCCCGAGCCGGCCATCCAACCGTTCTTTAGAAATTGCACGAATTTGGTCCACTACCGCCACCGCCGACCGCCCCGCGCACTGGATCGAAACCAAATAATGGCGGTGCCGCTTGAGGCGAACTGGATAGCGGGATGATGACCACCGCCCGGCGCCGCTCGTTCACCACATTGCCGCTTAGTATCAAGCAGGGGCGCCTTTTGCGGATCTCGGATCCGAGTGTTGGGTCGAGGCGCACCCACCAGACTTCACCACGCCGGGGCATGGTCCCACGGTTCGGATATTTCATCGGTCAGCCATCGAGTTCCCGCTCAACGGCTGTAACTGGACGTGAGAACACAAGGCACTCCGATCCGGCTGTCTTGAACGTCTCCTCAGAGATCGGCGGCCCAGTAATGGAATCTGCCCGTACCTGCATCATCAGTATGCGCGCAAAGCTTCCGCTCTTTTCAGTTCAGAGAACCGCGTGCTCTGGCGAGGGACGATGTCTCCTATCGGCGTGCGACCAATGAATCCATATTGGACACGCACAGTCCATCCAAAAACGTCGCTTGTTGCGCGGTACGCGGATCAGGGCAGTCGAGCTTGGCCTCCAAACCCGCTGGTTCTCGGATACATGGCTCCCCAAAAACCATGGTTTCCAACTATCTATCCATCCGTAACTTATTGATTATAAATGAAAACCAACGAGATAATTTCTCCGCCCTTTTGTTCAACGGCGGAAAGTCGCAATGCCATAAAATGCAAATGCTTGCGGAAAGAGGCTCTCTCAAAAGAGCGCGGCGGCGCAGGACTGACCGTCAGGAACGCTACTCGAAGCCTTTTCGGCATAAAGTCTCATCCGCTATCTTCATTTCGCAAAAGTTCTTTCGTAAGTATTCCGGCTGCCGCAAGTGACCAGAGCTAACGGCCGAGCGGCCGAACTCGCGTGATGAAGTACTCCGTCTCACCGAAGCAATGGGTAGGAACGCCGCGGTGCTGGTCGTACATGAGCGCAACTCTCTGGCCCGCTGCATCAAGCAACTGCCGCGCAACCGCATCGTCCCGTACCGAGAAAGAAAAGAGTTGGGGTGTGGTACCGGGCAGGTTCACCATCGCAAGTTCGCCCTCCCACGTTTTGCATACCCAACCTTTCTTTGAAATTTTCTGGACGTACCCGGTGCGTTCGCCGGTCGAGTAGCTAACGTGAAGAGCGGACCACACCCAGGCTGAGAAGCCCAGCAACGGGAGAACGAATACAAAAAGAATTGTCCAAAGTATCCAAAGCTTCGAGGATCTTGGAGTGGCTGGAGAAGTATTCATCGGATAGATTATGGCGCGTTTACAAGTCTTGTGCGCTGCCTTTATCTTCACGCCCTTCAAGCGCGCGATACCCGCCGCCAGTTCAGGTGCGAGCAGCCCGTTATCGCCCGCCTCGACCGCGAGCTTGCGAATGGCTGAGAGCCGGACGATGATGGACGACGAGCCCAGGCCGCGTGCCTCAAGCGATACGCGCCACGCGCTCACTGTGACGAAACCTCGACGCGGCTCCCGTGTGTACCATTGAATGAATTCGTCGAGCCGGGGTTGTACACGTGGCGCGTGATCGGCGATGAGACGCTGTCGAGGACGCGCGCCTTCAGTCTCTGCCACAGGGCAGCTTTATCGGCCAGAATCAGTTCGGTCATTTAGGTCCTGTTGTTGGGTATTATCGGAAGCTAACAGGACATTACCTCTGGGAGGAACGGACATCAAGCGCAAATTCTCGAAGAACCCGCAGCACGTGACAGTCTCTACCACCGGGCACCATAGCCAAAGGTTTGAAGAGACATTGCGGGCAACGAGAGCGCTCTGCTGAAGCCGGTTCAGACCTCGTTCGCGTTCGTATTCGACCTCGTGCTACCGTGGGCGAGATGAAGCAGGAGATAGAAGCCTGCCAACGAAAAACGCCCGCTCGCGCGTTGGCCCCCGAAACCGCTCGCAGGCGCGTACCACGGCGCGCCGACTAAACGGGCTTCTGCCTGACGGGCGAGTACGAACACAGCGCACACACAGGACGATGATCTCGTCCCGGAAAATGTGTTCCACGAACAGTGCTGGCCCGGCGCTCGCGCATTCGCTTCACCGTACCAGATGAACCTTGGATCAGTTTGCGACACAGCCGAATTTCAGGTCTTGCGTGCGCGATGAATGCGGTAACTTACGCATAACCGTCGGCAAGCCGCGCAATCACCGCCAGGCAATCGCCTCGATGTGTGCCCGCGGGAAATCTGCGGCAGATAAGTATCCCCGAGGTGTGCGCAATCAGGACCTCTGGCGAATAGTCGTGCCGTTCGGGAAAATGTACTTGTCCGAGCGGCTCGCCTTGTTTCACATATTGACCCACTTCGAAGAAGCTCTCATAAATGCCATTCGCCGGGGAGAGATGATAATCCTCACGCTGTGTCGCGGCGACCACCGTGATGTCTGAGGGGGGCGGATTGAGTTCTCCCTGGAGCAGGCCCAGATGAATCATTACATTTCGGACTCCGCGTTCGGTAACGCCCAGCACTGAGGGGCTGCACTGTCCAGCGCCTCCCATTTCGGTCGTCACTACGATTTTTCCCATGCTTTCCGCCTGGACCGGCAGAAGACCTTCCCCCGCAATATCGGCGTAAATAAAGACGTAGCGCTGTCCCCATACCTTCGCCGCCGCAAGCATCTTCTGAAATTGGGCCTCATCGCCGACGCGATGTAAATGCGCACAAGGAAAGAAATCCATCGACCGGCCGCCTCCGTGGATATCCATCACGATATCCGCGAGGGGAAAAAGAACGGCTGTGAGGTAGTGTGCAATTAACCCAGTCACGGAATCGTTGTACTTGCCTGGAAAAGCGCGATTCAGATTCACGCCGTCGATGGGTGACAATCTGGTTCCGGCAAGAACAGCCGGCAGATTGAGGGCGGGGATTACGATCACCCGCCCCCGGACCTGTTCGGGTTCAAGACTCCGAGCCACTTTCATCAGGGCAACCGGACCCTCGTACTCGTCTCCATGATTCCCCGCCAACGCCAGCAGCGTGGGTCCGGAGCCGTTTTTCACGACCGTAATGGGTATCAGAATATTTGCCCAGCCCGCCAGATTATGGGAGTAGGGAACCCGAAGATAACCTTGCTGTTTTCCGTTCTGTTCAAAATCCACATCCGCGCTGATTTGTGTTTTGGTTGGCATAAGACTTTCGTAATGTTCGAAGGTAGCAGTGTTCGGCGTTAGCAGTGTTCGAAGCTACAGGATAAAAACCGCCTTCACAAGTCCATCTCTCCCGTCCTTTACGCTATCGAACGCCAGCTTTGCCTGTTCCAGCGCGAAACGGTGGGTGATGAGCGAACGCAGTTGCAACCTGCCAGTCTCGGCCAACGCAATGACCGACTCCCATCCCTGCCGGTCTGATAGAGCGCCGAAGACTCTAAGGTCCCGCAAAACAATGTTATTCAGGTCGAAGTTCTCGAGCAGTTGCCGATAGACCGCATAAAGCAACACGACGCCACCGGCTCGGACCGCGCCGAGTGCCTGCCTCGCACTTTCCGGTGTACCAGCGCAGTCGACTGCGATGTCGACACCTATCTTGGTCTCTTCTTCGATCGTGTGGCCCACGTTCTCATACCGGGCATCGATCACGCGGTCGGCTAAGGTAAGTTCGTTCGCTTTCGTCATCCGGGCCGCCGATTGTCCGCTCAAGATCACCTTGCCGGCGCCCATGTGCCGGAGAAGTTGGCAGGCAATGAGGCCAGCGGGACCATCGCCCACAACCAGAGCCGAGACCCCGTCCGCGGCGCTGCAGCGGGCGAGAGCCGCATACATTTCCATGTCGAGAATGGCTCCCTCCTCAAACGAGATCGCATTGGAAATGAGAAACGCATTCGCCTCCGGGACCACCAGAAAATCCTGGCATCCCCCGTCGCGATTGATGCCGAACTCATAGCCGCTTGGACAGAATTGAGGACTGCCTTGCAGGCAAAAATGACAATTCCCGCACCCGACCACGGAATCGATCGTGACGCGATCTCCCGGTTTCAGCCGGGATACGCGCGCTCCAATTGTATGGACTTCCCCGGAGATCTCATGACCCAGCACAAGGGGCGGACTGGCGCGCGGAAAATCGCCACGCAGAATATGGATATCGGTGCCGCAGATACCCACCGCTCTCACACGTATGAGCAATTCGCCCTGGCTCGGTTTTGGAAACTCTACATTGTCCTCTAACCGGAAGCTATCGCCCCCGAACCAAACTAACCTTCGCAGTGGATCAGCCTCCGTGCACAGTGTAGGGCCAAAAGGTTACTCAGTCAATCACTTGATTAGTACCAGCATGCAACATCTCAGGATTTTGGAAGCTTTGATCAAGTTTACGCGCAATAATTTTATGGAGGCTTCATCCTGCATATCATTCAGCAGAGTTTCCTGCAATCGCATAGAAAAGTGCATAGAAAAGTGCTTGACACTGATAATTTCTAAACGTATGATTCGTTCGGAGGGGCTTCACTGGGCAGATTCGGCGGGAGCGGTATGTCTGTTCCAGCATCAGTCTCCGATGGAGGGAAGATGCGCAATCGGAAACGGTCGTTGTTACGGATCATGTTGTGGGTGGTCATATGCTGCAGCCCGCTTGGCATTTCTGGTCAAGGTAGCTCGGAAGGCACCATTACAGGCACCGTAACCGATCCCAGTGGCTCCCAGATTCCGTCGGCTCAAATCACACTGCGCAGTCTCCAGACCAACAGTGTGCGCGAGCTGAAGACCAACTCGTCAGGCGAGTTTACGATTCCCAACCTGTCAGTCGGCACGTACGAGTTGACGGCGTCCGCTTCCGGATTCCAGAGCATACATGTCAAGGACATCAAACTCGACGTGAATTCCACTCGCCGGATTGACGTCAGCCTTACTGTAGGGCAAGTGAGCGATTCAGTTGTCGTCGAAGCCTCGGCACCGCTGCTCAACACGGAAAATTCCGCTACCGGCCAGATCATCGAGTCGAAACGGGTCACGGAGCTACCGCTTAACGGACGCAACTTTCAGCAACTCCAGTTGTTGACTCCCGGTTCGGTCTCAACCACTAACTTTCAAACCAGCCAGGGACTCGGTGGAGGCGCTAGCGCGCTGACCACCAATGGCACGATGAATATCGCCAACGGCGGCCGTCCCGGACAAGTGCTCTTTTTGGTGGATGGCTCCAACGCCTCCAATCAGAACGGACGCGGACTCATCCAGCAGCCGTCGATCGACGAAATTCAGGAGTTCAAGGTTCAGACATCCAATATGTCCGCCGAGTTCGGCTACGGCAGCAGCGCCGTGATCGTCTCCATCAAATCCGGAACCAACAGCTTGCATGGGGCGGGATGGGAGTTTTTACGCAACGATGCGATGGATGCGCGCAGCTTCTTCGCAACGCGAGTGGAGCCGCTGAAGCGCAATCAATTCGGCGCCAACGCGGGTGGCCCGGTATTTTTGCCGAAAATCTATAACGGAAAAGACAAAACCTTCTGGTTTTTTTCGTATGAAGGCTTGCGGTTGCGCCAAGGATCCAGTTCCGCCGCTACCGTGCCTACCGCAAGGATGAGAACTGGAGATCTCTCCGAACTTCCCGGGCAGATTTTCGATCCCGCTACCACTCGCCCGGACCCGAGCAGGCCTGGCGCTTTCTTGCGCGATCCATTTCCCGGCAACATCATCCCCGCCAACCGGATCAACCCGATCGCAAAATTCTTCTTCGATCCCACGTGGATTCCGTTCCCTCAACAATCGACGCTCAACGCGAACCTGCGCCGTGAGGTGAGCGTTCCCACCGAATCGAATCAAACCACCACCAAAATCGATCAGCACTTCAGTGAGCGGGACACACTGAGCGGTCGCTTTTCGTTCACGCGCGCCAACGAAGGCAGCTATGGCGCATATCACGGGCTCAATCCATACGATCCGGGTGCGAATCCGAAACATCCGAACGGCTATAACTCCGTAGCCAATTGGACTCATATCTTCAATCCCACCAATATCCTGGAGACGCGCTTTTCCTTCAGCCGGGCCAAGGTCGTTTTCGATACTCCGAACTTTGGAACCACCGATTTCACTACACAACTTGGCATTCAGGGCTTTGGTAAGGGGATCTCAGATGTATACCCCAGCTACCCGGTCATGAATATCACCGGCTTTACCGGATTGCCGCAAGGTTTTCTGCTGAACTATACCTCGAACAATTTTGAATACACGGCGAATTACACGATGATCCGGGGGCGCCATACCTTTAAGATGGGAGAGACCTTTCGGAAGTGGCAGCAGAACCTGACCACCAGCGGACAGGGTAGCGGAACGTTCAACTATTCCGGGAATTATACGAATAATCCCGCGAATCCTACCAACACCGGCTCCGGTTTGGCGGATTTCATCCTGGGCATACCGACTTCAGCCAGCCGCTATGTTCCCCCAGGCTGGTATTATCAGCGCTTCAAGAATGAATGGGCCTATTTTAATGACGACTGGAAGGCTACCCAGAATTTGACGATCAATCTCGGCGTTCGTTACGAGATCAACTGGCCAACCACTGAAAAATATCTGCGCTTCGCTAACTTCAGCCCCACCGCGCGCGGCGGCCGGGGAGCCATTGTGGTCCCGAATCAGCAATCCGTTTCAGCTCCTTATCTACAAAGCTCTGTTCCGCTGTCGTATCCCTTCTATCAGCAGTACACGCTTTTCGCGAAGGACGCGGGAATCAATGAACACTATCTGCGGGACGTAGGCTATAACCATTTCGCTCCGCGAGTTGGATTAGCGTACCGGCTTACGAATAACACGGTGTTTCGCGGCGGCTATGGTCTCTATTGGGTTCAACTTGACGGAAACCGGGAGAGCGAATTTGAATCCGTTCCCTTCCTGATCCGCGAATCCGGGATTCTGAACGATCCGTTCATTCCCACGAAGACCACGCAGAATTTCCTGCCCCAAGGCTCTAGTTTCAGTCAGTTCGCAACGTTGCTGGCGCACGATCCTCATGCCAAAGATTTCGGATACTCGCAACAGTGGAATATCGCGTTGCAACACCAATTTCCGGGTCAGTTCTCGGGTGAGGTCGCTTATGTGGGGACTAAGGGAACACGCCTGCAAACCAGCCGGGCGATCAACGCCCCACTGCCTGGACCGGGCTCGGTCCAAAGCCGGCGGCCATTTCCGGATTTCGGAGCCATCACCTGGAACGAACAGTCCGCGTCGTCCATTTATCATGCGCTTCAGGTCAAAGTGGAGCGGCGCTTCTACAAAGGCCTCACGATGTTAGCTTCGTATACCTGGTCGAAAAATATCGATCAGGATAGCGACAACACGGAAGGATATTACGATCCCTACAACTTTAGGCTCAACCGTGGACTATCCTCCTTTGACGTTCCGCATCTGTTTACGCTGGGGCTGGTGTATGAGCTGCCTTGGTTGCGTCAGGCACACGGTTTCGAGCGCGCGCTTCTGGGCGGTTGGACTCTGGGCACGGTGACTACACTACAGAGCGGTTTCCCCTACACTCCGCTGTTCAGCGGCGATCCTTCGAACACCGGAACCGGCAGCCGCGCGGATGTGGTTGCGGGCTGCGATACGGGGATTTCGAATCCAAGCCCAGCCCGGTGGTTCAACACAAGCTGCTTTGTGGCTCCTCCCGGTGCTCCTATTTACCGGCGGGGGAACGCCGGCCGCCACATTCTGCGCGGCGATAGATACCGGAACGTGGACCTCTCATTGTACAAAGACTTCGCCTTTACCGAGCAGGCCAGGCTTCAATTGCGCTTTGAAGGATTCAATGCGTTCAACTTGCATTCGTTCGCTTTGCCGAATGCCACAGCCAACTCGTCCGCTTATGGACAGGTGTTTGGATCTTCTCCGGGGCGCGTACTGCAAATCGCCGGCAAGATTATCTTCTAAAAGCGGACCTTTCGCTACGATGGAATAGTCGTGCGAGTGCTTAGCTGTTTTGCGGTTGTTTCTCTATTCACAGCTCCGAGTCGAGCACAAGCGGTGGATGCTGAGGTCGTGGATGCTCAGGTCCAGCGGGGACTTGCTGCCGTGCAGCGCGGCGATTGTTCATCAGCCGTCCCCGATCTTCGGGCGGCATTGGCGCGGATCCCAAGAATGGTTCCGGCGCTGAACGCCATCGCGGTGTGTGAATCGAAGCTGGGCCACCACGATCAAGCCGCAGCTGAATTTTTGCGAATCACCCGGCTTGAGCCCGATGCCTGGCAGGCGTGGAACAATCTAGGCGCGAGCTACCTAAGCGCCCACCAGCCGGCGCGGGCCATCGATGCTCTCCGGAAGGCCATCCGGCTGGCTCCGGATGCCGCGAACCCCCGGTTCCAGCTGGGACTGGCGTTCCAGGAGCTGAAGCAAAATGAGGACGCGTTTCTGGCGTTCGACGCCGCGCAAACACTGGCCCCTCACGATGCGCAGGTCACCCAGGCGTGGCTCGATACGGCATCGTCGCTGGGAAATCAGGCAGCGGATTGCATCGAAAGGCAAGAGTATCGGCAGGCCAAAGCGATCTTACAACGGATTCGTCGACCGCTTGAGAACGCGGCATCCTGGAACAATCTGCTGGGCTACGCTCAATTCAAACTGGGCGAACCGGAACCCGCGTTGAAACATCTGCAGCAAGCTCTAACCCTGGAGCCTGAAAACGAAGATTACCTCCTGGATGTGGGCGAATTTCTCGGCATCCACCGGGCCGCCGCAAGCGCCGTCGAGCTTTTTGAAGTCGCGGTGAAGAGGATGCCTCAATCGCGACGTGCACGTTTCGGCTTGGCGGTGTCCTACATCCTGATGGAGCGCCGAGACCAGGCTAGCCACGTGCTCGAGTCGTTGCTATCCGAGAACAGCGGCTTCGAGCCCGCCTATCGCGCCTTGGGAGAATGTTACGAGGACGCGGGAAACTGGGGTGGCCTAATCGAACTCGGCAACAAGCTACAGGCCGTGAATCCCAAGAACCCGATGGGTTGGTATCTAACCGGAGCCGGCGGATTGAGATTGGCCTCTCCCGGACCGGAACACCTGAACAAGGCCATCGATGCCCTGCAACGCGGCCTCGCGCTGGACCCGGCTTCCAGCCGTCTTCATTTCACGTTGGCCAAAGCGTATCAGCTACGGGAAAACGACGAAGCGGCCATTCGCGAACTGAAAGACACTATCCGTTTAGAACCGCAGCACGAGCGCGCGCACTACCTGCTCGGGCGCCTGTATAAGAAACTTGGTCAGCCAGCGCTAGCCGCCCGGGAACTCGAACTGCACAGCAAAATCAAGGCGGCGGATCGGACGGCGCAATATCAGGCGTTGCTGATCAGTTCGCATGCTCCGTAGCGAGGGCATCCTCTTTGGGAAACCGGAAGCGGGCGATTGCGATCAACAGGAGGCCCGATGCCGCGGCTGACGTTGACGCACCTAACATCAGCGTGGCAATTCCAATCGTGGACTTGAGATAGCCGGCGACAAAAACAGACGTTCCTCCGGCCAGGCCCCCGAAGAGGTTCAAAACTCCAGCGCCAAGCCCGTAGTTTTCCGTTGCGATTACGTCGTAGGCGGCGGCGAAAATATTGGCCATGAGCCAGCCCCCAAAAAATCCGAAGCCGATCGAAGCCAGTTTCATGATCCACAACGAATGCGATTCAAATGCAATCCATGCAAAAGGAGCCGACAGCAAAACTCCGGCCCCCACCAGATAAAGGCGCACAGCACGAACACGGGCAACCATCCGGTCCGCAAAAAGGGCGCCGCTCAGGATGCCGAGAGCGGTACTTCCCTGCAGGTATGCGGTCGCCGTAAAACCGCTATCGGTCATCGAGAGTTGGTAGCGCTCATAGATAAAGTTCGGAAGCCAGGCGTAGAACATCCAGAGCATCACGCAGTACGCAAAAAACGCGACCAGCAGACCGGTAAAACAGTCGGAGCCCAACACCTGTGCCACTGACCCGGGAGCCGGGGTGCGGGCCAATCGAACCTCCGGCAGCATGCGAAAGCTCCCGAACATCACCACGGCATAAGCAACCCCGACAGCAGCCAGAATTGCAAAACCGGACCGCCACCCAATGTGGTCGGCGGCCCAACCTCCATACCATCCCCCTGCCATGATGCCTGCGATTTGCGCCGTCATGTGCAGGCCCAAAGCCCGCGACCGGGTTGCCGTGCCGTGGAGCGAAGCAATCAGGCTAAGCGCAGCGGGCACGTATAGCGACTCGGTGACGCCCATCACCGCCCGCCACACCAGGAAGGACGTCACAGAATGACTGAGAGCCGTTCCTAGAGTGGCCATACTCCACAACACCAGGCTGACAACAATCAGGCGGTCGCGGCGAAACCGGTCCGCGGCTCTCCCGCTCACCGCCATGCAGATCGAATAAACCCACGTGAAGATCGACCCGACCAGACCCAGTTGTGTATTCGTGAAATGCAACTCCGATTTGAGAGCGGGGAAGATGGAAAAGACCGATTGCCGGTCAATGTAGTTCAGAAAGTAAGCGACCCAAAGCAGGGCGACCGCGCCCCACATCATACGAGGCGTGATGGCGGGAGCCGCAGAGGAGCTATTCGAATGCAACATGCAATTGGTCGTAGACTCTAACAGCAGCCTACTCCAGGGTGGATACCAGTATATGCAATGAACTACCTAAATAGTGCAGAAAATCATAGATCTTTTGCGCGTATCAGCTACAATGTGAACTTCTTAAGGAGAGAGATTGATTGAAGATTACCGATGTGGAAGCAATCTATGTCCGTTTGCCGCAAGTCAAAGAGCAGTGCGATAGCGGTCAGGACGTTCTGATCGTAAAAGTTCACACAGACGAAGGCATCACCGGAATTGGCGAGGTGGATTCCGCGCCAGTAGCTGCGCAGGGCGCGATTCTAGGCCCCTACTCCCATACCATCACATCCGGCCTCAAGCACCTGATTCTCGGAGAAGATCCGTTCGAGACGGAGTATCTGTGGAACAAGATGTATCGCCAGAATGTCTATGCCGGCCGCTTCGGAATCGCCATCCATGCCATGAGCGGGATCGATATCGCCTTGTGGGACATCAAGGGGAAAAAGCTGGGCATGCCTATTTGGAAGTTGCTCGGGGGCGGCTTCCGCAAGAACATCCGCTGCTACTCGAGTTCGCTGTTTGGGGCGACTCCGCACGCGACAGGGGAGATTGCCAAGCGATTCGCCGGGCAGGGATTTACCGCCGTGAAGTTCGGCTGGGCGCCGATGGGCCAGGACGCCGCGACCGATCGCAGTCTGGTGGCGGAGGCGCGGCGCGGGCTGGGCGACGGACCGGATCTGATGATCGATGCGGGACTGGTTTGGGATGCGAAGACAGCGATCCAGCGCGCCCGCGATTTTTCTCAACACGACATTTTCTGGCTCGAAGAGCCTTTGGCTCCGGACGATTACGAGGGTTACCGCAAGCTGACCGCTGCCACCGATGTACGCATCGCCGCCGGAGAGGAGGAGAGCGGGCGTCACACGTACCGCCGGCTGTTCGACGAAGGCAAGATAGATATCGCTCAGGTGGACCTGACCCGCTGCGGGGGATTCACCGAAGCAATGAAGATTGCGAATATGGCGGCAGACCGGGGCATTCCCGTGGCCAACCATGGCTTCACGACATATATTGCGGATTCCGGCGATGTGAATGGGCCGTTCCGACGCGATGTGAATATGGTCGGAGCGTAGCGACGCTGGTATTTGCATGATGCCTGAAAATATTCACATCCGTCAAGAGTTTTCGGTTTTGGAACG